>NZ_JBFBAX010000002.1:0-383836 GCF_040682395.1 Streptomyces sp. NPDC051207 | reverse complement strand
GCATCCGCTGTTCCAGGTGATGATCGTGCTCCAGAACAACGCCGAGGCGTCCCTGGACCTGCCGGGCCTGACCGCGCGCCCCATCGACGGCGAGACCACGGCGGCCAAGTTCGACCTCGGCTTCAACTTCATCGAGCGCACCGACCTCGACGGCGCCCCCGCGGGCATCGACGTCTCCATCGAGTACAGCGCCGACCTGTTCGACGCCGACACCGTCCGGCTCATCGGCGAACGGCTCGGCCGGCTGCTCACCACGGGCGCCGCCGACCCGGCGGTCCCGCTCACCCGCATCGGCATCCTCGCCGACGACGAGCGCGAGCAGCTGCTGGCCGGCTGGAACGACACCGCCCGCACCCTCGCACTGCCCCCCGCGACGCAGACCGGCTTCGCCCCCGAGACCCTCGCCGGGCTGTTCGCGGCGCAGGCGGCCCGCACCCCGGACCGCCCCGCGATCGTCGCCGACGACGCCGAACTGACCTACGCCGAACTGGACGAGCGCTCCGCCCGGCTGGCCGCGCTGCTCGCCTCCCGGGGCGTGCGCCCCGGCGACGTCGTCGCGGTCGCCGTGCCGCGCTCCGCCAACCTGACCGTGGCCCTGCTCGCCGCGCTCAAGGCGGGCGCCGCCTACCTGCCGGTGGAGACCGACTATCCGGCCGAGCGGATCGCCTACGTCCTCGGCGACGCCCGCCCGGCGGTGCTCGTCACCACCGTCGACGCGCTCGGCGCCCTGCCCGAGGACACCGGGGCCACCGTCCGCAGCCTCGTCGTGCTCGACGACCCCGGCCTGGAGCGGGAGCTGGCGGACGTGCCCGACGACGCCGTACGGGCGCTGCCCGGTCCGCTGCCCGACTCGCCGGCCTACCTGATCTACACGTCCGGTTCGACCGGCCGCCCCAAGGGTGTCGTCGTGCCGCACCGGGGCATCGTCAACCGGCTGCTGTGGATGCAGGACGCCTACCGCCTCGGCGCCGACGACCGCGTGCTCCAGAAGACGCCCTCCGGGTTCGACGTGTCGGTCTGGGAGTTCTTCTGGCCGCTGATCACCGGCGCGGTCCAGGTGGCCGCCCGGCCGGGCGGCCACCGCGACCCCGCCTATCTGGCACGGCTCATCCAGGACGCCGGCATCACCACCGTGCACTTCGTGCCGTCCATGCTGGAGGTCTTCCTCGCCGAGCCGCAGGCCGCCCGCTGCACCGGCCTGCGCCGCGTGCTGTGCAGCGGCGAGGCCCTGCCCGCGGGCCTGCGCGACCGGTTCCGGGCCCTGCTCGGCGCCGAACTGCACAACCTGTACGGGCCCACCGAGGCGTCCGTCGACGTCACCGCCTGGGACTGCGCCACCGCCCCGGACAGCGCGGTCGTCCCGATCGGACGGCCGGTCTGGAACACCCGCACCTACGTCCTGGACGCCGCGCTCACCCCGGTCCCGGCCGGCAGCAGCGGCGAACTGTACCTGGGCGGCGTGCAGTTGGCGCACGGCTACCTCGGCAGGCCCGACCTGACCGCCGAGCGGTTCGTCGCCGACCCCTACGGCCCGCCCGGCGCGCGGCTCTACCGCACCGGTGACATCGCCCGCTTCACCCGCGACGGGGTGATCGAGTTCCTCGGCCGCACCGACGACCAGGTCAAGATCCGCGGCCGGCGCATCGAGCTGGGCGAGATCGAGCACGCGCTCACCCGGCACCCCCGGGTCGGCAGCGCCGTCGTCACCGCCCACCGGGACCCCTCGGGCGACACCCGCCTCGCCGCGTACGTCACCGCACCCGACCCGGCCGCGCCCGTCGGCCCGGAGGAACTGCGCGACCACCTCGCCACGCTGCTGCCCGACCACATGGTGCCCGTGCACTACGCGGTCATCGACGCCGTGCCGGTCACCCCGAACGGCAAGGTCGACAAGAAGGCGCTCCCCGCGCCGCAGAAGCTGGAACGCGGGCCCGGACGCGCCCCGCGCGACACGACCGAGACGGCGCTCTGCGAGATCTTCGCCGAACTCCTCGGCCACGACAGCGTCGGCATCGACGACAACTTCTTCGAGCTGGGCGGCCACTCACTGCTCGCCACCAGGCTCATCAGCCGGGTCCGCGCCCGGCTGGGCACGGAGATGTCGGTGGTGTCGATCTTCGAGGCGCCGACGGTGGCCGCCCTCGCGGTCCGCCTCGGCCAGGACGGCACGGCCGGACCCACCAGCCCGCTGCTGACGCTGCGTCCCGGCGGCGCCGCGGCCCCGCTGTTCTGCGTGCACCCGCTCGGCGGGCTCAGCTGGCCGTACGCCGGCCTCGGCGAGCACCTGCCCGCGGGCGTCGGGCTCTACGGCCTCCAGGCGGTCGGCCTCGACGGCGACGACCCGCTGCCCGGCTCCCTGGAGGAGATGGCCGCCGACTACGTGGCCCGCGTCCGCACCGTCCAGCCCGAGGGCCCCTACCGGCTGCTCGGCTGGTCGCTCGGCGGCCGGATCGCGCACGCCATGGCCGTCCTGCTGGAGGCCGACGGCCAGGAGGTGGAACTGCTCGCGCTGCTGGACGCCTACCCGCGCACCGAGACCGACACCGCGACGGAGTTCTCCGAGCGGGAGTTCCTCACCGGAGTGCTCTCCGCGGCCGGTCTCGACCCGGAGCGGCTCGGCGGGCCCGTCGACATCCCCACGGTCATGGCGGCGGTCCGCTCCACCGGCAACGACCTGGCGGGCCTCACCGAGGACCAGCTGCGGCGGCTGCAGCGCGTGATGGCCAACAGCTTCCGCGTCGACGGGGCGGCGCTCACCGGCCACTGCCGGGCGGGCGCGCTGATGTTCGCCGCGACCGTCGACCCGGCAGGCGACCCCGACCGGTGGCTCGACCACGCCGCCGGCGGCCTGGAGACCCATGCCGTCGCCGTCTCCCACAACGACCTGATGCGGCCCGAACCGCTCGCCGAGATCGGGGCGGTGCTGGCGAAGAAGCTGGCCCACACCGGCCGGGCCTGACCCGGCACCCGCTCACCCGACAGCACAGAAAAGGAAAACACCATGTCAAAGACGGTCGTGCTCTGCGTGCCGTTCGCCGGGGCCGGCGCCTCGGTCTTCCGCCCCTGGGTGCCGCTGTGCCAGGACCGGTTCGACCTCGCCGCGATCCAGCTGCCCGGCCGCGAGCAGCGCTTCGCGGAGGAGCCCTACCAGGACGCGGTCGTGGCCGCCGACGGGCTGCTGCCCGAGGTGCTCGACCGGGTCAGGGGCGCCGGCCCGGTCGTCCTGTTCGGCCACAGCCTGGGCGCCGTGCTGTCCTACGAGATCGCCCACCGGCTGACCCGCACCGAGGGCGTGGACCTCGCCGCGCTCGTGGTCAGCGGCTCGCCCGGGCCGTGGACCCGCCGCGAGAACGGCGCGAGCGGCCTCGACGACGACCAGTTCCTCGACCGCGTCAAAGAGTTCGCCGGCTACCGGCACGACGCGCTGGAGGACCCGGAGATGCGGGAGCTGCTGCTGCCCACCCTGCGCGCCGACGTCGAGATGCACGAGAGCTACGTGCCCGGCTCCCAGGAGCCGCTGGACGCGCCGGTCATCTCCGTGCGCGGCACCACCGACACCCTCGTCACCCCCGAGCAGGCCATGGAGTGGTCCAAGGCCACCAGCAGGGACTTCCGGTTCGTGGAGGTCGAGGGCGGCCACATGTACCTGGTCGACAACCCCGAGGGCCTCATCGGCGTACTCGCGGACGCCTGCCCCGCCTGAGCCGGCCGGCCGGGCCCCGGCGACCGCCCCCAACGTTAAGGAGTCTTGGTGCGCCTGCAAGGAAAGACCGTCGTCGTGACGGGAGCCGCGCGCGGTGTCGGCCGTGCCTGCGCGCTGGCGTTCAGCCGGGAGGGCGCCGATCTCGCCCTGCTCGACGTGTGCGGCGACGTACCCGGCGTGCCCTACCCGCTCGGCACCACCAGCCAGCTGGAGCACACCGCGCAGTTGTGCCGGGAACAGGGCTCCGCCGTGCTCACCGCCGAGGCCGACATCCGCGACCTCGCCGCCCTGCGCAAGGTCGTCGACGAGGTGTGCGACCGGTTCGGCGCCATCGACGTACTCGTCAACAACGCGGGCGTCGTGGCGCCGTCCGGCCGGACCACCCACGAGATCACCGAGGACGAGTGGCAGGTGATGATCGACATCAACCTGTCCGGCGCCTGGCGCATGATGTCGCTGGTCGGCCCGCACATGGTCGCCCGGCGCTCCGGCAGCGTCATCAACGTGGCCTCCACCGCCGGACTCGTGGGCTACCGCCACTTCGCCGGATACACCGCCTCCAAGCACGGCCTGATCGGCCTGACCAGGGCCGCCGCGCTGGACTACGCACCGCTGAAGGTCCGGGTCAACGCCCTGTGCCCGGGCTCCATCCGGGACGACAGCCAGGCCGAGGGCCGGATGCTCACCGAGATCGCCAGGTCGCTGCGGCTGCCGGTCGGCGAGCACGAGCAGACGTTCGTCCAGTCGCAGCCGATGAACGCGCTGATCGAGCCGGAGGACGTGGCGGGCGCCGCACTCTGGCTGGCCTCCGACGAGTCCAGGCAGGTGACCGGCTCCGTGCTGACCGTCGACGGCGGCTTCACCACCCGCTGAGCCACCACCAACCACGTCTAGGGGACCAGTCGTGTCGATCTCACACCAGGACGCCGTCGCGCCACTCACGCCGGAGCGGGACACCGCCGCCCGCGCCGACGAGTGGCTCTCGGACACCTACCGGTCCGCGCCCGGCGCGGCGTGCCACGCCCTGCGGGTGCGGCTGTCCGGCGGGACGCCGGGGCCGCAGGCGCTGTCCGGGCGGTTCGCCGCCCTGGCCGCCGAACTGCCCGCCGCCGGCGGCCCGGACCGCGCCTCCGCACGGCTGTGGACCGAGCGGGTGCCGTGCCCCGCCGACGCACCCGCCGCCGGACGGCGCCGGGCCCGCGAACTCACCCGCCCGGTGAACGCCCTGGTCCGCGCGGTACTGCTGCACTACACCGACGACACCACCGACCTGGTGGTCACGGCCCACCGCGCAGCCCTGGGTATGCAGGCCCTGCGGCACTTCACGGCACGGCTGCTGGGGGCAGGCCCGGAGGGGGGCGCTGCCGCCGCCCCGGCCTCCCGGCCGGGGAACAACCCCGTCCCCGCCCCCGGGCCGGGGAACAACCCCGTCCCCGCACCCGGGCCGGGGAACGACCCCGCCCGCCAAGCCTCCGAACTCGCCGCCTGCGCCCTCGGCGCCGAACTGGACTGGGGCCTCGGCCGGCCGCACGGACCCGGCACCCCCGGGACGCGCACGCTGCCGCTGGCCGCCGGCCATCCGGCCGGGGACGCAGAGAGCTGGGCCGCCGCGCTCGGGGTCGTCCTCGCCCGTTACGAGGGCGTCGGCCGGCCGGTGCTCGCGGTGACGGTCCCCGACGCCCACGGCCCCGCCGACCGCATCGCCCTCACCCCCGTCGCGGCCGACGGCGCGCACCCGCTGGGCACCGTCGACAAGGAACTGCGCACCGGCCTGGCCGCCGGACCGGCCCACTTCACCGAGGACCTCCGGCGCGAGCTGACGGCCGCGGGCGCCGACCCGTCCGGTGCCGCGGCGGTGGGCCTCGTCTTCGCCGACCGGGACCCGGCCGCCGGGCTGCCCGGCGCCGTGCGCGCCGAGTACCTGCCGTTCCAGCTCCCGCCGTTCCCCGTCACGGTCACCGTGACCCGGGACGCCGCCGGGCAGCGGGCGCTGCGCTGCGACTTCTCCCCGCGCACCCTGGCGCCCGGCATGGCCGAGCAGTTCCTGCGGCACGTCGGCCGGGCGCACCGCACGCTCGCGGAGGCACCGGACACCCTGGTCGCGGACGTACGGCTGTGGGACGAGGAGGAGGCGGAGCACCTCGCGGCCCTCGGCCGGCCCGGCCCCGTGCCGCAGGTCCAGCGGCGCCGCATCGACGGCGCGATCACCGAGATCGCCGCCGAACGCCCCGACGCCGTCGCCGTGTGCTTCGGGGACACCCGCCTGACCTACGGCGAACTCGACCGCCGTGCCGACCGGTTCGCGCACGCCCTGCGCGCCCTCGGCGTGGCCGACCGCGACCGGGTCGGGGTGTGCCTGGAGCGCACCGCCGACCTGATCGTCGCCCTGCTCGCGGTGCTGAAGGCGGGCGCCACCTATGTGCCGATGGACCCGGCCTATCCCCAGGACCGGCTGTCCTACACGACGTCCGACGCCGGCCTCACCACCGTGATCACCGAGCTGGCGGACTTCCCCGGCGGCGACACCGCCCGCGTCGTCTCCCTGGCGGGCCTGGCGGAGCTGGCCCCCGCCGAGTGCGACGGGCCGCCGCCGTCGGAGACCGGCGCCGACGACCCGGCGTACGTCATCTACACCTCCGGCTCCACCGGCCGCCCCAAGGGCTGTGTCATCCCACACGTCAACGTGCTCGCCCTGATGGCCGCCACCACCGGCGACTTCGCCCTCGGCGGCGACGACACCTGGACGCTGTTCCACTCCAGCGCGTTCGACTTCTCGGTGTGGGAGATCTGGGGCTGCCTGCTCACCGGCGGACGCCTGGTCGTCGTGCCGTACTGGGTCTCGCGCTCCCCGGAGGACTTCCACGCGCTGCTGCGGCGGGAGCGGGTCTCGGTGCTCAGCCAGACCCCGTCCGCCTTCGCCCACCTGGTCGAGGTCGAACGCGACGGCGCGGACCCCGCCCCGGTCCGCCTGGTCGTCTTCGGCGGCGAGGGACTCGACCCGCGGATGCTGCTGCCCTGGTTCGACCGGCACCCGGAGACCGTGTGCCGGGTGGTCAACATGTACGGCATCACCGAGACCACGGTCCACGTCACCGCGCAGACCGTCACCCGGGCCGAGGCGCTCGCCGGGTCCAGGTCGGTCGGGCACGCGCTGCCCGGCTGGTGGGTGCGGGTCGCCGACCCCGACGGGCGGACCCTGCCGGTGGGCGTGGCCGGCGAGATCTACGTCGGCGGCGCCGGAGTGGCCTCGCACTACCTGAACAAGCCCGAGCTGACCGGGCAGCGGTTCCTGACCGACCCGCGCACCGGCGAGCGGATGTACCGCAGCGGCGACAAGGGACGGCTGCTGCCCGACGGCCGGCTGGAGCACCTGGGCCGGCTGGACAGCCAGGTCAAGCTGCGCGGCTTCCGCATCGAACTGGACGAAATCCGCTCGGTGCTGCTGGACGACCCGCGGGTCACCGCCGCGGCCGTGGTCCTCAACCGCGCCGACCCGGACGACGCGGCGACCGCCCAGCTCGACGCGTACGTGGTGATGGACGGCGACGACACCGCCTCCGTGCGGCAGCGCGCGAGCAGGTTCCTGCCCGAGTACATGGTGCCGTCGACGGTCACCGCGCTGGACCGGATGCCGCTGACCACCAACGGCAAGCTCGACACCCGCAGGCTGCCGAAGCCCGCTCAGCCGGCCAAGGCCACCCCCGAGCCGCAGGCCACCGCCCCGAGCAAAACGCCTGAGGCGCGGACCCCCGCCCGGGGCGGCACGTTCGAGGACGCGCTGCTGGAGGTGTGGCAGGAGGTGCTCGGCGTCCCGGTCGGCCCCGACGACAACTTCTTCGACCTCGGCGGCAACTCGCTGCTGGCGATGCGCGTGGGCGCCGCGCTGCGCCGGCGCGGCGGCCCCACGGTGGCCATGCGCGACCTGTACCTGCGTCCGACGATCCGCCAACTGACCGCGGACCACGCCGGATGACTTCCGACAGCAAGAGGAACACACCATGGCTGAACCGTCCCTGCCCGCCCTCTTCGAGGCGCAGGTGGCACGCACTCCGCACGCCGTCGCCGTCCACAGCGACGGGCGGGACCTGGACTACGCCGGGCTCAACCGCCGGGCCAACCTGCTGGCGCACCACCTGCTGGCGCGCGGCATCGGCCCGGAGCACGTGGTCGGGGTCCGCATCCCCAGGTCGGCCGACCTGGTGGTGGCCCTGCTCGCCGTCCTCAAGGCCGGTGCCGCCTACGTCCCGGTCGACAGCGACTGCCCGGCCGAGCGCCTGGAGTTCATCGTCGAGGACACCGGCCTCCAGCTGATGCTCGTCCAGGACGCCGAGGTCGCTGCCGGCGGCCCGCACACCGTGACGGTCCCCGCCGTGGTCGCCGCCGCCGAGGCGGCGGGCGGTCCCGCGCACGACCCGACCGACGCCGACCGGCCCGCGCCGCTCACCGCGCGGAACCTGGCGTACGTCATCTACACCTCGGGCTCCACCGGCCGCCCCAAGGGCGTGGCGGTGCAGCACGACACGCTCGTGCGCTACCTGGAGTTCGCCTGCGCCGCCTACCCGGGCCTGGCGCGGGAGGCGCTGCTGCACTCCCCGGTCGCCTTCGACCTCACGGTCACCGCGCTGTACGGGCCGCTGCTGCTGGGCGGCCGGGTCCGGGTCGCCGCGCTGGACCGGGAACCGGAACAGGACGGGGGAGCGGTCGGGCGGCCGGGCTTCGTCAAGGCCACCCCGTCGCACCTGCCGCTGCTGACCGCGCTGCCCGGCAGCCTGTCCCCGACCGGGGAACTCGTCGTCGGCGGCGAGATGCTGATCGGCGACGTCGTGGACCGGTGGCGGCGCACCCACTCGGGCGCCACGGTCGTCAACGAGTACGGCCCCACCGAGGCGACCGTCGGCTGCTGCGTGTTCTCCATCGGGCCCGACGACGCCGTCGAGCCCGGCGCCACCCCCATCGGCCGCCCCACGCCCGGCACCGAGCTGTACGTCCTGGACGAGCGCCTCAGGCCCGTCCCGGCGGGCACCGAGGGCGAGTTGTACATCGCGGGCGGCCAGGTCGCGCGCGGCTACCTGGGCCGCCCCGGACTGACCGCGGAACGCTTCGTGGCCGCGCCCGGCGGCACCCGTATGTACCGCACCGGCGACATCGCGCGGATGCGGCCCGACGGCCACCTCGAGTACCTGGGCCGCACCGACGACCAGGTCAAGATCCGCGGCTACCGCATTGAACTCGGCGAGGTCACCTCGGTCGTCGCCGCCCAGGACGGAGTGCGGCAGGCCGCCGTCGTCGCCCGCGAGGACGGCTCGGGCGACCGGTACCTGGCGGGTTACGTCGTCCCCGAGGACGGCGCCGCCCCCGACCCGGCCGCGCTGCGCGAGGCCGTCGCCCGGACCCTGCCCGCCTACATGGTGCCCTCGGCGTTCATGGTGGTCGGCGAACTCCCCCTGACCTCCAACGGCAAGCTCGACAAGGCCGCCCTGCCCGCGCCACCGGCCGAGGACGGACCGGTGGGCGACGCGCCCCGCACCGACGCCGAGGCGCGGCTGTGCGCCCTGTTCGCCGAGATCCTCGGCGTGCCCGCCGTCTATCTCGACGACGACTTCTTCGGCCGGGGCGGCGACAGCCTGCGCGCCGCGCGGCTGGCCGGCAAGGCCCGCAGGTCCGGCTGGACCTTCGGCCTGCGCGACGTCCTGGAGCTGCGCACCCCGCGCGCCCTGGCCGGACAGGCCGGGTCCGCGGGTGCCGCGGACGGGGGAGCGGCGTCGTGACCGGCCGCGGTGTGGTGATCGTCGGCGCCTCGGTCGGCGGCACGCGCGTGGCGGCGGCCCTGCGGGAGGCCGGCTACGCGGGCGCCCTCACCCTGGTCGACCCCGACCCGGACGCGCCCTACGACCGGCCCCCCCTGTCCAAGCAGATCCTCGCCGGCGACTGGGACGCCGCACGCGCCTCGCTCGGCGACCCCGAGGAGTGGGGAGCCACCCGGTACGTCGCCGCCGCGGCCGGCCTGGATCCGGCGGCGCGCCTGCTGCGCCTGGACGACGGCACCCGCCTCGGCTACGACCGGCTGGTCCTGGCCTGCGGCGCGGCGCCCCGCCTGCTGCCCGGCATGCCACTCGGGGGAGTGCACGTGCTGCGCACCCTCGCCGACTGCCACGGGCTGCGGGCCGACCTCGACCGCATCGGCGACGGCCGGCTGGTCGTCGTCGGCGGCGGTTTCATCGGCGCCGAGGTGGCCTCCACGGCGCGTGCCCGCGGCATCGACGTGACCGTGGTGGAGGCCCAGCCCGCACCGCTGTCCGGGCTGCTCGGCGAGGACGTCGCCGCCGAACTCAGCCTGCTGCACCGGGACAACGGCGTGCGGCTGCTGTGCGGCACCTCCGTCGCCGGGCTGGTCGGCGGGGTGTCGGTCACCGGGGTGACGCTCACCGACGGCACCACCCTGCCCGCGGACGCCGTCGTGGTGGGCATCGGCGTGCGGCCCGCCACCGGCTGGCTGGCCGACTCCGGCATCCTGCTGGACACCGACGGCGGCGTGCTGTGCGACGAGTACTGCGCGGCCGACGCCGACCACACCGTGTACGCCGTCGGCGACGTCGCCCGCTGCCACGACCCGCTGCTGGGCCGGCACGTCCGGGTCGAGCACTGGACCAACGCCGTCGAGCAGGCCGCGGTCGTGGCCCGCGCCATCGCCGGGCCGGACCCGGAGCCGTACCGGCACGAGTTCTTCGTCTGGTCCGACCAGTACGGCGGCAAGATCACCCTGCTGGGGCGGCCGGGGCCGGGCGACGAGACCGACGTGGTGCGGGCGGGCGGTCCGCGCCGCCGGTTCGCCGTCGCCTACCGGCGCGGGGCCCGCCTGACCGCCGTACTGACCGTGAACTGGCCGAAGGCGCTGGTGGTGGCCCGGCGGTCGATGGCGACGCGGGGCGACGCCGACGACGTCGTCGGCAGTTGGAAAAATTTGTAGTCGCAGCTTGCTGAAACGCCTCTTTCGGCGGGCCGGAATTCCTGGATGATTTGAGTGTGCGGCCCGTCAAATGACGTGCCGGAGCGGCGGATTGCATATCGCTGCAAAATCCCCGGACGGCTCTCTGCCGACCCGGACAAGGTTGCTAGCGTGGCGGAAAGTGTGCCGGGCTGAATTCTGGCCCGGGCAATACCCCTTGCTGCCCGAATTTCTTCGAAAGGGATATCCGGTGCTCCAGGAAGCCCATGCCGAGCCGCTGGTGCTCCGGCAGCGGTGCGCGTCCGCCGAGGCGGGCACGCGCGCCCTGCTGCTGCACGGCCTCGGCAGCAGCGAGAGCTCCTGGGACGCGTTCGTGGAGCACCGGCCGCCGGGACTGGAACTGTGGAGCGCCGGCCTGCCCTGGCGGGCCGGCGGCGCCTTCGCGGTCGCCGAACGCGACGACGCCGCCTGGATCACCGAGGCGGTCGCGCGGATCCCCGGCGGCGTGGACGTGGTGATCGCGCACTCCTTCGCCACCGTCCTGCTGCTCACCCTGCTCGCCGACACCGCGGCGGCCGGCAAGGACCCGCGCGACACACTCGGCATCCGCGCCGCCGTGCTCGTCTCACCGTTCCACCGGCAGCGCCCGGAGGACTTCAGCTGGGCCGAACTGCCGCACTTCCTCGACCTGTTGCGCCTCGGCGCCGAGGACGGCATCCAGGCCCGGTCCCGCAAGCACCTCGACCCCGACCTGCGGGCCGAGATGGCCGAGCGCTCCCTGGAACAGCTCGGCCCGCACTGGGTGGTCCGCCACCTGCACGCCTACCTGCGCACCCCCTTCCTGCCCGTCGGCCAGGTGGACCTGCCCGTCCACGTCGTCGTCGGAGCCGAGGACCCGATCGCGCCACCGGCCGAGGGCACGGGCCTCGCGGCCCTGCTCGGCAACGCCTCGCTCGACCGGATCGACGGCTGCGGTCACACCCCGATGGCCGAGCGCCCGGAGCGGTTCTCGCTCGCTGTCCAGCAATTCCTCACCACCCTGTCGGCGGGCAACCCCCCGACGGCGGTCAACTGAGTACGGGAGTACATCGATGGCCACCCTGACCGATGTCGAGATCAAGAAGCTGCTGACCGAGCCGAGTTCGGTGACCATGCGTCCCCCCTACGAGGGCGGCAACATCAACACCGCGATCGGCTTCAAGTGCGACAACTACATGCTCGAAGCCGCGGTGCTCGACCACTTCCGGGCCGTCGGCCTCGGCGCCACCGAGCTGTACCTGGTGCACGGCGTCAACTTCGACGTGGTCGGCGTCGACACCCGCCTGCACACCGTGCTCACCCTCGACGACGACGTGCTGATCGAGGTCACCCCGAAGACCAAGGACACCGACCGCGAGATGGTCTTCGCGGTGGCCGCGATCGTGCAGCGCGACGGCGCGCCCAAGAAGGCCGTCACCTCCAAGCTGCGCGTGCTGCTGCGCCGCGACCCGGCCATCCCCGACCCGGCGCCGCTCCCCGCCGAGCTGGAGCGCTTCGTCGTGGACCGGCTCGCCACCGCCGAGCCCACCGAGCTGGCCGCCACCCCGAGCGACGACCTCAACGGCGCCTTCCACCGCGGCGAGGACGCCGACACCGACCCGGTGCTCGCCGAGATCATCGGCGACGACAACGCCGTCGGCTGGAAGTGGCGGGTGCCGTACTACTACTGCCACTTCACCGAGCGCATGCAGATGTCCGGCTACCTGCGCCAGATGGAGGAGGCCAAGCACCTCTTCGTCGCCTCCCGCGGCATCAGCATCAAGCGGCTGCTCGACGAGCGCGGCTGGATCCCCGTCGTGACGTCGAACAAGCTGCGCTTCACCGACGAGACGATCATGGAAGAGGACCTGTACACGGTCTACACCGTGGAGTCCGTCTTCAAGGACATGCTCTACACCTCCCGCATGGACTTCTACGTCGTGCGGGACGGCAAGCTCGTCAAGACCGCCACCGGCGAGATCACCCACGGCTACTGCCACAAGGAGTCCCCGGAGGCCGAGTGGCAGATGGCCGTCTTCGACGACGAGGTTCTGCGCGCGCTGCGCGGCGAGTGACCCCCCACCCCACAGCCCGGAGGACCCCATGGCTTCCCGCCGCCGGCCGCGCTGGTACTTCTCCCTGCGCAGCCCGTATTCCTGGTTCGCCTACCGCGACCTGATGCGCACCCACCCCGAGGTGCTCGACGCCATCGAATGGCTGCCGTTCTGGGAGCCGGACGAGGAGACCGCACGGCTCCTGGCCGACGAGGGCGTCACCCTGCCGATCGTCGCCATGAGCCGGGCGAAGAACTTCTACATCCTGCAGGACACCCGCCGCCTCGGCACCGAGCGCGGGCTGACCGACATCACCTGGCCCATCGACCGCAACCCGTGCTGGGAGGTCTCCCACCTGGCGTGGATCGCCGCCGAGGACGAGGGCCGCGGCAAGGACTTCGTGGCCGCCGCCTACCGCGCCCGCTGGCAGGAGGGCAAGAACATCTCCGAGCCGGAGGTCATCGCCGCCATCGCGGCCGACCTCGGCCTGGACGCCGGCCGGCTGTCCACCGCGGCCCAGGACCCCGACCTGCGCAAGCGCGGCGCCGCGTACCTCGCGGAGTCCGCCCACGACGGGCTGTTCGGCGTGCCGTTCTTCATCAACGGCCGCGACAAGTTCTGGGGCGTCGACCGGGTCGCGCCCTTCGTCCGGTCCCTGAAGGACAGCGGACAGATCGCCGGGCCGGCCGTCGAGGCGCCGGACCCGGCGACCCACGCCGACCTGCTGGCGGCCGGCGGCGACCAGGGTCACGCCGGCGGCTGCGGCTGACACCCGCGTGACGGACACCCGCCCCGGCCCGCACAGCGCGGGCCGGGCACCCCACCCTGCGGCGAACGACGAGGAGACGACTGTGGACAGCGACGCGCGCGGCACCGGGCGCCGCACCGACTGGGATGCCGTCGTGGTCGGCGCCGGCCTCGGCGGACTGACCGCCGCGGCCTACCTCGCGGCAGCCGGCCGGCGCGTCCTGGTACTGGAGCAGTTCACGATCGTGGGCGGCAACAGCCATGTGTTCCGGCGGCGCCGGGCCTACGAGTTCGACGTGGGCGTCCACTACCTCGGCGACTGCGCGCCCGGCGGTGTCATCCCGAGCATCCTGTCCGGGGTGGGCCTCGCCGACCGGGTCGACTTCCTGGAGATGGACCAGGACGGCTTCGACCTCATCAGGGTGCCCGGGGTGTCCGTCGACATGCCCGCCGGCTGGGAGGCGTACCGGCGGCGCCTGACCGCGGCGATGCCCGAGGAGGCGCACGGCCTGAACGCGTTCGTCGACGTCTGCTCGGCGCTCGGCGAGGAGCAGCGCGCCGCGCTGTTCGAGGCCCACCAGTGGTCCCCGCAGGACATCGCCGCCCGCACCACCACCCTGCGCCAGTGGGGCAGGCGCACGCTGGACGACCTGTTCCGGCAGTGCGGACTGTCCCCCCGGGCCCGCACGGTGCTCGCCGCGCAGGCCCCCAACTACGGGCTCACCCCCAAGCAGGCCACCGTGGCCCGGCACACCAGCGTCACCGACCACTACCTGCGCGGCGCGTACTTCCCGGCCGGCGGCGGGCAGGTGCTCTCCGCCGGCCTGGTCGAGGTGATCGAGGCGCACGGCGGGCAGGTCCGCACCCGCAGCCGGGTGCGCCGCATCCTCGTCGACAACGGCAAGGTCACCGGAGTGCACCTGGACAGCGGCGAGATCGTCACCGCGGACCTGGTGGTGTCCAACGCGGACTACCCCCGCACCGTCCTCGAACTGGTCGGCCGGGAGCACTTCCAGAAGTCCCTGGTCACCCGCACCGAGCAGGCCCGCATGGGCATGCCGTGGCTGGTGCTCTACCTCGGCCTCGACACCGACCTGCGGGACCGGCCCAACGCCAACCTGTGGTGGTACGACACCGACGACATCGACGGCTACTTCGACGCCGTGAGCGGCGGCGGCACGAGCGAAGTCCCCTTCCTCTTCTGCTCGTTCGCCTCGCTCAAGGACCCCGGCAACCGCGCCATGTGCCCGCCCGGACACGCCAACCTCCAGGTCATGACGCTGTGCCCGCCCGACTACGCCTGGTGGGGCGTCACCGGGGGACCCGCCGACGGCGGCGACTACCGGCGCAACCCGGTCTACCTGAGCCGCAAGCGGGACCTGACCGAGGCCACGCTCAACGCCGCCGAGAAGGCCCTCGGACCGCTGCGCCCGCACATCACCCACCTGGAGGCGGCGACCCCGCTGACCCACGAGCGGTACACGCTGTCCACCGGAGGCACCCCCTTCGGGATGGCCGAGTGGGGCGGCACCGCCCGCCCCGGCACCGCGACCGCCATCGGCGGACTGCACGTCGTCGGCGCCAGCACCCAGGCCGGCAACGGCATCGCGGGCGTCATGCTCGGCGGCATCAACTGCGCCGCCGACATCCTCGGCGAGCCGCTGCTGGCCGCCGCCCGCGCCGGCACCGTGTACGGCGACCCCGGCCTGCTGCCCGACCGGCCGGACGACTGGGACCCCCGGGAGGTGTGCCGGGGCAGCGTCCGGCGCGGCACCCCGCCCCGGCCCTTCCGGCTCCGGCCCGAAACCCTCGCCGGACCGCGCCGGTGACCCCGCGCGCGACCCGCGAGTGACCCCGCGCGCCCGACTCGCAGGCGCGCGCCCCAAGACGTGCGGCCCGGCCGGCTCCGGCCGCCGGCCGTCACGAACCACCCTTCCCTGCACTGGGGACCACGGAAAGAACAGAGGAAAAGACATGACCACCACCATCGACGCCGGTCAGCAGGCTCGCATCAAGGAGATCGTCTGCGACGTCCTGGAGCTCGAAGAGGACGAGGTGACCGACGGCAGCCTCTTCAAGGAGGACCACGGCGCGGACTCGCTGCGGGCCATCGAGATCCTCGCGGGCCTGGAGAAGGAGTTCAAGGTCACGATCGAGCAGACCGAGCTGGAGCGCATGGTCAACCTCGACGGCGTCTACGCCGTGGTCGGCGAGGCCGTCGCCGCCAGGTAACACCCGGGAAGCCGAGCGACCGGAGGGCTGCGCGACCCGTCGGCCCTCCGCTGCTCGGCCGCCGTTCCGGCACCGCCTGCCGGTCCTTCACGCACGTCCTCATCCAGGCGACCACGCCGTACCGAGGGAGATTGATGTCAGTGAACGTTTCCGACGCGACGTGTGACGACGCGGCCACCCGGGTGGTGCTGACCGGGTTCGGCGTGTTCTCCAGCATCGGTGTGGGCGCCGATGAGTTCGCCGAAGGGCTGCGGGCCGGCCGCAGCGGCGCCAAGCCGATCACGCTGTTCGACACCGAGGGCTTCGCGCACGCCAACGGCTGCGAGATCACCGGCGCCGAACCGGAGCGGTGGATCCACCACCTGCCCACCGAGACCCTGGGCCGCGCCACGCAGTTCTCGGTGGCCGCCGCCCGCATGGCCGTCGAGGCCGCAGGAGCCGACCTGGAGGCGCTGCGCGCCCAGCGCGGCATGATCTCCATCGGCACCACCGACGGGGAGTCCTACGAACTCGACCACCTCGTCGAGACCGAGGTCACCTCCGGCCCCGCCGCCATGGACCCGACGGTCACCCGCCGCGTCCACCCCAACAGACTCTCCATCGCCGCCGCCCAGGAACTCGGCCTGTCCAACGTCGAGGCGGTGACCATCGCCACCGCCTGCTCGGCCGGCAACTACGCCATCGGCCAGGGCTTCGACGCCATCCGCAGCGGCGAGGTCGACTACGCGCTGTGCGGCGGCGCCGACGCGATGTGCCGCAAGACCTTCACCGGCTTCTACCGGCTCGGCACCATCGCCCCCGACGTGTGCCGCCCCTTCGACGTCGACCGCAAGGGCATCCTCACCGGTGAGGGCGCGGGCGTGCTGATGCTGGAGAGCCTCGCCTCCGCCAAGGCCCGCGGCGCCCGCATCTACGCCGAGGTGCTCGGCTACGGCATGAACTGCGACGCGTACCACCAGGTCGCCCCGAACCAGGACAGCGTCGCCCGCTGCATGGAGATCGCCCTGGAGAACGCCGGCGTCAAGGCGTCCGAGGTCGACCTGATCTCCGCGCACGGCACCGGCACCAAGGCCAACGACGTGACCGAGTCGCGGGCCATCCACGACGTGTACGGCGAGACCGTGCCGCGCACCGTGTCGCTGAAGTCGATGCTCGGTCACACCATGGGCGCCGCGAGCGCGCTCGCCGCCATCGCGTGCGCCCTGTCGATCCACCACGGCTTCATCCCGCCGACCATCAACCACCGCGAGACCGACCCCGAGTGCGAGATCGACTGCGTGCCCAACCAGTCCGTCGAGGCGGACCTGCGGATCGTGCAGAACAACGGCCTGGCCTTCGGCGGCAACAACGCCATCGTGATCCTGGGCAAGTACCAGGACGGTGTCCGATGAGGGTCCCCATCACCGGCGTCGGCGCCGTCGCGAGCGTCGGCCGGGACGCCGACGAGATCTTCGCCAACCTGTGCGCCGGTCGCGGCGGGCTCGGCCCGCTGCGCGGCTTCGACAGCGGCCTCTACAACGGCAAGCAGCTGTTCGAGATCGACGACCGGCCCGGGCCGGTCGCCGACCGGCCGGGCCGCGCCACCGAGTTCCTGCTGGAGGCCGTCGGCCAGGCCGCCGCCGACGCCGGGCTCGGCGACGACCTCTCCGGCGTCCCCGTCCTGGTGGGCACCGGACTGCGTGAGCTGAGATCGGCGGAGCTGTGGTGGCGCGACGGCGCGCCGTTCGGCCTCGACCGGCTGCACTTCGGCACCGCGCTGCGCGAACGGTTCGGCACCGCCGACACCCTCACCGTCTCCAACGCGTGCTCCGCGTCCCTCTACACCCTCGCGCTCGGCGCCGACCTGCTGGCACTGGGCGAGGCGGACACCGTCATCGTCGCGGGCGTCGACGCGATCACCGAGAGCATGCACGGGCTGGCCGACCGGGTCCAGCCGAACCCGCCGACCGCGCTGCGCACCCTGGACGTCAACCGCCGGGGCACCATCCTCGGCGACGGCGCCGCCGCCGTCGTCCTGCGCGGTGAACACGTCGGATGGCCGGGCGGCCGGCTGTGGGGCAGGCTGCGCGGCGTCGGCATGACCTGCGACGCCAAGCACCCCACCGCGCCCGACCCGCAGCAGGTCGCCGAGGCGATGCGCCAGGCGCACCGGCTGGCCGGCACCCGCGTCGAGGACATCGACATGGTGATGCTGCACGGCACCGGCACCCCCCTCAACGACCTGGTCGAGATCACCGCGTACGGCGAGGTGTTCGGCGAGGCGGCCGGCGGCCCGGTGGTCACCGGCATCAAGCCGATGACGGGTCACACCAGCGGCTCGGCGGGCCTGATGAGCCTCGTCACCACCCTGCAGACGATGGCCACCGGCAAGGTGCCGCCGCTGGTCAACCTCGAGGAGCCGATCGAGGAGGCCGCGGGGCTGCGCCTGGTCCGCGGCCAGGAGGCCAAGCACGACGTGTCGCTGGCGCAGGTGCACGGGTTCGGGTTCGGCGGGGTCAACGCCGTGGCGATTGTCGAGGGATCATGATCATTACCGTCACGGGAGTCGGCGTCGCCCTGCCGGGAGCCGACTCCGCGACCGCGCTGGCGGCGGCCCGGGCCCCGCAGGGCGCCGTCGAACCGGCGGCCGTCCTGGGCAAGAAGGGCCTGCGCTACAAGGACCGCGCCACCCAGCTCGGGCTGTGCGCCGCGCTGCGCGTGCTCACCGACGCCGGACTGCTCCAGGACGGCGAACTCACCGTCGACGGCACCAGGACGGCCGTCCTGGTCAGCTCCAACCTGGGCAACGTCGACACCGTCTGCCGCGTCGTCAAGACCATCGCGGACGAGGGCACCCACGGCGTCAGCCCGATGGACACCCCGAACGCCTCCAGCAACATCGTCGCCTCCGAGATCGCCATCAGGTGGGGGCTCAAGGGCCCCAACCTCATGCTGTGCAACGGTCCCGCCTCCGGGCTCGACGCGGTGCGCTGGGGCACCGCCCTGCTGCGCTCCGGACGCGCCGACCACGTCGTCGTGGTCGGCGTCGAGCCGGACAACGAGATCGCGCGCGGCCTGGCAGGCCACCCGCTGGCGGACGGCGCCGCCGCCCTGGTGCTGGAGAGCGAGGAGACCGCCGCGGCCCGCGGCGCCACCGTCCGGGCCGTCGTCGGCGCGCACACCAGGGGAGCGGACGTGGCGGCCACCGTCGCGGAACTCGCCGAGGCCGAGCCCGAGCCCGCCGCCTGGTACGCCCCCGCGGACGCCACCGGCGCCCTGCCGAAGGGGCAGCCCGTGCACGACCTCACCGCCGTGTGGGGCGAGCTGTCCGGGGCGCTCGGCGTCGTGCAGTGCGCGGCGGCGATCGGTGCCCTCGACGCGGGGGCCGACGGCCCGATGTGGCTGGTGGCGGGCACCGACTCCGACGACGCCGTCGCCACGCTGGTGCTGCGCCCGCCGGTACCGGCCCGCGCCCAGCCGGCCGCCGTGTGAGCGGCACCGCACCTTCGAGGACACCGAGCACCACCGAGCAGAACGGAATGTGACCATGACCCTTACGGCGAGCGCGCCGGCGACCGCGACCCGGCCGGTGATCACCGCGTGGTCCGCGGTGTCGCCCTTCGGCATCGGCAAGGACAGGTTCGTGGCCGGCATGCTGGCCGGACAGGACGCCTCGTCCCCGCTGGACGCCGGGCAGTGGGCCGCCCCGGACAGCCGGGCCTGCCTCATCCCCGGCTTCGAACTGCGCGAGGTCCTCGGCAAGAAGGGCACCCGGTCCATGGACCGGGTGACCGGACTGGCCGTGACCGCGGTCCGCGACCTGCTGCGCGACTCCGGGGACCGGCGCACCGGCTCCGACGAGGAGACCGCCCTGGTCCTGGGCACCACCACCGGCAGCGCGCAGAGCATGATGGACTTCACGCGCGCCTCCCTGGAGGGCGACAAGCCCTTCTACGTCGACCCGTCGCTGATGCCGAACGCGGTGATGAACTGCGCCGCCGGCCAGTGCGCCATCTGGCACAGCCTCAAGGGCCCCAACACCACCATCGCCGGCGGCCGCATCGCCGGGCTCTCGGCGCTGAGCTACGCCGCCGGGCTGCTCGCCTCCGGCCGCGCCAGGACCGTGCTGTCCGGCGCCGCCGAAGAGTTCTCCACCGCGCGCGCCTGGCTGGACCACCACCGGCGCGGCGAGGACGGCGCGGACGCCCTGCTCGGCGAGGGCTGCGCCATGTTCATGCTGGAGTCCTCCGGCTCCCCGGGCGCCGCGGACCGCGCCCTGGCCGAGGTGCTGGCCGTGGAGTCGCGGGTGTACTTCGACGACGACCCGGCCCAGGCGCTCGACGCGTGCGTCGACGGCGTGCTGCGGCGCGGCGGCATCGAGGCCCAGGACGTGTGGGCGGTCTCCGCCTCCGCGCTCGCGGGCCTTGCCGGTGACCGCGAACGCGAGGTGCTCACCGCCCGCTTCGGCGCCGAGGCCCTGGACCGGGCACCGGCCATGACCACCGTCGGGGACACCGCCGCGGCCTCCGCCGCCTTCCAGATCGGAGCCCTGCTGGGCGCCGCCGAGCAGTCGGCGGTCCCCGCGGGCGCCGTCGCCCTGGTCTCCTCCGTCGACGACAACGGCGTCGTCGCCTGCGCCGCGCTGCGCATGTCGGCGAAGTGACCGACGACCACCCGTTCTCGCGGAAGTAGGGAAGAACAGACATGCCGATCGACGCGCCCGCCGGGCTCGACCGGGAAGAGCTGCGCCGGCTGCTCGCCGACACCATCGACGCGGACGTGGCCGACGTCCAGGACGACACGGACTTCGTGGAGTCCCTCGGGGTCGACTCCCTGATGGCCCTCGAAGTGGTCGTCGTCCTGGAGCGGACGTACGGCATCAAGTTCGCCGAGACGGAGATGAGCGCGGTGCGGACGCTCGCCAGTGCTTACGAGGTGGTCGGCGCGAAACTGGCGGAGCGTTCGTGACCAGCACCGTCCTCGCCACCGCGCGGCCGGTGCGCGAGCCCGCCCGGGACGAGACCTCCGAGGGCTGGACGGCCGGCTTCGCGGTGCCGGTCACCGAGCACGAGCCCGTCTTCGCCGGGCACTACCCGGACTTCCCGATCTTCCCCGGCGTGTGCGTGCTGGAGTGCGTGCGCCGCGCCGCCGAGTCCGCGCCGCCGCCCGAGGCCGGCGAACTGCGGTTCGCGGCCGTGGAGTCCACGCGGTTCTTGTCCGCCGTCCACCCCGGTGACGAGCTGGCGATCGACGTGACCTGGTCGCGGCGCGCCGAGGGCTGGCGGTGCAGCGCCAAGGTGGCGACGGCACGCGGCCGGGCCGCCACCGTCCGGCTGAGCTACCGGCCGGAGGTGGCGGCGTGCTGAGCCCCGCCGAGGTTCGCGCCACGCTGCCGCACCGCTATCCGATGCTGCTGGTCGACCGCGTGCTGGAGATGGACGACGAGCGCATCCGGGCGGTCAAGGCCGTCACCCTCAACGAGCCCTGGTACGCGCGGCTCGCCGAACCGGCCGGCCAGGACGAACTGGCCTACCCCGACTTCCTGCTGGTCGAGTCCTGGACGCAGACCGCGGGCATCCTCGCCACCCGCCTGGCGGGCGGCACGGCCGAGGGGCAGGTCATGCTGTTCGGCTCGATGAGCGGCATCGAGTTCCACCGCAGGGCCCAGCCCGGCGACCTCGTCGAGCACCACGTCCGGCTGGGCGTCGCCGTGAACGACACGATGATCTTCGAGGGGGAGAGCACGGTCGGCGGCGCCCCGCTGCTCACCGTCGGCCGGATCACCATGGCCTTCCGCCCCGGCGAGACCCTCGCGCCGCCCGTCCCGCAGCTCACGCCCTGAACGACCCGGCCCGCCCCGGGCCGGCCGACAACCTACGGAGTGTCATGACCGAGAACACAGCGCCGGTCGCCCTGGTGAGCGGAGGATCACGCGGGATCGGCCGCGCCGTGGTCCTGCGGCTCGCGGCCGAGGGATACGACGTCACCTTCTGCTACCAGTCCAACGAACAGGCCGCGCTCGAACTGGAGAAGGAGGCGGGTGAACTCGGCCGCCGGGCCCTCGCGGTCCGCGCCGACGTCACCGACGCCGCCTCGGTACGGGACTGGGTCGCGCGCGCGGAGGGCGAACTCGGCCCGGTCGACGTGGCGGTCAGCTCGGCCGGCATCACCCGCGACAACCCGCTGGTCCTCATGTCCGACGAGGACTGGCACAGCGTCCTGGACACCAACCTCGACGGCGTCTACCACGTGTGCCGCGCGGTGATTTTCGAAATGATGAAGCGCAAGTCCGGCACCATCATCAACATTTCCTCCATCGCCGGTGTCTACGGACACGCGACCCAGTCGAACTATTCCGCCTCCAAGGCCGGCATCATCGGTTTCTCCAAGGCGCTCGCAAAAGAAGTCGGCCGGTACAACATCAGGGCGAACGTGGTGGCGCCCGGATTCATCGAGACCGATATGACGGCCGAACTGTCGGAGAAGGTCAAGAAGGACGCGGCGAAGAACATTCCGCTGCGCCGTTTCGGCCAGGCCGAAGAAGTCGCGGACCTCGTCGCCTACCTGGCGAGCGAGCGCGCCGCCTACATCACCGGCTCGGTCTTCCAGATCGACGGCGGCCTGACCGTCTGATGACCCGGGAGACGAGATGACCCACGCCGGGCACCTCTCCGGCGCCCTGCTGGACGACGACCTGACGACCTACCGGCGGCTGCGTGCGCTGGCCGACCAGCACGTCGCCGCCTACCGCCTGATCGAGCACGAACCCGAGGGCCGCACCGAGGTCGTCAGCGCGATGCGCGGGCACGAACTCGCCCAGAGCGCCAAGTGCCTGGTGGTGGCCGTACGGCCGACCAAGCACACCTGCCGGTACGTGCTGGCCGTCATCCCCGGCGACCGGCGCCTGGACCTGCAACGGGTCGCGGAGTGCGCCGGCGGGCGCAAGGCCGGATTCGCCGACCGGGAGACCGCCGAGCGGCTCGCCGGCTCGGTCAGCGGCTCCATCATTCCCTTCTCCTTCCACCCCGACCTCGAACTCGTCGTCGAGGAGGACCTGCTCCGCAACGACGTGCTGTTCTTCAACGCGGCCCGGCTGGACCTGTCCATGGCCCTCGCCACCGAGGATTACCTGCGCATGGCCCGGCCGCGCACCGCCCGTATCACCGAATCGAACGGCGCCTGACCGCCGGAAGATCCCCGATCTGCAACTGCCCTATTTCAGCAACCTGCAGACAAGCCACCTCCGTTCTGATACCGCCCTAGCATCACGAAGCAGCGGTTGAGGAAATTCCCCTTCATATCCGAACCATGGCCTGCCACCGGGCCGCCGGAGAGAGCAACGGAGGCCAAGCACGTGGCCAAACCTATGATTGAGGCAATCGACGTAACGAAGTCGTTCGGTGACGTCGTCGCACTGGACGGTGTGAACGTCTCGGTTCCCGAGGGTTCGATCCACGGCTTGCTCGGGCACAACGGCGCCGGCAAGACCACCCTCGTCCACATCCTGTCCACACTGCTGGAGCCGACCTCCGGCACGGCCCGGATCTGCGGCCTCGACGTGTCCGCGGACGCGCAGGAGGTCCGCCGGCGCATCGGCCTGACGGGGCAGTTCGCCTCGGTGGACGAGCAGCTGACCGGGCGGGAGAACCTGACGCTGATCGCGCGGCTGCTCGGCGCGACCGGCCGCCAGGCCGCGGTCCGCGCGGACGAACTGCTGGAGCTGTTCGACCTGTCCGAGGCCGCCAAGCGCCCGGCCTCCCAGTACTCGGGCGGCATGCGCCGACGGCTGGACATCGCGGCCAGCCTCGTCGGCGCCCCGCAGGTCATCTTCCTCGACGAGCCGACCACCGGCCTCGACCCCACCTCCCGCATCGGCGTGTGGGACATCATCAAGCGGCTCGCCAAGGACGGCGTCTCGGTGCTGCTCACCACGCAGTACCTGGAAGAGGCCGACCAGCTCTGCGAGCGGATCACCCTGCTGTCCAAGGGATCCGTGGTGGCCGGCGGCACACCGGCCGAGCTCAAGGCGGCCGTCGGGCAGCGCATGGTCACCGTGACGCTGTCCTCCGAGTCGGCGGTCTCCGCCGCGGTCAAGGCGCTCGACGCCGCCGGGTTCCGGGCCGCCCCGCAGGAGTCCGGCGCCGTCGTCGGCGTCCCGGTCGCCGCCTCCGCCGACCTCGCGGCCGTGGTGCGCACCCTGAACGAGGCGCACGCCGAGATCGCCGAACTCGGCTTCTCCGAACCGACCCTGGACGACGTCTACCTGCGACTGACCCACGAGTCCGCCGAGGCCCCGGTGCCCGCGTGACCGTCCCGGCCATCCCCACCGAAGAAGGAGCACACAGATGACGGTCGTCCAGGCCGAGGCCAACACGCGGCAGACGCCGCCGAAACGGCGGGACACGGACACCCCGGCCGAACAGTGGAGCGCCAGCAACCTGTTCACCCAGACCCTGGCCCTCACCAACCGCTCGGTGCGGCCCTATCTGCAGCCCGGCGTGGTCATCGTGACGTTCGTCGAACCCCTCGTCATGCTGCTGATGTTCGCCGGTGTGCTCAAGACGCTGGGCGACGCGCCCGGCATGCCCACCGACATGGCGTACATCGACAACCTGGCGCCCGCCATCATGATCATCACCGCGGTCGCGGCCGGCGCCCAGGCGGGCAACGGCCTCATCAACGACCTGCGCAACGACGTGATCACGCGCTTCCACACACTGCCCATCAACCGCTTCAGCGTGCTGCTCGCCCGCAGCTTCGCCGACGCGGCCCGCTCGCTCTACCAGCTGATCGCCGTCGCCGTCCTGGCCGCGCTGATCTTCGGCTTCGCGCCCCCCGGCGGCATCCTCGGCGTCATCGGCGCGATCCTGATGAGCGCCCTCGTCGGCTGGTCCATGAGCTGGATCTTCATCATGATGGCCGCGCTGCTGCGCAACGGCGACGTGCTGCGCATGATCACCACGCTGCTCACCTTCCCGCTGCTGTTCGCCTCCAACGCCTTCGTGCCGCCGGAGTCCATGCCGACCGGGCTCCGCGTCATCGCCCAGGGCAACCCCATCTCCTACGCCAACGACGCCGTCCGCAGCATGGTCGCCGGCAACGTCACCGCCGCCGAACTGCTCGTCACCGTCGCGGTGTGCCTGGCCCTGGTGTGCGTGTGCGCGCCCATCTCGAAGCGGTCGTTCCGGGTGATGTGACCCGATGTCGCCCCTGGCCGGCCGGCGGTTGTCGAAAAAACCGCATGACCGGTTGTGCCCTCTCCCCGCCCACTGCCCCAGCGCGGTGGGCGGGTTTTTCCGTTCCGGTGGCACCAAGCTGTCGAACCGGTGACCGAACACTCCAAGCCGTTCTCAAGCGTGTCTAGGTTGAGGTGTGAGCGGGCAGGACCTGCCCCCTGGAAAGACATTTTCCGAGAGGTTGACGTGGCGCAATCCGGAATCGGTCTCGACGAACGTGCGGAGCTTCTCTACCGGAGGCTGCTCCGGCGGACCAACTGGCAAACACAGGAGCTGGCGCAGGTCATGAAGTGGCCGGTGCACGAAGTTGCACAAGCAATGGAGACGCTGCGGGCCGAGGGCCTCGCCAGCGTCGCGGCGGACGACCCCACGGCCTTCCGCGCCGTGGAGCCGTGCATCGGCCTGCCGGCCCTGCTGGCCCGGTCGATGTACGAGGGGCGCTCGCCGCAGCCCCGCCCGGTCGAGGTCGATCGGTTCATCGCCCTGCACGAGCGGGCGGCCGAGCGGATCGAGGAGTCCCCCGGCGGCAGCGGGCACCGCAACGACGCGTCCACCATGATCGAGCGGATGGTCGCCAAGGCCGAGAGCGACGTCGTCTTCCTCGTCCCCGGTTACCTGGAGGGCGGATTCGCCTTCTCCCGGCCCCTCGTGGACATGAGCCTGCGGCGCGGCATGCGCCTGCGGGCCGTGTGGTCGGCCTCCGTCTTCCACGCCCACGGCGCCACGGTCCACGCGCAGTGGCTGGCCCAGCAGGACGTCCCGCCGCGCATGGTCGACACGGTGCCGCTGTGCGCCATGATCATGGACGGTGCGGCGGCCGTGGTGGTCGACGACTCCCAGGCGCCCCGAGTGGTGCGCTCCGCCGCGGAACTGGACTCCCTGTGCTCCCTCGCGGAGCGCCTGTGGGAGCGCGGAACGGCCGTGAGGCAGCTCAGACGCACGCCCGGCACCCCCGCCACCCGCAGACCCCGCACGGAGATCGTCCTGCGGCTGCTGGCCGAGGGCCTCACGGACGACGCCATCGCCCGCCGGCTCGGCTGCAGCGTCCGCACGGTGCGCAACGACGTGGCGGCCGCGATGGTGGCCCTGGACGCCCGCAGCCGCTTCCAGGCGGGCGCCCGGGCCATGCAGGTCGGCCTGATCTGAAGAACACCGGCGCTCTCCCCGCCGGGCCGCCGTCCGCGGTCCGGCCGGACGACGAGGAGGCGCCCGGGCGACGTACCGGCTTCGGACGACTGACCGGACCGGGTTCTGATGTCCGGCAGGACCGACCTCGGACACTGACGGACCCGCCTGGAGCGGCCGGCGGAACCGACCTCGGCCGACTGGCAGGACGGGCTTCCGGCGGTCGGTGGGACCGGCCCCGGGTGTTCGGCGGGACCGGCCTCGGCTGACTGGCAGGACCGGCCTTGGGCGGCCCGGTGGGACCGGCCCTGGGCGACTGGTGAGACCGGTCTTGGTCGGGTCGATGGAACGGGGCTCGGGTGTCCGGCGGGACCGGCCTTGAGTGGTCGGCGGGAACCGGCCTCAGGCGGACAGCGAGGGCCGTCTCGTACGTCAGCGACAGCGCGCCTTGGAAGGCCCTGACGGCCAGCGGCAGCTCACCTTGTGCGGTCGGCGACAGCCCGTCTCGTGCGCTGGGCGCAGCTCCCCTCGGGACCCTCACAGCCAGCGGCAGCTCACCCCGTGCGGTCGGCGCATCCGCCCCGCGCGTCAGCGAGCACTCGCCTCAGGCGTTCGCCGTACGGCCGACGAGGCCACCAGGAGCGCGGCAACGGCCGCCACCTCCTCCGGCTCCGCGCACGGTCGATCACCGTCAGCAGAACCGGACCCGGCGTCCCTTCGAGCACGGCCGCCGACACGGGGTTTCCTCCCAACGGTGACGGACACGGCGGCAACGCGACGGAACCCGCCGCAACGGGCCCGGCCGGCCCAACAGAACCGACCAGCACACCCGGCCCAGCGGCGCAGCCACCCCGCACCTCACCCCGTACGCCGCGCCACGAAGTCGCACAGCGAATCCAGCGCGTCCCGCGCCGGCAGCGGCGGCAGGGACGTGAGCGCCGACCTGGCCAGGGCCAGCCGCTGATACAGGATCGCCTCCGTGCGGATCGTGGCCTGCGACACCGCGAAGAGGTCGAGGGCGCGACGGTGCCAGCCGGCCCCCGCCGCGGGCCCGGCCGCGAGCAGCTCACGCAGTTCGGCATCGCGCGGGTCGGTGCCCGCCCGGGCCAGCATGACGGGCAGGCTGTCCACGCCGGCCAGCAGGTCCTTGCCCTGCTGCTTGCCGCTGGACGCCTCGGGGGAGAGCAGGTCGAGCAGGTCGTCGGCGATCTGGAAGGCGATCCCGAGCTGCTCCCCGTACTCGATGAGGGCGTCCGCGACGGCCGGCGACGCGCCGGACTGGAAGGCGCCGACGCCCAGCGACATGGCCAGCAGCGCGGCGGTCTTGCCCGCGGTGACCCGGAAGTAGTGGCCGACGGGGTCCTCGCCCGGCACCGGCCCGGCCAGCTCGCGCGTCTGGCCCGCGATGACGCGGCCCGCCGTAAGGGCGTTGAGGCGCAGCGCCTCGGGCACCAGGTCGGCGGAGAGCCGCGCGGCGCGGGCCAGCAGCCAGTCGCCGCCCTGGACCGCCTGCCGGTTGCCCCACAGGGCGTTGGCGGTGGGGGCACCGTGCCGGGTAGCCGCGCGGTCCACCACGTCGTCGTGGTAGAGCGAGGCGAGGTGGACGAGTTCGGCGACGACGGCCGCCCGGGCGACGCCCTCCCGGTACGGATCGCCGAACTCCGCGGCCAGCAGCACCAGCAGGGGCCGCATGCGCTTGCCGCCGGTGGCCGCCAGATGCCCGGTGAGCGCCATGACCCGGGGGTCGGCCGTGTCCCGCGTGCACGCGCGCAGCAGGCCCTCCGCCTCGTCCAGGGCCTCGCCCACCCGCGCCTGGAACCCGGGCTCGCCGGGCCCGAGCCGCCTGAGCAGCTCGGCGGCGTACCCGCGGCCGACGTCCGGCGCGGCGAGGGGCGGCGCCTCGTACAGCTGGTCTGCGGTCACGAGGTGACTCATCCTGTCGGGAGCGCGGGAGCGGACTTCTGGTCGGTCGTGGTCGAACGTGGTCGGACGTCTTCCACCGTTTCCGGTTGCAACCCTCGCAGTTCACTCAGAGGGTGACAACGGACCTGACATGAAGGTGCCAGAGCGGCCCCGGAAGCGCGTTACCGATAACCCGGGACGCATACGCCCGGAAATCGGAGAAACGGCGGAACGCCATACGCGTCGGGTATTTTGCGAACCGCCGCGGCAGCTTGATGCCAGCTTTACGCCGGGATCCGGCCGGGGGATACGCGCGCGGTGACAATCGGTGCGCCCTTGCATCCCCTGAGAAGGAGCTTCCCCCCATGTTCGGACGGGTCGGACGGTCCGCCGTCAAACACCCTTGGCTGACCATATTGGCGTGGGTGATCGCGGCGATCGGCGTGGCCTCCCTGGCCCCGCCGCTGAAGCCGGTCAGCGATCAGGCCGAATTCCTGCCTTCCCATTACGAATCGGTGCAGGCCGGGGAACTCCAGAAGAAAGCTTTTCCGCAGCAGGAGCAGCCCGCGTCCGTCATCGTCTTCCGCCGTGACGACAACGGCCGGCTGACCGAGGCCGACCTGGCGGACGTCACGAAGGTCGCCGCCGGGCTGGAGAAGGCGGGCCTCGAGAAGATCAGCAAGGTGGAGACGAGCCCGCAGGCCGTGTCCGCGAACGGCGAGATCGCCCTGGCGAGCATCCTGGCCACCACCGACAACCCCTACGACGAGACCGTGATGGAGTCGGTGGGGGCGCTGCGCGAGGAGGCCGAACCGCTCCTCAAGGGCACCTCGCTGCACATGGGCATCACCGGGTCGGCGGCGACGGCGTTCGACACCAAGGAGTCGTCGGGCGACACCGACGCCATGATCATGATGGCGACGCTGGTCCTGCTCATCGTGCTGCTGGCCGCGATCTTCCGCAGCCCGCTCATCGCGATCCTGCCGGTCCTCGTCATCGCCCTGGTCTTCGTGGTCGCCACCGGCCTGATCTCGATGGCCTCCTCGGCCGGCGGGTTCCAGGCGGACGCCTCCATCGGGTCGATCCTGATCGTGGTGCTGTTCGGCGTCGGCACCGACTACATCCTGTTCCTCCTCTTCCGCTACCGGGAGTTCCTGCGCCGGGGCCAGACGCCCAAGGAGGCCATGACCGACGCGGTCACCCGGGTCGGGGAGACCATCGCGTCGGCCGCCGGCGCGGTGATCGTCGCCTTCCTCGCCCTGCTGCTGTCCAGCCTCGGCATGCTGAAGGCGCTCGGCCCGGCGCTCGCCATCTCGGTGGGCGTCACCCTCGTGGCCGCGCTGACGCTCGTACCGGCGGTCTTCTCGCTGCTGGGCACCAAGGCGTTCTGGCCGTCCAAGGCGTGGAGCAGGGAGCCCAAGCACACCCTCGCGGGCCGCACGGGCTCGCTCACCGCGCGCCGTCCCGGCCTCGTCGCCGCCGTCTCCAGTGGTCTCCTCGCCGTGCTCGCCACGGGTCTGTTCAGCCTCAACACCGTCTTCGACAGCAGCAGTTCCCTGCCGAAGGACCTGGAGTCGGTGCAGGCGGCGAAGGAGCTGGAGCGCGGCTTCGCGGCCGGCCAGACCGACCCGACCTGGGTGTTCCTGGAGGCGAAGGACGGCGGCAGGCTCGAACAGGGCCAGGTCGACGCCTACGCCGAGGACCTGGACGCGGCCGGCTTCGGACGCGTCATGCCCGGGGTCGTCGCGCCCAAGGGCGACATCGCCAAGTTCGGCGTCGTCCTCAAGCACAAGCCGGACAGCGACAAGGCCGTCGAACTGCTCGGCGGGCCCCTGCGGGACGCCGCCCACGACGCGGCTCCGGACGGCACCCGCGCCCTCGTCGGCGGCACCTCGGCCGTGCTCGCCGACATCCAGGACGCCACCAACCGCGACTACTCCGTGGTCTTCCCGGTCGCCGGCCTGGCCATCATGCTGATTCTCGGACTGCTGCTGCGCAGCGTCGTCGCGCCCCTGTACCTCATGCTCGCGGTCGGCCTGGGCTTCGCCGCGACGCTGGGTGCCACCGTGTGGCTGTTCCAGGGCATCGCGGGCGACGCGGGCCTGCCCTTCACCCTGCCGGTGATCGTCTACCTCTTCGTGGTGGCGATCGGCACCGACTACAACATCCTGATGGTGGCCCGGCTGCGCGAGGAGGTCGGGCACGGCAGCACCCCGAGGGACGCCGTCCGCCAGGCCATCACGCACTCCACGTCCACCATCGGCACGGCGGCCGTCATCCTCGCGGGCACCTTCGGTGTCCTGCTGCTGGCGCAGAACTCCATGCTCCGGCAGATGGGCTTCGCCGTCGCCTTCGGCATCCTGCTCACCGCCTTCGTGATGGCGGTGCTGCTGGTGCCCGCGGTGACGACGCTGCTCGGCCACCGGACGTGGTGGCCCGGCCGGGTCCGGGTGGAGGCGGAGCCGGAGCGGGCGCCCGAGCCGTCCGCACCGGAACCCGTCACCGCCGACCGGCCGTGACCGCAGGGGAGTCGGGCTCCTGAAGGATCATGTGACCGGGCAGAGCATGACAGCGCCTACGCTCGGCGAGGTGAATGCAGTCGACGTTCTCCTGATCGCCGGGGCCACGGCCCTGCTCGGCCCCATGATCATGGCCGTACTGGCCCGCAGAGTGCTCGGACTGCGCATCGGCGCGGTCCGGGCACTGCTCACGGGCGTGGCGGGGCTGCTCGCCGCGGGCGTGGCCGGCACGCCGATGGGCCCGGAGGCGAGCCGCACCCCGCTGGTGACCGTGCAGCTGGGCGCGGCCCTGCTCGGCGCGATGCTGTTCCTCGTCCTGTCCGAGGCGGCCGTGTCCAACGGCTCGGTGCGCGGCATGGTCCGCTGGCCCGGCGCCCTGCGCCGCAGGCTGGCCCGCAGCCGCCGCTACACCCAGCTCAGCAGGATCGCCGTACGGCACGGGCTGCGGCGCTTCCTGACCGGCCGGTCCCGGCGCGGCACCGCGAGCCCCCAGGACCAGGCCGCGCTGGCCAGGTCGCTGCGGCTGGCCCTGGAGGAGGCGGGGGCCACCTTCGTCAAGCTGGGCCAGGTGCTGTCCTCCCGCTACGACCTGCTGCCCGACGTGTTCGTCGACGAACTCAGCTCGTTGCAGCACGAGGTCGCCCCCGAACCGTGGCCCGACATCGAACGCGTCCTCGCCGAGGAGCTGAAGGCGCCGCCGGAGAAGGTGTTCGCGGAGTTCATACCCGAGCCGCTCGCGGCCGGCTCCATGGCCCAGGTGCACCGCGCCCGGCTGCGGGACGGCCGCGCCGTGGCCGTCAAGGTCCAGCGGCCCGGTGCCCGGCAGGTGGTGGAACGCGACCTGGACATCCTGTTCCGCATCAGCCAGATCCTGGACCGGAACACCACCTGGGGCCGGACGGTCGGCTCCCGCGACCTCGTGCGGGGGTTCGCGGACTCGCTCCACGAGGAGCTGGACTTCCGCACCGAGGCCCGCAACACCGCGGTCGTCGCCGCCCACACCGGCCGGGCCGCGAGCGGCGGTTCCGGCGAGGAGAGCGGCGGCCCGGGATCGCGGGTCCGCCTGCCGGAGGTCCACCAGGAGCTGTCCACGGAACGCGTCCTGGTGGTCGAGTGGCTCGACGGCGTCACCCTGAACCGGGCCGACACCGTCATCGAAGCCCAGGGCCTGGACCGCGAGCGGCTCGCCCGCGACCTGTTCGGCTGCCTGCTGGAACAGATCATGATCGGGGGCGTCTTCCACGCCGACCCGCACTCGGGGAACGTCCTCGTCCTGGACGACGGCACGCTCGGCCTCGTGGACTTCGGCTCGGTGGGCCGCATCGACCAGATGCTGCGCTCCAGCCTGCGCGACCTGCTCATGGCCATCGACCGCAACGACCCGCAGGCGCTCTCCGACGCCCTGCTGGAACTCGTGGAGCGCCCCGACGAGATCGACGAGGAGCGCTTCACCCGCGCCCTGGGCCGCTTCACCGCCCGGCACCTCGACTCCTCGGGATCCCCCGGCCGTGAGATGTTCACCGACCTGTTCCTGCTCGTCGCCCAGTACGGCCTGACCGTACCGCCCGAAGTGGCCGCCGCCTTCCGGGCCCTGGCCACCGTCGAGGGCGCGCTGAACCGGCTCGTGCCCGGCTTCGACCTCGTGGCGGAGGCGCGGGCCTTCGCCTCCACCGAACTGGCCCGCAGGCTCTCCCCGCGGCAGCTGTCCCGCTCGGTCTTCGACGAGGCCGCCGCCGTCCTGCCGATGCTGCTGCGGCTGCCGCGCCGGGCCGAGCGCATCAGCAGCGCCCTGGAGCAGGGCAGGCTCAGCGTCAACGTGCGGGTGTTCGCCGACGAACGGGACCGGCGCTTCATCCGGGGCATCGTCCGTGACGTACTGCTCGCCTTCCTCGGCGCGCTGACCGGCGTCCTGGGCATCCTGCTGCTGTCCACGCAGGGCGGTCCGCGGGTCGCCGGCTCACTGCGGCTGTTCGACATCTTCGGCTACAACATGCTGCTGATCAGCTCGGTCCTCGTGCTGCGGGTGCTGTTCACCATCACCAAGACACAGCGCTGAACCGCCGGGCCCCGGCCCGCTCAGGGCGTGCCCGCCGCCGCCCTGTCCCACGGGGACGGCACGGCGTGGGCGCGCCGCAGCGCGTCGGCCAGGTCGGCGGCGGCGTCGAACACGGCCGCGGCGAGCCACCGGCCCGGGAGCGCGTCCATCCGCCCGGGCGGCCCCGACACCGACAGCGCGCCCGCCACCCGGTCGCCGCTGTCCTGCACGGGCACGGCGAACGCGATGTCACCGGGCTGCATGACGTCGGGCCCGCGGGCCCAGCCGCGGCGGCGTACCTGCGCGAGGTGGGCGGCGGTGAACCGGGCGCCGTGCAGACCCTCGTGGATCTCCTCGGGTTCCTCCCAGGCCAGCAGCACCAGCGCGACCGCGCCGGCGAGGGCGGGCCGGGACATGCCGACCGGCACCCGCTCGGCGCCGTCGGGCCCCGGACCACCCGCGCAGGCCGCGACGCAGGTCTGCAGCCTGCCGCGGCGCCGCAGGATCCGGGCGTCGAGCCCGGTACGGGCGTGCAGCTCGGCCAGGACCGGCGTCGCCGCCTGCGCCAGCCGGTCGTAGCGGGCCTCGACGGACATGGTGCCGAGCCGGGGCCCGAGGACGAAACGGCCGTGGAAGTCCCGGCTGAGCAGCCCCAGCCGTTCCAGCGCCACCGCGATCCGGTGCACGGTGGGCCGGGTCAAACCACTGCGGGAGACCAGCTCGCTCAGCGGCGTCGGCGCCTGCTCCACGATCGCCAGCAGCGTGGAGGCCTTGTCGAGCACGCCGACACCGCTGACCCACTCCCGGGGCGCGGTCGTCATCGTCGGGTCACCTGCCGTGCCGGGCCGCCGCGCCCGGCGGCGCGCGCGGGACACTGGGGCCACGCCGCCGGAGGCGACGCGGCCGTGCGGCGGCGGGGCCGCCTGCCGTCGGGAACGGATGCCATGGTGTCCGGCTCTCTCGTGCTCGCGCGGTTCGTCGTCAGTCCAGGGCGGCCGGGCTGTCCACGGACATCACCTCGACGTCCGGGACGATCCGGCGGATCAGCCCCGCCAGGGTGCGCCCGGGCCCGAGTTCGACCAGCCGGCCGCAGCCGAGGGAGCCGGTGAGCGTGCGGACGCTCGCCTCCCAGAGCACCGGCGAGGTCAGCTGGCGGGTGCCGAGTTCGGCCCAGCCGCAGTCGCCGTCGTAGGGCCGGGCGTCGACGTTGGCCACCACCGGCAGGTGGCGCGGCGCGGCCGGGGTCTCCTTCAGCGCGGTGGCGAGGGCCTCGGCGGCGGGCGCCATGTACGGGCTGTGGAAGGCGCCGCCGACCTGGAGGCGGATGAACTTGGCGCCGATCGAGGGCGCCTCGTCCGCGACCAGGCCGACCCCGTCGACCGACCCGGAGATCACGGTCTGGCCGGGCGCGTTGACGTTGGCGACCCACACGTCCGCGCCCCTGTCCCGCGCGGCGTCCACCAGCTGCTCCACGTCCTCCAGCGGTGCGGCGACCAGCACGCCCATGGTGCCCTCGCGGGCGCCGGAGGCCTCCCGCATGGCACGGCCGCGCGCGGCGACCAGGGCAGCGGCGGCGCCGACGGTGAAGGCGCCGGCCGCGGTGAGGGCGGCGTACTCGCCCAGGCTGTGACCGGCGCAGGCGACCACGGGCCCGTCGAAGGCCTCCCGCCGTACCGCCTCGGCGTGGGCGATCATCGCGACCGAGAACACGGACAGCTGGGCCAGGTCGGTGCGGCGCAGCTGCTCCGTCGACGCGTTGAGCAGCAGCTCGGCGACGTCCTCCCCGGTGGCCTCGGAGATCTCCGCGGTGATCTCCCAGGACGGCGTGTCCCGCCACGGGGCGCCCATTGCCTGACGCTGCGTTCCCTGGCCGGGAAACACCAGACCGATCGGCCGCTGCTCCATGGATCCACCTTCCGCACGGACGTCGTCGAGGGCACGGGGACCCGCACCGGTCAGGCCGGTGCGGACCGCCGCGGACCGGCGGCCACGGGGAGAGCCGCCGGAGACCGGGAACAACCCTGGAAGATGAATCCCGTTCCCTGCGGATCCATCCAACTGCCCCCTCGCGCACGGGGCAACGCGCGTTTCAGGAACCTGCGCCCGTCCGTCTCAGGGGCGGCCGGTGCCGTCCTGCCAGGTCGTGCCGCGCGGCAGCAGCCCCAGCTCCGCCGCCCTGACCCCGGCCTGGAAACGGGACGTGGCACCGAGCAGGGCCATGATCTCCGCGACGTAACGGCGGTAGGTCCGCACGGAGACGGTCAGTTCGCGGGCGGCCACCTCGTCGGTGACACCGGCCCGCATGGCGCCCAGTATCTGGCGGGCCAGTACCGCCCGGTCGGGGTCGCCGAACACGAGCTCCTCGTCCGGCGGGACCGCGCTGCTCCAGATGCTCTCGAACAGCGTCCCCAGGGCCTCCAGCACCTCGGGCACCCTGATGAGGGACGCCCGGCGGTCGGCGGGCGGACCCACCACCACCAGGGCGGTGGCGCCGTCGGCCATGAGGACCTGCAGGGGCGGCAGCCGCGCCACCCGGATCGCGAGCTGCCCCTGGACCTCGGGAGGCAGCCGCTCCCAGAACGTCTCGCCCACCAGGTCGGGACTGGCCAGCAGCCGTATCGAGACCGTCTCCCGCGGGAACTGCAGCAGCCCGGACTCCAGCCGCCCGATCTTCTCCAGCCGCTTGCCGGGGGCCGGCACCCGCGAACGCAGGACGTCGACGGTGCTGCCCGCCTGCTGGATCAGCTCACGCGTGACGCCGATGAGCTTGCCGTAGCTGCCGGGGAGCGCCGTGATGAGCTGCTCCCGCCGGCTGCGGTCCCGGTGGATGATCACGGTTGACTCGATCAACTCTCTGAGCTGCAGGAGGGCATGCTCCAACTCGTCCCCCGATTGGCTGCACACGGTGTGCCCCCACTCCTCGCTGGATGTTCCGTTCCTCGGGGCGCCGCGGCACCCGGGCGGCGTCCCGCCCGGGTGGTCACGGAGCCTTGGGCAGCAGCCCGATCTCGACGGCGCGCACGCCGGCCTGGAAGCGGGAGGTCGCGTTCAACTCCCGCATGATCTCAGCCACGTGCCGCCGGTAGGTGCGCAGGGACACCTGCAGCTCGCGCGCGGCGGTGGCGTCGGTGCGCCCGGAGCGCAGCTGTTCCAGGATGCGGCGGGTGAGGTCGGAGCGCAGCCGCGGGCTCAGCTCGGGGTGGTCGACGAGCTTGCGGCCGCGCGACCAGACACCGGCGTACAGCAGCTGGAGGGTGCTGACCGCGGCGCAGTCGGTGACCATCGCCGCCCGGCCGTCCCCGGCGCCCCTGGCCCCCAGCCGCAGGAACGCGGACGTTCCGTCGACCACGACGATGCCGCACAGTTCGTGCGGGAACACCCGGACGGCCGGGAGGCTGCGCAGCCGGGCGGGGGCCACGTCGACGGCGGCCGGGCTGCACAGCACGCGGACGGTCACTCCGCTCGGCACCCGCACCAGGCACCGCAGCACGCCTTCCACCAAAGCGGCCGATCCGGTCAGCGCCACGTTCACCGAGCGGCGCGCGCTGAGGACGAGTTCTTCGAGGGTCTCGGCGGTCCCTTCGGCGTCCATGTGCGTCAGGCCGGAGGCCGTCGCCGGCCGGCGACGGTGCAGGGAGACCGTGTACTCGATCAGACCCCGGGCCTGCAGCAGCGTCTGCTCCACGCGAGCGGCATGGCCCTGGGGGGCGGTTCCCTCCAGCTCGCCGACCGTTGGAAGTTCGAACAAAGTGCCAGCCACGCGTGCGCCCCCATGTTGTTCCACCTTGCGTCGCCGCGCGTGTACCGGCTCAGGATGGCCCCAGCTGAGTGGCGCTCAGCGCCACCGCCGGCCCCCGCTCGGCGCATTGTTTAAATCAGAAGTTAATTTCGTGCCAACCGTGACGCATTGCCCCCTGGGCAATAAAAGGCGTGTTGTGGATCGGTCGTGTGCTTTGTGCTCACGGTGCGGCCGAAATCAGGTGTAGGTAATCACGACTCCCCGACGATATCCAGTTCTAGTGGCGCTGTCAGTGACAGCAAGCTGCAGGTTTGACGACCGGCACCCGCGGTACCGCTTCCGCTTTGGGTGCTATGGGGACGGTTACTCGCGCGTATCGCCGCGGTGGTGGCCCCAAGTTGCCAACTTTGCCTGGTGTGCCGCTGTTACGGCCCTGTGCCGCTGTGGTAGCCGTCTCGCCACGCGTGGAGATGCCAACCAAACGGTCAATCGGAATGAATCCACCTATTCAGAAATTACGGGCCGGTAGGTGTTCAGTCTCGCCGACGAGAGTTTGAGCAACGTTCAGAACGATCGGTGGCATTGGCAACGAACCAGGTGATCGCCGTTCCTCCGGTACGGCGTTCCGGCCGGGATCGCCGGCTCGCCCCCCGCGTTCTCCGCGCCGGACAACCCGGGCATCAGCCCCTGTGTCGGCAGGATATAGGGCTCGGACATGCGTGCTCTATACCAATGGCAATTCATGGAACGAAGGTGAGCAACGGTCTGCTTTGCCACCGCCGAAAGCATGCAGGACGCTGTGCACTCCGCCCCGGCGGGCCGCACCACGGGAGCCGGGCCGGGCAGGGCCGGGCGCGCCACGAGGAACCCCGCCCGGCCCGTAACCCGGCGAGCGGTCCGGGGTTGGTAGCGCAAGGGGGTCCGCCGTCGGTGCGCGGCCCCCGTGGACAGCGGGAGGCAGGAAGCCGTGGTGGATGCCGCGCGCCGGGGGCAGGGGGACGGCGGGGAACACGACGGGCGGTACCCCGAGGGCGGGAACCGGGCCGGGCGCCCGGGCGGGCCGGCCCGCGACCGGGGACGCGCCGGGCAGGAGGGCGTCCCACGGCGCCAGTCGGCACGCGAGTCGGCGGCACGCACGTACGCGCGCGCCCTGCCGATCGTGCCGGTACGCGCGCGTGGCCTGACCGTCGAGGACGCCGACGGCCGCCGCTACCTGGACTGCCTCTCCGGCGCCGGAACGCTCGCCCTGGGACACAACCACCCCGTCGTCCTGGAGGCGATCCGCACGGTCCTCGACTCGGGCGCCCCGCTGCACGTCCCCGACCTCGCCACCCCCGTCAAGGACGCCTTCGTCACCGAACTGCTCCACACGCTGCCGCCCGGCCTCGCCGCCCACGCGCGCGTGCGGTTCTGCGGACCGGCGGACAGCGACGCGGTACGGGCCGCCTTCCGGCTCGTGCGCGCCGCGACCGGACGGACCGGCCTGATCGCCTTCACCCGCGCCCACCAGGGCGCGAGCGCCGAGGTCAGCGAAGCCTCCGGCGACCCGCTCGACCCGCGGATCACCCGCCTGCCCCACCCGCAGGACTACCGCTGCCCGTTCGGTGTCGGCGGCCCCCGCGGCGCCGAACTCGCCGCCCACTGGACCGAGTCCGTCCTCGACGGCCCCCGGCCGGGCGTGCCGCAGCCCGCCGGGATGATCCTCGAACCCGTGCAGGACGAGGGCGGGGTGCTGCCCGCGCCCGACGCGTGGCTGCGGAGCATGCGGCGGATCACGGCCGAGCGGGGCATCCCGCTCATCGTGGACGAGACCCACACAGGGGTCGGGCGGACCGGCGCGTTGTGGGCGGTGGAGCACAGCGGCGCGACCCCGGACGTGATGGTCCTGTCCAAGGCCATCGGCGGCAGCCTGCCGCTCGCCGTACTGGTCCACCACGAGGACCTCGGCGCCGGGCAGCCGGACACACCGGCCGGCCCGTTCCGCGGCAACCAGCTCGCCATGGCCGCCGGCACGGCCACGCTCGCGTACGTCCGTGAGAACCGGCTCGCCGAACGCGCGGCACGGCTCGGCGCGCACATGCTGACCCGGCTCCGCGCCCTGGCCGGTGACTTTCCCTGCGTCGGCGACGTACGGGGCCGGGGCCTGATGATCGGCGTCGAACTGGTGAGGCCGGAGGAGGACCAGGGCACCTGTGGACGTCCTGTCGACCCCGGCTCGCCGACGTCCGGTACCGAGCCGCAAACCGGCCGGACGCCTCGCACCGCCGCACCCGAACTCGCCGCGGCCGTCCAGCGCGCGTGTCTGCGGCGGGGCCTGATCGTGGACCTGGGCGGCCCGCACGCGAACGTCGTCCGGCTGCTGCCGCCCCTGACGATCACCGACGAGCAGGCAGCGGCCGTGCTCGACCGCCTGGCCGAGGCATTGGGCGCCGCCGCCGGCCGCGCGGACGCCCGTACGGGGTGACGCGCGCGTGCCGCGGCCACGCCGGACCGCCGGCGACCCCCGGCACGAGAGGACCCCTCGAACGAGGGGCTCCTCCCCGGTGACCACCCGTTTGTCAGTGCCGGGCCGTAGGGTGGTCGGGCTATGACGAAGCCCTCACTCCCCGAACTCCTGCACGCCGCCGTCACAGCCGTCGGCGGCACGGAGCGCCCCGGCCAGGTGGCCATGGCCGAAGCGGTCGCCCAGGCCGTCGACGACGGTTCGCATCTGCTGGTCCAGGCCGGCACCGGCACCGGAAAGTCCCTCGGCTACCTGGTGCCCGCGCTCGCCCAGGGGGAGAGGGTCGTGGTCGCCACCGCCACGCTGGCCCTGCAGCGCCAGCTGGTCGAGCGGGACCTGCCGCGCACGGTGGAGGCGCTGCACCCGCTGCTGCGCCGCCGCCCGGAGTTCGCCATGCTGAAGGGCCGGTCGAACTACCTGTGCCTGCACCGCCTGCACGAGGGCGTCCCGCAGGACGAGGAGGAGGGTCTCTTCGACCAGTTCGAGGCCGCGGCGCCCACCAGCAAGCTCGGCCAGGACCTGCTGCGGCTGCGCGACTGGGCCGACGACACCGAGACCGGCGACCGTGACGACCTGACGCCGGGTGTCTCCGACCGGGCCTGGTCCCAGGTGTCGGTGTCGTCCCGCGAATGCCTGGGCGCCACCAAGTGCGCGTACGGCACCGAATGCTTCGCCGAGACGGCCCGCGAGCGCGCCAAGCTCGCCGACGTCGTCGTCACCAACCACGCGCTGCTCGCGATCGACGCCATCGAGGGCGCCCCGGTCCTCCCGCAGCACGAGGTGCTGATCGTGGACGAGGCGCACGAGCTGGTCTCCCGCGTCACCGGAGTCGCCACCGGCGAACTCACCCCCGGGCAGGTCAACCGCGCGGTCCGCCGCGCCGCCAAGCTCGTCAACGAGAAGGCCGCCGACCAGCTCCAGACCGCCGCCGAGGGCTTCGAGCGGCTCATGGAGCTGGCCCTGCCGGGCCGCCTGGAGGAGATCCCGGAGGACCTCGGCTACGCCCTGACGGCCCTGCGCGACGCGTGCCGCACGGTGATCTCCGCGCTCGGCACCACCCGCGACAAGTCCGTCCAGGACGAGGACGCCGTCCGCAAGCAGGCACTGGCGAGCGTGGAGACCGTGCACAGCGTGGCGGAGCGCATCACGCACGGCTCCGAGTGGGACGTCGTCTGGTACGAGCGGCACGAGCCCCGCGCCGGAGCGGCCTTCCGGTACAGCGGCGCCTCCCTGCGCGTGGCCCCCATGTCCGTGTCGGGCCTGCTGCGGGAGAAGCTGTTCGCGGACCGCTCGGTGGTGCTGACCTCCGCGACCCTGAAGCTCGGCGGCGACTTCAACGGCGTCGCCGCCTCCCTGGGCCTGGCCCCCGAGGGCACGGAGGGCGAGGACCTGCCGCAGTGGAAGGGCGTCGACGTCGGCTCGCCCTTCGACTATCCCAGGCAGGGCATCCTCTACGTAGCCAAGCATCTGGCCCGCCCCGCGCGGGACGGCGACCGGGGCGACATGCTGGACGAGCTGACCGAGCTCATCCAGGCGGCCGGCGGCCGTACCCTCGGGCTGTTCTCGTCGATGCGCGCCGCCCAGCTCGCCGCCGAGGAACTGCGCTCCCGGATCCCGGAGTTCCCGATCCTGCTCCAGGGCGAGGAGACACTCGGCGAGCTGATCAAGAACTTCGCGGCCGACCCGAAGACCTGCCTGTTCGGCACGCTGTCGCTCTGGCAGGGCGTCGACGTGCCGGGGCCGAGCTGCCAGCTCGTCGTCATGGACAAGATCCCGTTCCCGCGCCCGGACGACCCGCTGATGAGCGCCCGCCAGAAGGCGGTGGAGGACGCCGGGGGCAACGGCTTCATGGCGGTCGCCGCGACGCACGCGGCGCTGCTCATGGCCCAGGGCGCGGGCCGTCTGGTCCGGGCCTCGGGCGACCGCGGCGTGGTCGCCGTCCTCGACCCACGGCTGGCGACGGCCCGCTACGGCAGTTACCTCAAGGCGTCACTGCCCGACTTCTGGTACACGACAGACCGCAACCAGGTCCGCAAGTCCCTGTCCGCGATCGACGCGAAGGCAAGGGCGGAGTCCCAGTAGACACGGCGCGCGGGGGATTTACCGGCCCGTCTCGCGGGGGAGCGCCGGTTCAGGCGCAAAAAACGGGACCCCGGAACCGGCGCAGGGGTTCCGGGGCCCGGTCAGGGAGCGGGCGGTGGCGTGGCCCGCCCGCCTCGGACCTCACACGCGGCGCAGCACGGCGACCACCTTGCCCAGGATGGTCGCGTCGTCACCGGGGATCGGCTCGTAGGCGGAGTTGTGGGGGAGGAGCCAGACGTGGCCGTCCTCGCGCTTGAAGCGCTTGACGGTGGCTTCTCCGTCGAGCATCGCGGCCACGATGTCGCCGTTCTCGGCGACGGGCTGGCGGCGGACCGTGACCCAGTCGCCGTCGCAGATGGCGGCCTCGATCATCGAGTCGCCGACGACCTTCAGGACGAACAGCTCACCGTCGCCGACGAGCTGCCGCGGGAGGGGGAAGACGTCCTCGACGGATTCCTCGGCGAGGATCGGGCCACCGGCGGCGATACGGCCGACCAGCGGCACGTATGACGCGGCGGGCTTGCCGGCGGTGTCCGTGGGCTGCACGGAGGAGGCCTGGTCGCTGCCGCGCACCTCGTAGGCCCGCGGGCGGTGCGGGTCGCGGCGCAGGAAGCCCTTGCGCTCGAGCGCCATGAGCTGGTGTGCCACCGACGAGGTGCTGGACAGGCCCACGGCCTGGCCGATCTCCCGCATCGACGGCGGGTACCCGCGGCGCTGCACGGAGTCCCTGATGACCTCGATCACCCGGCGCTGCCGGTCGGTGAGTCCGGAACTGTCCGCCCGGATGCCTGGAGGTCGTCCGGGCAGGGAGCGCTTGTGCCCCTCGGGATTCGTGGCTTCGTTCATCGCGTGCACCGGCTCGAGTCGGCCCTGGGAGCGGTCCTGGGCAGTGATGGTGGCACTGTCTGCGGTCGTGGTCACGTCGGCCCCTCTCGATGGTCTCCCTGCTGCACAACGGTAGTTGCTTTCGAAAGGTTGCGCCAAACACACGTTCGAGTGAAAAAACGCGATTCAAGTGACGTGATCGTGAGTCCAGGTGTATTGGTACCGGGCTTACCGTGCTGCGGGGCGGGCAGAAGGGCCCGTGGCTCGTCCTGCGTCACCGCCGGGACGGCGGCCCCGCGGGGCGCCGCCCAGTCTGCCATCCGGCCTTCCGCCGGCCGGATCCGGACCTCCGTCCTTCGCGGGAGCGGCACGTCCCCTCCGCGTGGTGCCCACGGTATCCCCGCATCCGCCGCGGCGGGGCGGCCGCGACACGCGCGTACGGCGTGTGTATGAGCCAATCCCCACATGTAGTGGTAGGTGTTGCACCGGTAGCCCAGAAGTTGTGGTCCCCCGGGTGATCGGTCCGGCGGAGATCGCCTATGCTGAGGGCTGCTTCGTGGGGCTGATGTGGCTCGGCGAGGTCAATGGGTCTGCTGTGAGGAGGGTTGGGAACCATGCACTGCCCCTTCTGCAGGCACCCCGACAGCCGCGTCGTCGACAGCCGTACGACCGACGACGGCACGTCGATCCGCAGGCGCCGCCAGTGTCCGGACTGCTCCCGTCGTTTCACGACCGTGGAGACGTGTTCGCTCATGGTGGTCAAGCGGTCCGGGGTCACCGAGCCCTTCAGCCGCACCAAGGTCATCAACGGCGTGCGCAAGGCGTGCCAGGGGCGGCCTGTCACCGAGGACGCGCTCGCCCAGCTCGGCCAGCGGGTCGAGGAGGCGGTGCGGGCCACCGGAAGCGCCGAGCTGACCACCCACGACGTGGGACTGGCCATACTCGGCCCGCTGCAGGAGCTCGACCTCGTCGCCTACCTGCGCTTCGCCTCCGTCTACCGGGCGTTCGACTCGCTCGAGGACTTCGAGGCCGCGATCATGGAGCTCAGGCAGCAGACGGGGCGCACCGCCGCGGACGACGCGGTCCGCGAGGGCGCGGGTGCGGGGAGCCAGGAAGACGACCGCGGGCCGACGGGAACCGGGCAGGTCCCCGAACCCGCGGGCGCCGCCGACTGACCGGCGGGCCGGACCCGGACCACAGGACCGGGGCCGGCCGTGCGGCGGCGAGGGAGAAGACCTGTCGCGGGCGGCGTACGAGAGGCCCGCGACACCAGACAGAACACCGTGCCACGGGAACAAACGGGGCACTTCAGGGCGTTTTCGCCCGTACAGGGAGGCGGCATGACAGAGACGGCGAGCGGTCCGGCACGGAGTTCCCGAGCCAAGAGCACCAAGGGCGGGAAGGGACTGCGGATCGAGCGCATCCACACCACCCCTGGGGTCCACCCCTACGACGAGGTGGAGTGGGAGCGCCGTGACGTCGTCATGACCAACTGGCGCGACGGCTCGGTCAACTTCGAGCAGCGCGGCGTCGAGTTCCCCGGCTTCTGGTCGGTGAACGCGGTCAACATCGTCACCAGCAAGTATTTCCGCGGTGCCGTCGGCACCCCGCAGCGCGAGACCAGCCTCAAGCAGCTGATCGACCGCATCGTGAAGACGTACCGGAAGGCCGGTGAGGACTACACGTACTTCGCCTCGCCCGCCGACGCCGAGATCTTCGAGCACGAGCTGGCGTACGCCCTCCTGCACCAGATCTTCAGCTTCAACAGCCCTGTCTGGTTCAACGTCGGCACCCAGCAGCCCCAGCAGGTCTCGGCCTGCTTCATCCTGTCCGTCGACGACTCCATGGAGTCGATCCTCGACTGGTACAAGGAAGAGGGCATGATCTTCAAGGGCGGTTCGGGCGCCGGCCTGAACCTGTCCCGCATCCGCTCCTCCAAGGAGCTGCTGTCCTCCGGCGGCAACGCCTCCGGCCCGGTCTCCTTCATGCGCGGCGCCGACGCCTCCGCCGGCACCATCAAGTCCGGTGGCGCCACCCGCCGCGCCGCCAAGATGGTCGTCCTCGACGTCGACCACCCGGACATCGAGGACTTCATCCAGACCAAGGTGAAGGAAGAGGAGAAGATCCGCGTCCTGCGCGACGCGGGCTTCGACATGGACCTGGGCGGCGACGACATCACGTCCGTCCAGTACCAGAACGCCAACAACTCGGTCCGCGTGAACGACGAGTTCATGAAGGCGGTGGAGAACGGCGACAGGTTCGGCCTGCGCGCCCGCATGACCGGCGAGGTCATCGAAGAGGTCGACGCCAAGCAGCTGTTCCGCAAGATCGCCGAGGCCGCCTGGGCCTGCGCCGACCCCGGCATCCAGTACGACGACACCATCAACAACTGGCACACCTGCCCCGAGTCCGGCCGCATCACCGCGTCGAACCCGTGCAGCGAGTACATGCACCTGGACAACACGTCCTGCAACCTGGCCTCGCTGAACCTGATGAAGTTCCTGAAGGACGACGGCAAGGGCAACCAGTCCTTCGAGGCCGACCGCTTCCAGAAGGTCGTCGAGCTGGTCATCACCGCGATGGACATCTCCATCTGCTTCGCGGACTTCCCCACCCAGAAGATCGGCGAGAACACCCGCGCCTTCCGCCAGCTCGGCATCGGCTACGCCAACCTCGGCGCCCTGCTGATGGCCACCGGCCACGCCTACGACTCCGACGGCGGGCGCTCCCTCGCCGGCGCCATCACCTCCCTGATGACGGGCACGGCCTACCGGCGCTCCGCCGAACTCGCCGCGGTCGTCGGCCCGTACGACGGCTACGCCCGCAACGCCGACGCCCACAAGCGCGTCATGAAGCAGCACGCTGACGCCAACGCCACGGCCGTCCGCATGGACGACCTGGACACCCCGGTGTGGGCCGCCGCCACCGAGGCCTGGCAGGACGTGATCCGCCTCGGCGACAAGAACGGCTTCCGCAACTCCCAGGCGTCCGTGCTCGCCCCGACCGGCACCATCGGCCTGGCGATGTCCTGCGACACCACGGGTGTCGAGCCCGACCTCGCGCTGGTCAAGTTCAAGAAGCTGGTCGGCGGCGGCTCGATGCAGATCGTCAACGGCACGGTCCCGCAGGCCCTGCGCCGCCTGGGCTACCAGGAGGAGCAGATCGAGGCGATCGTCGCCCACATCGCCGACCACGGCAATGTGATCGACGCCCCCGGCCTGAAGCCCGAGCACTACGAGGTGTTCGACTGCGCGATGGGCGAGCGGGCCATCTCCCCGATGGGCCACGTCCGCATGATGGCCGCGATCCAGCCGTGGATCTCCGGCGCCATCTCCAAGACGGTCAACATGCCGGAGACGGCGACCGTCGAGGAGGTCGAGGAGATCTACTACGAGGCGTGGAAGCTGGGCGTCAAGGCGCTCGCCATCTACCGCGACAACTGCAAGGTCGGCCAGCCCCTCTCCGCGAAGACCAAGGACACCAAGGCCGCGGAGAAGGCCGAGATCACCGAGAAGGCCGAGGAGACGATCCGTACCGCGGTCGAGAAGGTGGTCGAGTACCGCCCGGTCCGCAAGCGCCTCCCGAAGGGCCGTCCCGGCATCACCACGTCCTTCACCGTCGGCGGCGCCGAGGGCTACATGACCGCCAACTCCTACCCGGACGACGGTCTCGGCGAGGTCTTCCTGAAGATGTCCAAGCAGGGCTCGACCCTTGCGGGCATGATGGACGCCTTCTCCATCGCGGTCTCGGTCGGCCTCCAGTACGGCGTGCCGCTGGAGACGTACGTCTCGAAGTTCACCAACATGCGCTTCGAGCCGGCCGGCATGACGGACGACCCGGACGTGCGGATGGCGCAGTCGATCGTCGACTACATCTTCCGCCGCCTGGCGCTGGACTTCCTGCCCTTCGAGACGCGCTCCGCGCTCGGCATCCACTCCGCCGAGGAACGCCAGCGCCACCTGGAGACCGGCTCGTACGAGCCGTCGGACGACGAGGTCGACGTCGAGGGCCTCGCCCAGTCGGCGCCGCGCGCCCAGGAGCTGAAGGCCGTCGCCACGCCGCAGGCCGGGACGGAGGCCGCCAAGCCCGCCCCGCAGCAGGCCCACACCAGCGCCGAACTGGTGGAAATGCAACTGGGCATCCAGGCGGACGCCCCGCTGTGCTTCTCCTGCGGCACGAAGATGCAGCGGGCGGGGTCCTGCTACATCTGCGAGGGGTGCGGCTCGACGAGCGGTTGCAGCTGACCGCCGGCCCAGCGGTGACCGCTGAGCGCTGAGACGACGGAGGGGACCGGCCCGGTGGCCGGTCCCCTTCCGCGTGTGTCCGTGCCTGCCGGCGTCCTCTCAGTTGCGCGCCGCGCCCATCGTCCTCGTGAACGTGGCCGGGTCGGTGCCGGAGCCGCGCACTCCGGGGCGGAAGTCCCAGGTGCCGGTCTCGCCCCGGACGAACTCGGCCACCGTCGCCGCCGTCGCGCCGAGGACACCGCCGAAGTCGTCCTCGGCCAGCACGGTGTAGCCCTCCCGGATGCGCAGGCCGACGTTGGCCACGTCCGCGAACGTCCGGGCGCCGGAGCGCTGCTGGATGACGACGCCGACCACCACGCGCGCGTACCGGGCGTCGAGCCGGTCCAGCTCCAGCGTCATGACCTCGTCCCAGCCGAAGCCCTTGCCGTCCTCGCTGTCCCGGTTGAGCGTGATCGTGCCGTCGGGGGAGCGGCTGTCGAAGTGCACCAGATAGGCGGCGTCACCGTGCGGATCGCTCGCCAGGTACGTACCGGCGACCAGGTCGAGATCGGAGGGCGGCTTCCCGGCCGGACTCGGATCCCACCTCAGCGAGACCTCGACCTTGCGGATTCCCTTGCCCAGACCGTTCACCAGCAGTCCCCTTCCCCGTACCCGTCCTGCACGTCCTTCCCCTAACTGCCGCGCAGCCAGGGCCGATTGCCATCCTCCCACGCAGGCCCCGCCCCGCGCCGGGAAGCGGTGCCGCCGAGCATGACCGGCGCCACGTCCAGGGCCGTACGATGGCGCGGTGCTGGTCAAGTGGAGTCGCTGCACCGTGGTGGACCGCCGCGGGTTCGAGCGGGGGCAGCGGAAATGGGCGGGGCTTCCGGGGGAGCCGGGATTTCGCGGACAGGGCGGTGGCTGGAGCCGGAGGCGACCGGACGTGGCGAACATCTTCGCCTTCTGGGAGAGCCGCGCCTTCTACGACTCCTTCATGGCGCGTTCCCACGACCGGCTCGCGACGGCCCAGTCGGGCACCTTCAAGGACGCCCGGGTGCGGCTGTTCGACTACCGCTTCGACGTGAAGACCGGCTTCGAGCCGCGCTTCACCGACGCCGACCTGGTGCGGGTCGCGCTGTGCCGCGTCCACGAGGAGCGCGCGGAGCACTTCGTCCTGATGCAGGAGAAGGTGTGGAACCCGGCGATGGCCGGCTCGCCGGGCATGATCCGCGGACTGTTCGGCGAGGCGCCGGGCCACGAGTACCTGATCCTGTCGATGTGGCGCTCGGCGGCCGAGCACGGCAAGTACCGCACGGAACGGGTGGAGCGGCTCGCCCTGCGCGCCCAGACGGAGGCCGACGTCGCGGCCCTCACCGGGGACGTCGTGGATCTCGAGACCGCCTGGACCGTTTGATTCCCGGACCGTCCCGGCGTGCGGCACACGCGTGTGCCGCCGGCACGCTCCTACGTGCGGCACGCACGCGTGGTCACCGGGCATGACCCTACGTGCGGCACGCCCGTGTGGCACCGGGCATGATCCGGCGTGCGGCACGCGCGTGTGGCCGGCGGTCCGTGTGACGAACGCCGTGTCGCGATCCGTGTGACCTACGCCGTACGGGGCCCGCGCGGGTGCTCGACGGCCACCGGCCCGATCTAGTGTGCTGGCATGGCACGACCACGGCGCATCGTTCTCGTCCGGCACGGCGAGTCGACGGGCAATGTCGACGACTCCGTCTACGAGCGGGAGCCCGACCACGCTCTCGCCCTCACCGAACGCGGCTGGCGGCAGGCCGAGGAGACGGGCAAGGCGCTGCGCGAGCTGTTCGGCCGTGAGCGGGTCAGCGTGTACGTCTCCCCGTACCGCCGTACGCACGAGACGCTGCGCGCCTTCCACCTCGACCCCGAGCTGATACGCGTGCGCGAGGAGCCCCGGCTGCGCGAGCAGGACTGGGGCAACTGGCAGGACCGTGACGACGTCCGCCTCCAGAAGGCCTACCGGGACGCCTACGGCCACTTCTTCTACCGCTTCGCGCAGGGCGAGTCCGGGGCCGACGTGTACGACCGGGTCGGCGGCTTCCTGGAGAGCCTGTTCCGCAGCTTCGAGGCGCCGGACCACCCGCCGAACGTCCTGATCGTGACGCACGGACTGGCCATGCGGCTGTTCTGCATGAGGTGGTTCCACTGGACGGTGGCCGAGTTCGAGTCGCTGGCCAATCCGGGGAACGGGGAGGTGCGGATGCTCGTTCTCGGGGACGACGGCAAGTACATGCTGGACCGGCCGTTCGAACGCTGGCGTGATCCGGAACCGTACGGGGATCACCGAATAGAGTGGCAGAGCGATGACCGCTGACTCCTTCGACTCCTCACCCGACGAACCCGGCGTATCCGGCGAACCCGGCACGGTCGACGTGGCCGACGCGCCCGCCCGGCGCCTGGAGCGCGCCCTGGCAGCCCTGCGCGGACTGTCGGTCGGAGACGCGCTGGGCGCCCAGTTCTCCGTCCCGGTGAACTACCCGCTGCTCAAGCGGCGCGAGCTGCCCGACGGGCCCTGGCAGTGGACGGACGACACGGAGATGGCCTGCTCCGTGGTCGCCGTCCTCGCCGCCCACCACCGCGTCGACCAGGACGCGCTGGCGCACTCCTTCGCCGGGCACCACGACGCGGACCGCGGCTACGGCCGGGCCGTCGACCGGCTGCTGAGGCAGATCCGCGAGGGCGGCGACTGGCGCGAGCTGTCCGCCGCGCTGTTCAACGGGCAGGGCTCCTGGGGCAACGGCGCCGCGATGCGGATCGCCCCGCTGGGCGCCTGGTACGCGGACGACCCCGAGCAGGCCACGCACCAGGCGGAGATCTCCGCCTACCCCACCCATCAGCACCGCGAGGCCGTGGTCGGCGCGATGGCCGTCGCCGCTGCCGCCGCGCTGGCCGCCGCCCCGGGCGGGCCGCCGAGCGCCGAAGGGCTCATCGACGGCGTAGTCGGCCTGGTGCCGAAGAGGAGCGCGGTCGGCGCGGGCCTGCGCCGGGCCCTGGACATGCTCGACTACGGCGACCCGGGCACCGTCGCGGCGGTCCTCGGCTGCGGACGGCGTACGACGGCGCACGACACGGTGCCCTTCGCGCTGTGGTCGGCCGCGCGGTGCCTCGGCGACTACGAGCAGGCGTTCTGGACGACCGCGCAGGCCGGTGGGGACGTGGACACGACCTGCGCGATCGTGGGCGGCGTGATCGCTTCGGCCAGGACGGGCACCCCGCCGACGGAGTGGCTGGAGCGGACGGAGAGCCTGCCGGAGTGGGTGCCGGGGGTGGGGGAGAGGGCGTCGGCGACGGGCTGAGCGCGGCGGGGACAGAGCCTGGACCGGGGCCTTCCGCGCTGCCGGCGTACGCGAACGCCGTCAGCAGTACGACGGCGGCGGCGAAGGCGCCGACGGTCAGGCCGTCCCACCCAGCGCCCGTCGAGCCATGCGGCGAGCCGGATTCGCCCTGCGCTCCGTCCTTCACGAATGCGACCCGAGCCAGGGGAAACGCTTCCATGCGGTGATAGCGTCGAGGACGTGGCTGGTGTCGGCGCCCGGGCAGACCTGCGAATGGGTCGACCGGGAACTCGAGGGGCTGATCGACCGGCCGATGTTCCCGCTGCTTCGCCCGGCCGACACCTGACGGCAGCCTTCCAACGTCCCGGAACGGCCCGGGGAACCGGGGTGTCGCGGCGGGATGCGGGCGGCGTACCCTAAGGGCGCCATGCCGTACGAACCGCCTACTCACACCGTCGAGCGCTCCCTGCGCGCCACGACCGGAGCGAAGGTCATTGCCGGTGTCGACGAGGTGGGGCGCGGCGCGTGGGCCGGTCCCGTCACCGTCTGCGCAGCGATCACCGGACTGCGCCGGCCCCCCGAAGGCCTCACCGACTCCAAGCTCCTCACCGTCAAACGCCGCGAGGAACTCGCCGAGACGCTGCGGACCTGGGTGACGTCGTACGCCCTCGGTCACGCCTCCCCGGAGGAGATCGACGACCTGGGGATGACGGCCGCGCTGCGGCTCGCCGCGGTACGCGCCCTGCAAGCCCTGCCCGTCCGGCCCGACGCGGTGATCCTCGACGGGAAGCACGACTACCTCGGCGCCCCCTGGCGGGTCCGGACCGTCATCAAGGGCGACCAGTCGTGCGTGGCGGTCGCGGCGGCCTCGGTGATCGCCAAGGTCCAGCGCGACAAAATGATGGCCGAACTGGGCAGCGACCATGCAGACTTCGGTTTTGCGGACAACGCCGGGTATCCGTCGCCCGTGCACAAGGCCGCACTGGCGGAGCGGGGCCCCACCCCGCACCACCGGTTGTCGTGGGCGTATCTTGATGCGCTGCCCAGGTGGCGGCACCTGAAGAAGGTCCGCACCTTGGTGAACGCGGGCGTGCCGGAGATCGAGGGTCAGCTCGGCTTCGATTTCTGACGGTTGCCCGTGCGGTCAAGGGCCACCCGCCGACGCGAGCCGCACCGGCGTTTGATAAACATCAGCTCATGCCTCTCATTCCCGAGGAGCCTCAGATTCACGAGAGTGCCCAGGGTCCCCGCGCCACCCCGGCCAACGGCCGCACCGCGCCGACCCCCCGCCCCGTACCCGGCCCCCGTCCCGCGGCCCCGCCGCGGCCCGGCCGCCCCGGCGGCCCCCTGCGGGCCACCAGCCCGGCGCAGCGCACCCCGCATGACGTCGCCGCCGCCAAGCCCGCGCCGTCGGGACCGGCCGCTGCCGCCGGTTCCGCCACCCCGCAGGTCCAGCTGATCCCGGCGTCGGTCGAGGGTGCCCTCGACGCCGCCGAGGAAGCCGTGGACCTACTCCTGGACTCGGGCCGCGCGCCCGGCGACATCCTGGTGGTCACCACCGGCGAGCAGCACCCGTGGGCCGCCCACGAGCTGTCCTTCGGTGAGGCCTCCTACTGGGCGCAGCACGACGCGCGGGACGACGTGTTCTACGCGGACGCCGCCGTCGTGGACCGCGCCGCCGCGCGTCCCGTGGTCGTCGTCGCCGTCAACGGCGGCCCGGAAGCGTCCGCCGCCGCGGCCCTGGCCACGGCCCACTCGCGGGCCGGCGCCCTGCTGATCGTCTGCGGCGACCCGCAGCGGATCAACGCGGTGCTGGGCGCGGGCGTCTGAGCCGACACCCGCGCGTCCCGGGCGGCGCCGGGTGACGTCGTGTGGTGGCTGTGCGTGCGCGTGCGAGTACGGCGTGCCTGGGCGTGTGCTGTCTGCCTGTGCGTGCTGCGTGTCCGTGTCTGCTGAGTGCCCCTGTGCGCCGCGCGGGGGAGGCGGCAAGGCGGAACGTCCCGCCGCAGTTGCTCACGCGTTCAAAGAGTCGGCCGGGTCAGCGGGCCGCCACGCGGCGCAGCACGTCCGAGGAGACGCCGCCGGTCCTCGGCGGCGGAGGCAGCGCCTCGGACGTGGCGAACGGCTCCGGTGTCGAATCCACACTCGGCCGGCGTCCACCCCGCCCGTCACCGAGCACCTGCCAGCCGTCTCGCGTCAGCGTGATGTACGCCCCGCAGCGCAGCCCGTGCAGGGTGCAGGCGTCCCGCAGGCCCCACATCCACGCGCCGTCCTCCTCCGTCCAGCGCGCATCGCCCTCACGGCAGTACAGCAGCACGGCCGTGCGCACCGGCGTGCGGCGGCGCAGATCGTGCGGGATGACCCGGCGCAGCTGGGCGAGCAGCGCGTTGCGGAACATCCAGCCGTCGGCCTGCGCCTGGCGACGCGTGAACGAGGCGCTCGCCCGCAGCCGGTCGTCCGGATCGAGCACCGCCACGACGGCCGTCTCGGGCCGCGGGCGGTGCCGGGTGTGCAGTCCGCTGACGATCTCGCGGGGATTGCGCAGCAGCGGGATCCCCGCGGCGGCCCATTCCGCGGGCTCGAGCACACGATTGGCGGAGGTGGCGGACGTCGACAACGAGGCCGCCGAGGACGGAGCGAATCCGAAGGTCACGTTCCTCCCTTCGGCTACGCGCCCACACTGCGGGCGGGGTCGGATTCCAGGGACCGCGCACCGCAGTGGAGCCCTGTCTGATCACGGACGAGCAGTGCGGGGAGCGGACCTCAATTCTTCCTGTCGAACTGAGATGCGGCAACGAGCAATTGGGGCCACCGACCCTTATCGAGCGGTAAGCCACTTATATCCCTGCTGTATACCTGCCCACTGCGCCACCCGGCGACGCCTCCGAAGTACCCCCAGGAGATCTTCGTACGCCATGACCGCGCGGGTCGTCCAGGGATACGCACGTGTGGGTGTGGGGGAGGTGGGCGCGCGGTATGGAGGCGCGGGGGAAGGCGGGGAGGCGGGCGCCGCCACCACTCGCCGTCATCCCTGTACGGCGAGGACCAGCGGCATCACCTCCAGGGCGCCCGCGCGGCGGAGCATGCGGGCCGCGACCGCGAGGGTCCAGCCGGTCTCGGTGAAGTCGTCCACGAGCAGGACCGGGCCGCGCGCCTCGGCGAGCGTGGCGGCGAGCGCGGACGGTACGGTCAGTGCCCCGTGCAGCGCCTTCAGCCGCTGGGCGCTGTTGCTCCGGGAGGACGGCGGAGCCTCGCCCGTGTACTCGACCGAGCCCAGCAGCGGCAGCCGCCCGACCTGTGCAATGTGCGCGCCGAGGGAGCTGATCAGCTGCGGCCGCGTGCGTGAGGCGACGGTGACCACGCCGACGGGGCGCGGCGGGGCGTCCTGGGTCCCTGAAGCCCAGCCGCCGGGTCCTTTGGCCCAGTCCGCGAGCACACCCACCACGGCCTTCGCCACGTCGTCGGGCACGGGGCCGTCGGACGCCTGCGGAGAGAGCATCGGCCGCAGCCGGTTGCCCCAGCCGATGTCCGACAACCGCCCCAGGGCCCGGCCCGGCGTGGCCTGTTCACCGGCCGGAATGCGCCCCTTCAGCTCCACGCCGATCGCCGGAAGCCCGGTCGGCCACATGCGCCGCGGCTCCACCTCGACACCGGCTCGGCCCAGATCGGCCCGGGCCGCACCGACCGCGTCGGCGGAGGCGTCCGCCGTGAAGCGCGGCCCCGCGCAGTTGTCGCAGCGGCCGCAGGGCTTGGCGCCCTCGTCGTCCAGCTGCCGTTGCAGGAACTCCATCCGGCACTCCGTCGTCGCCGCGTACGCGCGCATGGCCTCCTGCTCGGCCCTGCGCTGCCGCGCGACCCAGTCGTACCGCTCCGAGTCGTACGTCCACGGCCGGCCGGTGGCGATCCAGCCGCCCTTGACCCGCTTGACCGCCCCGTCCACGTCGAGAACCTTGAGCATGGTCTCCAGGCGGGAGCGGCGCAGTTCCACCAGCGGCTCCAGGGCGGGCAGCGACAGCGGCCGGTCCGCGCGCGCGAGGATGTCGAGCGTGCGGCGCACCAGGTCCTCCGGCGGGAACGCCAGCGACGCGAAGTACTGCCAGATCGCCTCGTCCTCCTTGCCCGGCAGGAGCAGCACCTCGGCGTGCTCCACGCCCCGTCCCGCGCGGCCGACCTGCTGGTAGTAGGCGATGGGGGAGGACGGCGAACCGAGGTGCACCACGAAGCCGAGGTCGGGCTTGTCGAAGCCCATGCCCAGCGCGGAGGTGGCGACGAGCGCCTTGACGCGGTTGGCGAGCAGATCCTCCTCGGCCTGCTGCCGGTCGGCGTTCTCCGTCTTCCCGGTGTACGAGGCGACGGTGTGGCCGCGCTGCCGCAGGAAGGCCGTGACCTCCTCGGCCGCGGCCACCGTGAGCGTGTACACGATGCCAGAACCCGGCAGCTCGTCGAGGTGGTCGGCGAGCCACGCCAGCCGGTGCGCGGCGTCCGGCAGCCGCAGCACGTGCAGGCTCAGGCTCTGCCGGTCCAGCGGGCCGCGCAGCACCAGGGCGTCCGAGGCGCCGCCGGTGCCCAGCTGCTCGGCGACGTCGGCGGTCACGCGCGCGTTGGCGGTCGCGGTGGTCGCCAGCACGGGCACGCCGGGCGGCAGATCGGCCAGCATGGTCCGCAGCCGCCGGTAGTCCGGCCGGAAGTCATGACCCCAGTCCGAGATGCAGTGCGCCTCGTCCACCACGAGGAGCCCGGTCGCGGCGGCCAGCTTCGGAAGCACCTGGTCGCGGAAGTCCGGGTTGTTGAGCCGCTCCGGGCTGACCAGCAGCACGTCGACCTCACCGGCCGCGACCTCTGCCTGGACCGTCTCCCACTCCTCCGTGTTCGAGGAGTTGATCGTCCGGGCGTGAATGCCCGCCCGGGCCGCCGCCTCGACCTGGTTGCGCATCAGCGCCAGCAGCGGGGACACGATCACCGTGGGACCCGCGCCCCGCGAGCGCAGCAGCGCCGTCGCCACGAAGTACACCGCGGACTTCCCCCATCCCGTGCGCTGCACGACCAGGGCCCGGCGCCGCTCGGCGACCAGCGCCTCGATGGCCCGCCACTGGTCCTCGCGCAGCCGGGCCGCGCCCGAGGCGTCCCCGACGAGACGGGCGAGGACCGCGTCGGCGGCCGTCCGGAGTTCCGCGTTGCTCGTGTGCTCCATGCGTTCCATACAACAGGACGGGACCGACAGTCCGCGTGGCATGTGGACGACGGGCACGCCCCGGCCGGCTGTGACGTGTCCCTGATCGGACTTATCCACAGGCTCAAGCGGAGCGTCACCATCCGCGAGATCGTCGTCGCATGACGAATCACAGCGACACGACCGGACCGTCCGAGAACAGCGACATCACCGCAGGCACGGGTGACATCTCCCTCGGAGACCCGGCCTTCGGCGACCACCAGGTCACCCTGCGCACCCCGGCGGAACTCGCCGACGCCCTCCCGTACCTCCTCGGCTACCGACCGGAGGACAGCATCGTCCTCGTCGCCCTGACCGAGAAGGACGGCCGCGGCAGGTTCGGCGGCCGGGCCAGGCTCGGCATCCCCGCGCATCCCGACGACTGGCCGTCCGCCGCCCGGCAACTGGTCCACGGCCTGGTCACGGGCAGCGAACGCCGGGGCGCCCGGCCCGGTCAGATGGTCGCCTACCTCTGCCAGGAACCGGCGGCAGGCGAATCGGGACGCCAGGTCATGGAGCGCCTGCGGCCCCTCGCCCACAAGGTCCGCCTCGAATGCGGCGCCCTCGACGTACCGGTGGTCGAGGCGCTGTGCATCTCCGACGGCCGCTTCTGGTCCTACTGCTGCGACAGCGAAGTGTGCTGCCCCGCAGAGGGCGTTCCCATGGGCCTGCCCGGCACCTCCGTGGTCGCCGCCGCGGCCACCTACGCCGGCATCCAGGTGCGCGGCACCCTGCGCGAACTGCGCGCCCGGCTCCTCCCCAGGGAGAACTCCGCCGCGCTCGAACAGGAAGTCGCCCTCGACACCGCCAGCATGGCCCTGGTCTCCCGCATCCTCGACGACGCCAGTCGCGCCGACGTCGCCGAGGAGACCCTCCGCCTCGCCGAACGGATCATGCGCCGTTTCGCCGAAGCCCCGCCCGCGACCGGCACAGTCACCGCGGACCTGCGCGACGACGAACTGCTCGGCCCCGACGAGGCGGCGACCCTGATCCTCGGCCTCCAGGACCGCACCACCCGCGACCGCGCCGCCGAGTGGATGGAGGGCGACGAAGCCGGCCCCGCCCTCCGCCTCTGGCGGGCCCTGGCCCGCCGCTGCGCCGGCCCGTACGGCGAACACGCCGCCGCGCCGCTCACCCTGGCCGGCTGGGTCGCCTGGTCCACCGGCGACGAACTGGAGGCGAGGGAGGCCTTCGCCATGGCCCTCGGCGCGGACCCCGAGTACCTCTTCGCCCGCCTGCTGCACCAGGCCTGCAACCAGGGCCTGGACCCCGAGTCGGTCCGCCGCTGCCTGCGCGCGGAACGCTCGGAACGCACGGCAGGAGGGCAACGGGAGCCCAGCGGCACGGCCTGTCGCACCAACACCGGCCCGGACACCGAGCAGCCGACGGAAAGCGAGGCCCCCGCCGAAACCGGCCCGGCTCCGGAGCCCACCACCCGCCGTCGGCCACGAGTGCGCACCACGAGCCCCACCAGGAACCGGCAACGCACCACGCACGGGACGCGGCCCCGAAGCACCCGCCCACGCCCCTCCGGCAACAACAGCACCCCGCGCCGTGACACCCGCTCCGGAGGCCTGCGCCAGGGAAGCGGCGCAACCGAGGGGGAGGAGTGAAGAGCCGGCAACTGCCCTGACCCGCCCGACGCCCCCCGGACGGCGACGGCCCGCGTCCGGGGCCACGACCTGGCACGACGCACCACGGCACCCCACCTCGGACCCGTGCCACACCCCGCGCGGACCGAAGTGGATCAGCCATCGACGAGACCGGCGAAGGGAGTGTTTATCGTCAGGCAGACGACTATGATCGCGGCATGCCCTACGACCCGTCAGCGTTTCCGCCTTTCGCCGTCACCGTGGACCTGGTCGTGCTGACCGTGCGCCGCCATTCCCTGTGCGCGCTGGCGGTACGCAGGGGCGAACCCCCGTTCCAGGGACGCTGGGCCCTGCCAGGCGGGTTCGTACGGGAGGACGAGGACCTGGCACAGGCGGCAGCGCGCGAACTCGCCGAGGAAACCGGCCTGCGCGTCCACGACCCCGCCGTCCCCGCCCAGGACAACGGCGCCCACCTTGAACAGCTCGCGACCTACGGCGACCCCAAGCGGGACCCCAGAATGCGCGTCGTCAGCGTCGCCCACCTCGCCCTCGCCCCCGACCTCCCGGCACCCCGGGCGGGCGGCGACGCCAGCAACGCGCGCTGGGCACCGGTCGAGGAACTGCTGCAACAGGGCGGCTACGGCCGCGAAGGCGAACCCCTGGCACCGCTCGCCTTCGACCACGCCCAGATCCTGGCCGACGGGGTCGAGCGCGCCCGATCCAAGATCGAGTACTCCTCCCTCGCCACCGCCTTCTGCCCGCCCGAGTTCACCGTGGGCGAGCTGCGCCGCGTCTACGAGGCCGTGTGGGGCGTCGCCCTCGACCCGCGCAACTTCCACCGCAAGGTCACCGGCACCCCGGGCTTCCTCGTCCCCACCGGTGGCACCACCACACGCCAGGGCGGCCGCCCGGCCCAGCTCTTCCGCGCGGGCGGCGCCACCCTCCTCAACCCGCCGATGCTGCGCCCCGAGGTCTGACGCCGCGGCCCACGGCGGGAGGGTGACGGCGACCGCGACCCACGGCACCGCCAAGAACAGTCGGCGACCAACGCCACCGCCGGCGGCAGTCGGCGACCGGCGGCACCGTCAACGGTTGCGCACGGCCGGGACGATGGAGACACCGACCGTCCCGGCCCGTACTCGGCGCGAACAACCAACACGGGTCCGGCAAGCCGCAGACCGCCCTGCGAGCACCCCGCATGGCGCCCGAAAAACCGGATATAGCACGCTATCTTGCTGCGGGTGATCCAGGCCATCGGACTGACAAGCAAGCCCCGCAAAGAGCTTCCGCCCGCCGTCGACGACGTCTCCTTCGAGGCGCACGCCGGCCGCGTCACCGCGCTGCTCGGAGCACCGGGCGCGGGCAAGACGACGGCGCTCAGACTGATGCTCGAACTGCAACAAGGCCGAGGGATCACCTACTTCAGGGGTCGCCCCCTGCACCGCATCACCCACCCGTCACGCGAAGTCGGCGTGCTGCTGGGCGAAGTGCCGGGACACCCCTCCCGCACCGTACGCGGCCATCTGCGCATGCTCTGCGCCGCCGCGGGCGTCCCGGTCCGGCGCGCCGACGAAGTCCTCGAAGCCGTCGGCCTCGTCAGCCTGCGCGACGAACGCCTCGGCACCCTCTCACGCGGTATGGACCGCCGCCTCGGACTGGCCTGCGCGCTCCTGGCCGACCCCCACACCCTCGTCCTCGACAACCCGGCCGGCGACCTGTCCCCCCGCGAGAGCCACTGGCTGCACGCCCTGCTGCGCGCCTACGCCGACCAGGGCGGCACCGTCCTGCTCACCACGGCCGACCCCAAGGAGGCGGCCCGCACCGCCGACCACGTCATCACCCTTAACAACGGCCGGGTCGTCGCCGACCAGAAGGCCACCGACTTCGCCCGTACCCGGCTGCGTCCCCGCGTCGCCGTCCGCACCCCGCACGCCGCCCGCCTCGCCGCCCTCCTCGCCAAGGACGCCCGCACCGCACAGCGCTCCGTCGAGGTCGCCCACGAGGACGGCAACCGCCTCTCCGTGTACGGCAGCAGCTGCGCCGAGGTCGGCGAGGTCGCGTTCCGGCACGGCATCGTCGTCCACCAACTCGCCGACGAGACCGGCGACATGGGGCCGGGCGCGGGGGCCGAGGGCGGTCAGGAGCCACCGGGCGGCGGGCAGGACTCACCCGCCGGCGATGACCGGCCCTCACTCCAGGCGCCCCACACACCAGGCCCGGACGCCGGTCAGGAGCCGAACGCCGAGCACGAGCAGGAACCCCACCAAGACCCGAGCCAAGACCCGAGCCAAGAGCCGAGCCAAGAGCCGCAGCAGGAACCCGGGCCGGACCAAGTCCCCCGCCCCGTCACCGCACCCCGCACTCTCGACCCCCCCTCCTCCCGCCCCGCCCCCCTCCCACCCCCCATCTCCGTCCGCCCCACCCCCACCCCCCTCCGCCCCCTGCGGTACGAGCTGCGGCGCGTCACCGGTGTCGCCACCGTGTTCGTCATCGGTGCGGCCGTGCTGCTCGTGTCCGCCGTCACCGCCGTGGTGCTGGCGCGGATCGGGCACACCCCGCAGCCGCGGCTGCTGGCCGCGTGGCCGCGGGAGATGCCGCTGCCGCCCGCGGCGCTCGGCGCGGGGCTGATCGGCGCGCTCGCTTTCGGTGACGAGTTCCGCCATCCCGCGCTGGCGGCCGATCGCGGCACGGTGCCACGCCGACTGGGGCTGCTGGCCGCGAAACTCGTCGTGTCCGCCGTCACGGCGCTGGTGCCGGCGGTTCTGGCAGTGGGGTGTGACGCGGAGCTGCTGTATCTGATGTACGGACGGGAGGTCGTGGAGGTTCCCGGGGACTGGCCGGTGCTGGGTGTGAGTTGGATCGGACTGGTCGTGGGGTGTGCCTGGGCGGGGGTGCTGGCGGCGGGGGTGTTCCGGTCGGCGGCGGCGGGGCTGGCGGTGGTGGTGGCCGTGCCGGTCGCCGTGGTGCCGGTCGTACACCAGCTCCTGGAGGGAGCGTCCGTGCGAACGGCGGCGGGGCTGCACGCTCGGCTGCGGGAGGTGTTTCCGGTGCCGTGGCCGTTCGGAGGGGAGCGGTATGTGGCCGGTGCGCTGCGCCTGATCGCCCAACCGGTCGGCGGCGCGCTGGCGTTGTCGCTGGCCACGCTGCTCTGCGCGTATGTGCTGACCACGGTGCGCGGCAGGGTCCGGTGAACACGGTTCGCACACTTCCGGTCCCGCTGTGTGCACAACTCCCTGCGGAAAGCCCATTTCTTTCCGATAAGGCGTCAATTGCGACGGGGTGAGCGATCACCCTTTCGTGTGCTTTTCACCAAAGACCTCAAGGGAGTTGAGAACGGCGCCGACAAAAGATCCGTGAGTACCCTTGCGCACACCATGATGACCGCCGCCCGCTCCGCCGACTCCGGCCTGACGAGCCCGGGCGAACTCGACCGCTACCCCTTCGAGGCGCCCGTGGGCGACCGCGTCGGTGCCTCCGCCTGGGACACCGCGGAGCCCGAGCTGGGCCGCGTGAGCCGGCGCGCCGCGGGCAGCCGCGGGCGCGGACTGCACGGCCAACTCGTCCAGCAGCTCGGCCAGATGATCGTCTCCGGCGACCTGGGAGCCGACCGCCCGCTGGTGCCCGAGGAGATCGGCCAGCGTTTCGAGGTCTCCCGCACCGTCGTGCGCGAGTCACTCCGCGTCCTGGAGGCCAAGGGCCTGGTCAGCGCCCGCCCGAACGTCGGCACGCGTGTGCGTCCCGTCAGCGACTGGAACCTGCTGGATCCGGACATCATCGAATGGCGCGCCTTCGGGCCGCAGCGCGACGACCAGCGCCGCGAGCTGAGCGAGCTGCGCTGGACGATCGAGCCGCTGGCCGCCCGCCTCGCCGCGGGGCACGGCCGCGAGGACGTCCAGCAGCGCCTGACGGACATGGTCGAGATCATGAACCACGCCATGGCCCAGGGGGACGCGCTGACGTTCTCGCGCGCCGATGCCGAGTTCCACTCGCTCCTCATCCAGGTCGCCGGCAACCGCATGCTGGAGCACCTCTTCGGGATCGTGTCCGCAGCCCTCCAGGTCTCCGGCGGCCCGGTCACCGGCTGTGACCGGCCGAACGAGGTGGCGCTGGCGCTCCACGCGCGGATCGCCGACACCCTCGCCGCCGGTGACGGCGCGGCGGCCGAGGCGACCATGCGGCAACTGCTCACGGTCCACCCCGAGGTGGAGCGCGTGGTGCCCGCCCCGCGCGAGCACTGACCGCCCGCCGAGGATGCCGCCGCCGGGGGTGGCACCCCCTCCTGTGGCATCGCCCGGCCGGCGAGCCGTCCCCCGTCGGGCCCCGCAGAAATCTGCGGGGCCCGACCGCGCGAGGTGGCCCCGGGACCGCCATGCCGACCGCACGGGGAGCGTCGTTGACCTGCTCTGCACCTGTCTGACCAATTTTGAGCGTTTACGGGGTGTGACTCGGGCCACGCGGATTGGGCGTAACGCTCGTGGGAACACCGCGATGACCTAAGAGGTGACAGCCGCGGAGGGAATACGGACGCCGTTCACGGCGCTGTGCATCTCCCGGCCCCCGCCCGCACCGTCGGCCCATCCCCAAGCCGGCGGTCGGCTCCTGTCCGTCGTGGACGGGGCCGGAAGCCGTTTTCCAACGTTCCGAGAGGTTGTTCGTGTCGGCCAGCACATCCCGTACGCTCCCGCCGGAGATCGCCGAGTCCGTCTCTGTCATGGCGCTCATTGAGCGGGGAAAGGCTGAGGGGCAGATCGCCGGCGATGACGTGCGTCGGGCCTTCGAAGCTGACCAGATTCCGGCCACTCAGTGGAAGAACGTACTGCGCAGCCTCAACCAGATCCTCGAGGAAGAGGGTGTGACGCTGATGGTCAGTGCCGCGGAGCCCAAGCGCACCCGAAAGAGCGTCGCAGCGAAGAGTCCGGCCAAGCGCACCGCCACCAAGACGGTCGCGGCGAAGACGGTGACCGCCCGCAAGGCCACCGCCGACGCCGCCACCCCGGCGGAGCCCGCCGGCGACACCCCCGCCGAGGAAGAGGCGCCGGCCAAGAAGGCGGCCGCCAAGAAGACCACCGCCAAGAAGACGGCGGCGAAGAAGACCACCGCGGCCAAGAAGACGGCGGCGAAGAAGACCACGTCCAAGAAGGACGATGCCGAAGTCGTCGAGGACGAGGTCCTCGAGGAGGTCAAGCCCGGCGAGGAGCCCGAGGGCACCGAGAACGCGGGCTTCGTGCTGTCCGACGAGGACGAAGACGACGCGCCCGCGCAGCAGGTCGCGGCCGCCGGCGCCACCGCCGACCCGGTCAAGGACTACCTCAAGCAGATCGGCAAGGTCCCGCTGCTCAACGCCGAGCAGGAGGTCGAGCTCGCCAAGCGCATCGAGGCCGGACTGTTCGCCGAGGACAAGCTCGCCAACTCCGACAAGCTCGCCCCGAAGCTCAAGCGCGAGCTGGAGATCATCGCCGAGGACGGCCGCCGCGCCAAGAACCACCTCCTGGAGGCCAACCTCCGTCTGGTGGTCTCCCTGGCCAAGCGCTACACCGGCCGCGGCATGCTCTTCCTGGACCTCATCCAGGAGGGCAACCTGGGTCTGATCCGCGCGGTCGAGAAGTTCGACTACACCAAGGGCTACAAGTTCTCCACGTATGCCACCTGGTGGATCCGTCAGGCGATCACCCGCGCCATGGCCGACCAGGCCCGCACCATCCGTATCCCGGTGCACATGGTCGAGGTCATCAACAAGCTCGCGCGCGTGCAGCGCCAGATGCTCCAGGACCTGGGCCGCGAGCCCACCCCGGAGGAGCTGGCCAAGGAACTCGACATGACCCCGGAGAAGGTCATCGAGGTCCAGAAGTACGGCCGCGAGCCCATCTCGCTGCACACCCCCCTCGGCGAGGACGGTGACAGCGAGTTCGGTGACCTCATCGAGGACTCCGAGGCCGTCGTCCCGGCCGACGCGGTCAGCTTCACACTCCTGCAGGAGCAGCTCCACTCGGTCCTCGACACCCTGTCCGAGCGCGAGGCGGGCGTCGTCTCCATGCGCTTCGGTCTCACCGACGGTCAGCCGAAGACCCTCGACGAGATCGGCAAGGTCTACGGCGTGACGCGCGAGCGCATCCGCCAGATCGAGTCGAAGACCATGTCGAAACTGCGCCACCCGTCCCGTTCCCAGGTGCTGCGCGACTACCTCGACTAGACCGCCCAGCCACGACGACAAGGCCCGGTTCCCTCGCGGGGAACCGGGCCTTCGTGCTGCCGCGCGGGTGCGGCGCGCGGCGGACTGCATGACGCTGGGTGTCCCACGCACACCCAGAGTGAGGAGCGTCCATGCGCCGTCCCTTCGCCCGGGCGCTGGCCGGGCCGCTGGTTCTGGCCGCCGCCGCGACCGCCCTGCCCCTGGTGTCCGCCGTCCCGGCCGCCGCCGACAGCGTTGTCGTCGGCGGCTTCCCGGTCGACGCGTCCGACAGTCCCTGGACGGTGGCGCTGTCCAGCCGTGACCGGTTCGGGGGTACGCGGTCCGGGCAGTTCTGCGCAGGCGTCGCCGTGAGCCGCAGCACCGTGCTCACCGCGGCCCACTGCCTGGGCGAGGAGGTCCTCGGCACACGGCCGGACCAGCTGCGCGACCTGCGGGTGATGGCGGGGCGCACCGACCTGCGCACCGACGAGGGGCGGGAGATCCCGGTCCGGGACACCTGGGTGAACCCGGGCTACGACACCGAGAGCAAGGCCGGCGACTTCGCCGTGCTCTCCCTCGCCGAGCCGCTGCCCAGTGACGCGGTCGTCCCGGCGGCGGGCGCGGGCGATCCCGCGTACCGGCCGGGGACGAGCGCCTATGTCTACGGCTGGGGCGACACGTCGGGCAGCGGCGACTACGCGCACAGCCTGCGCGCGGCACGCGTGCAGGTGCTGCCCGACACGCAGTGCGAGCGGGCCTACCCGGGCAGCACCGACGGGTCGTACGTCGCCGCCCGGATGGTGTGCGCGGGGGAGCCGCAGGGCGGCCGTGACGCCTGCCAGGGCGACAGCGGCGGGCCGCTGGTGGCCCAGGGGCGGCTGATCGGCCTGGTGTCCTGGGGCAGCGGCTGCGGCCGTCCGGGCAGCCCGGGCGTCTACACGCGCGTGTCCGACGTCCTGCGGACGCTCGGGTGGGACGCGGCGCGGCAGGGCCCGCAAGGGCTCACAGGGACCCCTGAGGGGATGTGACGGGCCACGCCCGGCACGACGAGGACGGCCGCCTCCGCGTGTGCGGAGGCGGCCGTCCGTTCACCGGCCTTGCCGGGCTGGGCTCGTCGGACGCGAGATCTCGCGCTTCGGTCAGCGCTCCTCTTCGGCGGCGGGAACGGCCGTCAGCCGCTCCGTCTCGTCCTGTATCTCAGCGGCGATCTTCTTGAGTTCCGGCTCGAACTTGCGACCGTGGTGGGCGCAGAAGAGCAGTTCTCCGCCACTCAGCAGGACGACGCGCAGGTACGCCTGGGCGCCGCAGCGGTCGCAGCGATCAGCGGCCGTCAGCGGGCTCGCGGAAGTCAGAACAGTAGTCACGTCGCCTCTTCTCTAGCTCGACGAGCTGTCGTACCAGGGTCAACATCCAACCAGCCCCCAAACGTTCCCGCTCGCGGCTTTTCCTCGAAAAAATCTTTTCGAGGCGGCTGGCAGTTGCCGGTTGGCGGCGAATGTGCCGTATTACGTGTCTGTCGTGTCGTACGGGTTCGCGCTGTCGGTCATGGTCGGGTCCTCCCGGCCGGATTGCCGGTTTGTTCATGAGGACGTGCCCGGAGCCTAAATGGTTCATGCCTCGAAGGGAACGTGATGTGCACTTCACCCTCACGAGGGATCGAACACGTATGCGACCGTGGTCTAGTGTGGGAAGCCGACGAGGGTGGCGTGACAACGGCTCTACCAGGCCTCGGTACCCTCTGACCGGTGACCGAAGCCGCGCCCTTACCCATCGGGGCCCCATCTGAAATTCAGCGAGGAGCGAACCGCGTGACCGCCGAGACGTCCGTGCCGTCCACTGCGTTGCTGGCAGGAGCAGACCGGGACGGTTCCAACTACACCGCGCGGCACCTGCTCGTCCTCGAAGGGCTCGAGGCCGTGCGGAAGCGCCCGGGCATGTACATCGGGTCGACCGACAGCCGAGGCCTGCTCCACTGCCTCTGGGAGATCATCGACAACTCCGTCGACGAGGCCCTGGGCGGGTACTGCGACCACATCGACGTGATCCTCCACGACGACGGCTCGGTCGAGGTGCGGGACAACGGCCGGGGCATCCCGGTCGACGTCGAGCCCAAGACCGGCCTGTCCGGCGTCGAGGTCGTCATGACCAAGCTGCACGCCGGCGGCAAGTTCGGCGGCGGCTCCTACGCGGCCTCCGGCGGCCTGCACGGCGTCGGCGCCTCCGTGGTCAACGCCCTGTCCGCCCGGCTCGACGTCGAGGTGGACCGCGGCGGCCACACCAACGCCATCAGCTTCCGGCGCGGCGTCCCCGGCGTCTTCTCCGGCAACGGCCCGGACGCGCCGTTCGAGGCCAGGAGCGGACTGCGCAAGACCAAGAAGATCCCCAAGAACCGCACCGGCACACGCGTGCGCTACTGGGCCGACCGGCAGATCTTCCTCAAGGACGCCAAGCTCTCCCTGGACACGCTGCACCAGCGCGCCCGCCAGACCGCGTTCCTGGTGCCCGGCCTGACCATCGTCGTCCGCGACGAGTACGGCCTGGGCGAGGGCGGCAGCAAGGGCGAGGAGTCCTTCCGCTTCGACGGGGGCATCAGCGAGTTCTGCGAGTACCTGGCCGCCGACAGGCCGGTCTGCGACGTCCTGCGCTTCACCGGCCAGGGCACCTTCAAGGAGACCGTCCCGGTCCTGGACGACCGCGGCCAGATGACCCCCACCGAGGTCACCCGCGAACTCGGCGTCGATGTCGCGATGCGCTGGGGGACGGGGTACGACACGACGGTCAGGTCGTTCGTCAACATCATCGCCACCCCCAAGGGCGGCACCCACGTCGCCGGCTTCGAGCAGGCCGTCGCCAAGACGATGAACGAGGTGCTGCGCGCCAAGAAGCTGCTGCGCGTCGCCGAGGACGACATCGTCAAGGACGACGCCCTGGAAGGCCTGACCGCGGTCGTCACGGTCCGTCTCGCCGAGCCGCAGTTCGAGGGCCAGACCAAGGAGGTCCTCGGCACCTCGGCGGCGCGCCGCATCGTGAACACGGTGATCTCCCGCGAGCTCAAGGCGTTCCTGACCTCCACCAGGCGCGACGCCGCCCAGCAGGCCCGCGTCGTCATGGAGAAGGCCGTCGCCGCGGCCCGTACCCGCATCGCCGCCCGTCAGCACAAGGACGCCCAGCGCCGCAAGACGGCCCTGGAGTCCTCCTCGCTGCCCGCCAAGCTCGCCGACTGCCGCAGCGACGACGTCGACCGCAGCGAACTGTTCATCGTCGAGGGAGACTCCGCGCTCGGTACGGCGAAGCTCGCCCGGAACTCCGAGTTCCAGGCGCTGCTGCCGATCCGCGGCAAGATCCTCAACGTCCAGAAGTCGTCCGTCTCGGACATGCTGAAGAACGCCGAGTGCGGCGCGATCATCCAGGTCATAGGAGCCGGGTCGGGCCGGACCTTCGACATCGACACGGCGCGCTACGGCAAGATCATCATGATGACGGACGCCGATGTGGACGGCTCCCACATCCGTACGCTGCTGCTGACGCTGTTCCACCGCTACATGCGGCCCATGGTCGAGGCCGGCCGGGTCTTCGCCGCGGTGCCGCCGCTGCACCGCATCGAGCTGGTCCAGCCGAAGAAGGGCCAGGACAAGTACGTCTACACGTACTCGGACCGCGAGCTGCGCGACAAGCTCATGGAGTTCCAGAGCAAGGGCATCCGGTACAAGGACTCCATCCAGCGCTACAAGGGCCTCGGCGAGATGGACGCCGACCAGCTGGCCGAGACCACCATGGACCCGCGGCGCCGCACCCTGCGGCGGATCAACCTCACCGACCTGGAGGCCGCCGAGCAGGTCTTCGACCTCCTGATGGGCAACGACGTCGCCCCGCGCAAGGAGTTCATCTCCAACTCGGCGGCGACGCTCGACCGCTCCCGCATCGACGCCTAGGCGGTGCCGCACGGCCGGGCGCGCGAGTCGCGCTCGGCCGGGCATTACGCCCGTGTGCGGGCGCGTGGGGACCGTCGGCGGGACGGTCACCTGAAGGGGTGAAGGGCGCGGCGAACAAGAGTCACGGATCCTCCCGGCCTGTCCATGCTTGGGCATGCAGTCAAGCAACGCTCGTCCCCCGGGCGGAGGTGCCGGGAACCCGGCCGGAACGCACCCGCACGCCCCCGGTGAGTCGTTCGGCGGTGTGCCCTGCGACGACCCCTGGTACGACGCGGTCGCCTCCGGCTGGGGCGAGTCCGCCGCACCGGCCGTACCGGCCGCCCGCCGGGAACCCGGGGCCGGATCGGCGGCGGAGGTGTACCTGGAGGTGCAGCGCAGCCCGGCCTTCCAGGAGGTGCGCAGCCGCTACCGCCGGTTCGTCGTACCGGCCGTCGCCGTCTTTTTCACCTGGTACGTCGCCTACGTCGGGATCGCCACCGGCGCGCCCGGCCTCATGGCGCGGCCCGTGGCCGGCGCCGTCAACGTGGGCATGGTCGCCGGACTCGGCCAGTTCCTCACCACGTTCCTGCTCACGTGGGCCTACGCACGGCACGCGCGGCTGCGCCGGGACCGGGCCGCTCTCGAACTGCGGTGGGACACCCAGGAACTGACGCGCGGCGCGAGGGACGGAGCCCCGTGACCGACGACCACCAGATGCTGTCACTGCTGCTGTTCGGCGTGTTCGTCGCCGTCACCCTCGCCATCACGACCTGGGTGAGCCGCAAACGGCAGGGCTCGGCCGAGGAGTTCTACGCGGGCGGCCGTCTCTTCACCCCCATGGAGAATGGTTTCGCCCTCGCGGGCGACTACATGTCGGCCGCCTCCTTCCTCGGCATCTCCGGGCTCATCGCGCTGTTCGGCTACGACGGGATGCTGTATGCGGTGGGTTTCCTCGTGGCCTGGCTCGTCGTGCTGTTCCTCGTCGCGGAACTGGTCCGCACTGCGGCCGTTTCACCCTCGCCGACGTCGTCGCGGCCCGCATGTCCGAACGGCCCGTGCGGATCGCCGCGGGAACTTCCTCGGTGACCGTGTCCGTTCTGTATCTGGTGGCGCAGATGGTGGGCGCGGGCAGCCTGGTCGCCCTGCTCCTCGGGGGCACGAGCGAGGCGGCACAGGACTGGACCGTCGTCGCCGTCGGCGCGCTCATGGTCGTCTACGTGTCGCTGGGAGGGATGCGGGCCACCACCTGGATCCAGATCGTGAAAGCGGTCCTGCTGCTCGCCGGCACCGTCACGCTCACCGTGCTCGTCCTGATCCGCTTCCACGGCGACGTCGACCGGCTGCTGACCACCGCGGCCGAACGAAGCGGGCACGGCGCGGCCTTCCTCGCCCCCGGGCTCAAGTACGGCGCGGACTGGACCGCGCGCTTGGACTTCATCAGCCTCGGACTCGCCCTGGTGCTCGGCACCGCCGGGCTGCCGCACATCCTGTCCCGCTTCTACGCCGTGCCCACGGCGCGGGCGGCACGCCGGTCCGCCGTCTGGGCGATCGGACTCATCGGCGGCTTCTACCTGATGACGATCGTCCTCGGCTTCGGCGCCGCCGCGATCCTCGGCCCTGACACCGTGCGCGCCTCCAGCGCGACCGGGAACACCGCCGTACCGCTGCTCGCCATGGACCTCGGCGGCGGCGCCGGCTCCACGGGCGGGACGGTCCTGTTCGCGGTGGTCGCCGCCGTCGCCTTCGCCACGATCCTCGCCGTCGTCGCCGGCATCACGCTCGCCTCCTCCGCGTCCGTCGCCCACGATCTGTACGCGTCGCTGCGCCGCCGGAGTGAGCCGCGCAGCGAGGTGGCCGTGGCCCGCGTCGCCGCCGTCGGCATCGGCGCCGTCGCAATCGCCCTCGGCCTGCTGGCGAAGGACCTCAACGTCGCCTTCCTGGTCGGCCTCGCCTTCGCCGTCGCCGCGTCCGCGAACCTGCCGGTACTGCTCTACTCGCTGTTCTGGCGCGGCTTCACCACCCGCGGCGCCGTGTGGTCGGTCTACGGCGGGCTGGTCCCGGCCGTCGTCCTCGTGCTGCTGTCGCCCGTCGTGACGGGCAGCCCCGACGCGCTGTTCCCCGGCGTCGACCTCCAACTCTTCCCGCTGCAGAACCCCGGTCTCGTCTCCGTCCCGCTGGGCTTCCTCGCGGGCTGGCTCGGCACGGTCACCTCGCCCGAGCCCGCCGACGAGGCCAAGCACGCGGAGACCGAGGTGCGGTCCCTGACGGGCGCGGGGGCGGCGTGACGCGGGGCGCCGGCAGCGACGTACGCGCGTACCGTGCTCACCGTGTGCCGCGGCTGCGGGCCCGGTGCCATCGCCGGGCGCGCATGCCCTGCGCCCCGTGCCCTACGCGCGCGTGGCCCACGCGTAACGGTGCTCCGGGCGGCCCGCGTCGCCGTACTTGAGGGTCAGGCGGGCCCGCCCCGTGCGCTCCAGGAGCTTCAGATAGCGCTGGGCGGTCTGCCTGCTCAGGCCGGTCCGCTCCGCGATCTCCTGCGCCGACAGCGGGACCTCGGCGTTCATCAGCGTCCGGCGCACCAGCTCGGCGGTGGCGGGTGAGTGGCCCTTGGGCAACTGCGGCTCCGACGGCGCCGACAGGGCGCCGAAGATGCGGTCCACCTCTGCCTGCTCCGCCTCGCCGCCGCCCTCCAGGGTGCGGCGCAGGTGCGCGTACGCCTCCAGCTTGGCGCGCAGGCCCGCGTAGGCGAACGGCTTGACCAGGTACTGCAGCGCGCCGTGCCGCATCGCCGCCTGCACGGTCGCCACGTCCCGGGCCGCCGTCACCATGATCACGTCGGTCTGGTGGCCGCGGCGGCGCATCTCCTGGACCACCGACAGGCCCGTCGCGTCGGGCAGATGGTGGTCCATCAGCACCAGGTCCACCCGGGGCAGGGCCTCTACCTGGTTCAGCGCCTCTGCCGCGCTGTGCGCCTCGCCCGCGACACGGAAGCCCGGGACCTTCTCGACGTAGGCGGCGTTGACCCGCGCGACCCGTACGTCGTCGTCCACGACCAGGACCTCGATCATCGCCACTCCTCCTCGGCGGCGGCCGGGGCGGCGGCGACCGGACCGGCGGCGGGCCCGGCGGACGGCACGGTCGGCGCCGGTGCCGCGGCGGCGTCGGCCAGCGCCTCCGGCAGGACCACGGTGAACTCCGCGCCGCCGCAGGTCGTCTCGCCGACCGACGCGCCGCCGCCCTGCCGCTCGGCCAGCCTGCGCACCAGGGACAGCCCGATGCCGCGCTGCCGGTGCGCCGGGGCCTCCTTCGTGGACCACCCCTCCGTGAAGATCAACTCGCGCTGGTCGGGCGGGATTCCCGGCCCCGTGTCCCGCACGACGAGGACCGCGGTGCGGCCCTCCGCCCGCAGTTCGACCTCCACGCGCGCGTGCGGCGTACGCCGCCCCTCACCGAGGGACCCTCGGGGACCATCGGCCTCCACGCGTGCGTGCGGCGTCGCCGCGGCGGCGTCCAGCGCGTTGTCCACCAGATTGCCGACGACCGTGACCAGCCCGCGCGGGTCGACGAGCCGGTCCGGCAGCCGCGTGCGGTCCGACACGCTGAGGGCGACGCCCCGCTCGGCCGCCACGGTCGCCTTGCCGACCAGCAGCGCCGCCAGCAACGGGTCGTGGATCTTCTCGGTGACCTGCTCGGCGGTGGCCCGCCGGTCGCCGACGACCTCCCCGACGTACTCCACGGCGTCGTCGTACATCTCCAGTTCGAGCAGGCCCAGCAGGGTGTGCATGCGGTTGGCGTGCTCGTGGTCCTGGGCGCGCAGCGCGTCGATCAGGCCGCGCGTCGAGTCCAGCTCCCGGCCCAGTTGCTCCAGCTCGGTGCGGTCGCGCAGGGTGGCCACGGCGCCGCCGTCCCCGGTGGGCATGCGGTTGGCGACCAGGACGCGTCTGCCGCGCACGGTGAGCAGGTCGGTGCCCGTGACCCGGCCGGCCAGGACGTCGGCCGTACGGCCCGCGCCGAGGACTTCGTCCGGTGTCCGGCCGACGGCTTCCTCTGCCACGCCGAGCAGGCGCTGCGCCTCGTCGTTGAGGAGGCGGAGGCGGCCCGCGCGGTCCAGCGCGACGACGCCCTCCCGGATGCCGTGCAGCATCGCCTCCCGCTCCGCGAGCAGCGCCGCGATGTCCGAGAAGGCCAGGTCGCGGGTCTGCCGGTGGACCCGCCGGGAGATCAGCCAGGCCGCCAGGGCGCCGACGGCCAGGGCACCGCCCGCGTACGCGAACAGCCCCGGGATCGCGTGGATCAGCCGGGCCCGGACGCTGTCGTAGGCGATGCCCACCGAGACCGCTCCGACGACGGCGCCGTCGCCGTCCCGCAGCGGCACCTTGCCGCGCGCGGAACGGCCCAGGGTTCCCTCGTCGATCTGCATCACCTCCTGACCGGCCAGGACGCGGCCCGGGTCGGTGGAGACGTGCCCGCCGATCTCGTCCGGGTCGGTGTGCGACCAGCGCACGCCCCGCCGGTCCATCACCACGACGTACTGCGCGCCGGTCGCCTTCCTGATCCGCTCCGCCTCCCGCTGCACCGGCCCGTCCGGGGAGGCGGGCGTGGTGCGCAGGTCGGCCGCGAGCTGCGACTGCTGCGCGGTCGTCTGCGCGATGGCGAGCGCGCGGCGCATCGCCTGGTCGTCCAGCTGGTCACCGAGAGGCGCCAGGAACAACCCGGTCGCCAGCACCGCGACACCCGCGGCGACCGCCAGCTGCATCAGCAGGACCTGCGAGAACACCCGCCGCGGCAGACCGAGGCGCAGACGGCGTGCGGGGGGAGGGGAACTCATGCCGATGACGGTACGTGGACGCCGGCACCGGCCGGGAACGGGCACTGCATGGATACCTTGATCAACCCGTGGTCCGGGCGTCGGGCCGGTCCGTGCGTCAGCCGGCGAGCGCCGTCACGTTGAGCTCCCGCACCGCCACCACGTCCATCCGCGCCGGTGCCCCGAGCACCGACGTGCCGCAGCTCTCCGCGCGGGGCGGCAGGGACGCGCCCTGGGCCACCACGACCCGCCAGCGGCGCCCGTCGACGTGCGCGACGGTCACCTCCCAGCGCGGGGCGGCGCCGTCGGTCCGCGCCACGCTCAGCACGTCCGCCGCGTACTCGCCGGCCGTCGTGCGCACGGCCAGTTCCGCCGCCTGGCCGGGCCGCTCCCAGGCGGAGCTGCCGCGGCAGCCCTCCACCACGATCCGGCCCTCCCGCACGGCCTGCAGGATCTCCTTGACGCCGTGCGCCTCGGCACGGCCGTACGCGTATCCGTACGGCAGCACGAGCAGGGTCGGGGAGAAGCGGTGACCGCCCAGATGAGTGACCTCCCAGACGCCGTCGACACCGGACGCGGCGAGTTCCGCGGCGAGGGGGCGGCCGAGGAGGGCGCAGCAGCGGTCCCGTTTGCCGTTGGTGCACACCAGGGCGAGCGGGTCGCCGGTGTGGGGGCGGCCGTCGAGCGCGGTGTCGAAGCCGGTGTGGTCGCCCCTGCCGAGCGCGGCGAAGTCGAGGTCGAGCAGCCGCCGCGGGTCCGCGGTGCCGGCCTCGCGCAACCACACCTTCCCGGGCGTGGTGTGGGCGGCGTAGACGCGGCGCATGGCGGGCGTGCCGAAGTCGGCATGCCGTCCGGGGCGGCGGATGAGGGCGATACGCACGCCCGTGCCCTTCGCCGCCGCCTCCAGGGCGCGGCCCAGCGCGGGGTCCAGGTGGCTCGAAGTGAGCGCCTTGGCACCCCACGGACCCGGCTGCTCCAGCAGCAGCCAGGTCTTCGCGGTCGCCGCAGTACCCGAAAGGGGCTCGTCGAGGTCCCGGGAGACGGTTGAGCACGTACTCACAGAGGTGAACCTAACCTGACTTGCGGCAGGGCACTTCCAGCCGCGCCCGGACGCTACTCCGGCAGGGGGCGAGGCGGGCGGGGCCCCGCGTACAGGCCGCTCGGGCGCATCCGCAGGGGGCGCTCGCCGTACTCCTCCAGCGCGTGCGCGATCCAGCCGGCCGTACGGGACACCGCGAAGATCGTCTCCCCCGCCGTGGCGGACATCCCGGAGGACGCGGTCAGTACGGCCAGGGCCAGGTCCACGTTGGCGTGCAGCGGTGCGTGGCGCGCGGCGGTGGCCACGACGTCGCGGGCGGCGGCCAGGGCCGGCGCGGCCCGCGGGACCTCCTCCAGCAGGGCGAACAGCGCACGCGCGCGTGGATCCTCGCCGGTGTAGATCCGGTGGCCGAGACCCGGGACGCGGCGGCCGGCCCGCAGCTCCTCCGCGACGACGGGCACCGCGCTGTCCTGGTCCAGCACGTCGAGCAGCATCCGGTGGGCGTGGCCGCTCGCCGCCCCGTGCAGCGGCCCCTCGATCACGCCGAGCCCGGCGGAGACGGCCGCGTAGGCGTGCGCGCGGGCCGAGGCGGCGACGCGCACGGCGAGCGTCGAGGCGGCCAGGTCGTGGTCGACGAGCAGCGCGAGCGCCGTGTCCAGGGCGCGCAGCGAGGCCTCGTCGGGGTCCCGGTGGCTCAGCCGCCCCCACAGCCGCTCGGCCAGTGAGCCGTCCTTGCCGGCGTACGCCTTCGGGGGCAGGGCCTCGACGAGCGTGGGGATGAGGAGGCGGGCGGTGGCGAGGACGGTGTCCTCGGAGAGGTCGAAGCGCAGCGGATCGGCGGCTGCCGCGGCGGTCACGGCGACCCGCAACCGGTCGGTGGGGCCCGCGTGTTCGGGCAGGGCGTCCACGGCGCGGCGGGCGACGGCGACGGAGGCCTCGGGCGCGGTGAACGTGGCGCCGGGGCGCGATGTGCCCGTCCACAGCCACTCGGCGACCTCCTCGTAGCTGTACCGGGCGGCCAGTTCGGTCGCGTCGACCCCCCGGAAGTAGTACCGGTCTTCCTCGATGAGTGTCAGCCGGGTCCGGACGGACAGCTCTCCGGCCGGGCCCGGACTCCCGCCGCCCTCCCGTCTGTTGCGCCGGGCGAGCGCCTCCACCTCGCGGGCGTCGAAAGTGCTGCCCCGGCCGCCGGGCGCCCGGCGGCTGCTGAGCTGGCCGCGGCTCACGTACGCGTACACCGTTTCGGGCTTCACGCCGAGCAGCTCGGCGGCCTCCTTGGTGCTCAGCCGGCGTTCCGAGGCGGCAGGGGAGGGCTCTTGATCGCGCATGGAGGCCACCGTATCGACAGTCACGAGCATTGATTATGAATCAATGTTGACAGATATCGAGTCAACCATGGACAGTCTCATCAAGTCCAGGGAGGTCATCATGTCCGTCACCAGGTCCGAAGCCGCTCTTGTCGACGTCCCGCGCGGACTCGCCGGCGTCGTCGTCACCGACACCCGCGTCGGGGACGTCCGGGGGCTCGAGGGCTTCTACCACTACCGCCAGTACTCGGCCGTGGAACTCGCGCAGACCCGTGGCTTCGAGGACGTCTGGCACCTCCTCGTGCACGGTGAACTGCCCGGCGCCGCGCGCAGTGCGGCCTTCGCGGCAGAGACCGCCGCGCTGCGCCGGCTGCCGGACGAGGTGCGGGCGGCGCTGCCCGCCGTCGCCGCGGCGGGCGGACGCTCCGGCCCGCTCGCCGGACTGCGCACGGCCCTGTCCCTGCTGGGCGCGGCCAAGGGGTTCCGCCCCGTGTACGACATCGACGCCGAGCAGCGCCGACGGGACACCCTCGTCGCTGCCGCGGCCGTACCGACGCTGCTCACCGCGCTGCACCGGCTGGGCACCGGACGCGAACCCGTGGAACCGCGCGAGGACCTGTCGTACGCGGCCAACTACCTGTACATGCTGACCGGTGCGGAGCCGGACGAGGAGCGGGCCCGGGCGATCGAGCAGTACCTGATCTCAACCATTGACCACGGATTCAATGCATCAACCTTCACGGCCCGGGTCGTCGCGTCCACGGGCGCGGACGTGGCGGCCTGCCTCTCGGGGGCGGTGGCCGCGCTGTCGGGCCCGCTGCACGGCGGTGCGCCGAGCCGCGCGCTGGACACCCTGGACGCGATCGGCACGCCCGACCGCATCGATGCCTGGATCCGCGAGCGGGTCCTCGCCGGGGAGCGCATCATGGGCTTCGGGCACGCCGTCTACCGCACGGAGGACCCGCGTTCCCGGATGCTCCGCGAGGTCGCCCTGCGGTTCGGCGGCCCGCGCGTGCATTTCGCGGTGGAGGTCGAACGCCGGGTGGAGGCGATCCTCGCGGAACTGAAGCCGGGCCGGGAACTGCACACCAACGTCGAGTTCTACGCGGGCGTGGTCATGGAACTGTGCGGCCTTCCGCGCGAGATGTTCACCCCGACCTTCGCGGTCGCCCGCACGGTGGGCTGGAGCGCCAACATCCTGGAACAGGCGGAGGACTCCAAGATCATCAGGCCGGCGGCCCGGTATGTGGGACCCGCGGCACCGGAGCCGGTTCCCGCGGCTGCCTGACGTCCGGCAGGCGCAGGCGCACGGAGGCGGCCTACGGCCAACAGGCGGACGAAGGCGGCGAGGGCAGGAAGGCGGCGAGGGCGGGGAGGGGCGCGCGCATCCGCGCCCGTCCAGTGGCCGCGCCCGCGCCCGCCGCACGGCTCGTATCCTGGGGCGGCACGCGTTCCCGTGCGTGCGCCGCGGCGTGAGCCGGTGCACGCGTAGGTGTCAGAGAGGTCGCACGTTGGGTCACAGTCCGCGTCCACCGATCCCGGTCGTCGTCCTCGCCGGGTTCCTCGGCTCCGGAAAGACCACCCTGCTCAACCATCTGCTGCACCGCAGCGGAGGCAGCCGTATCGGCGCCGTCGTCAACGACTTCGGTGCCATCGAGATCGACGCGATGGCCGTGGCGGGGGCCCTCGGCGACTCGACCGTCTCGCTCGGCAACGGCTGCCTGTGCTGCGCCGTCGACGCCAGTGAACTGGACGAGTACCTGGAGCGCCTGACCCGTCCCGAGGCCGGCATCGACGTCGTCGTCATCGAGGCGAGCGGCCTCGCCGAGCCACAGGAACTCGTGCGCATGGTGCTGGCCAGCGAGAACCCGACCGTCGTCTACGGCGGGCTCGTCGAGATCGTCGACGCCGCCGAGTTCGACGACACCCGCGCCAGGCACCCCGAGCTGGACCGGCACCTCGCCCTCGCCGATCTCGTCGTCGTCAACAAGATCGACCGCGCGCCGGACGCCGAGCGCGTCCTGCGCCTCGTACGGTCCCTGGCCGACCGCGCCGCCGTCGTCCCCGCGACCTACGGCCGGATCGACCCGGAGTTCCTCTTCGACTGCCGGCCCAGTGAGGAGCGCGTCGGGCAGCTGTCCTTCGACGACCTTCACCAGCACGAGGCGCACGACGAGCACGGCCCGGACGCCCACGCCGGGCATCTGCACGCCGCCTACGACAGCCTGTCCTTCGTCTCCGGCGTGCCCCTCGACCCGCGCCGCCTCATCGCGTTCCTCGACAGCCGGCCCGAGGGGCTGTACCGGATCAAGGGGTACGTCGACTTCGGCGCGTCCGACAGCCGCAACCGGTACGCCGTGCATGCCGTCGGCCGGTTCCTGCGCTTCTACCCGGAGCCGTGGCCCGCCGACGGGGAGCGCCTGACCCAGCTCGTCCTCATCGGCTCCGGCATCGACGTCACCGCCCTGGGCAAGGAGCTCGACGCCTGCCGCAGCGACGCCCCGCACACCGCCGACGAGCACGGCATGTGGGGCGTCCTGCGTTACGTGCAGCACCCGGACGGGCAGGACCCCGACCTGGCGGAACCCGGCCCGGAGGACCCGGAGGACCCGGGCCCGCACAGCCTCGCCCGCTAAATCGGCCCCGCCACCACCGACACCGTCTTCGGCAGGGACACGCCCGAGCCGTCGCGGCGCGGGTCGATGTCCGGCAGCTCGGCCGGCGTGCCGTTCTTCTGCGCGGCCCGCGCCGGGGACGGGCCCGCCCAGGCCAGCGACAGGCAGTCCTCGCCCTTCAGGAACCGCTGGCAGCGCACACCGCCCGTGGCGCGGCCCTTGCGCGGGTACTGGTCGAACGGGGTCAGCTTCGCCGTCGTCTGCACCGAGTCGTCCAGCGTGCCCCGCGAGCCCGCGACGGTGAACACCACCGCCTCCACCGCCGGGTCGACCGCCGTGAACGAGATGACCTTCGCGCCCTCGGCGAGCTTGATGCCCGCCACACCGCCCGCCGGACGGCCCTGCGGCCGGACCTGCGAGGCCTGGAAGCGCAGCAACTGCGCGTCGTCCGTGATGAAGACCAGGTCCTCCTCGCCGGTGCGCAGCTCCACAGCGCCGACGATCCGGTCGCCCTCCTTGAGCGTGATGACCTCCAACTCCTCCTTGCTGGAGGGGTAGTCGGGCACGACACGCTTCACGACGCCCTGCTCCGTGCCGAGCGCGAGGCCCGGCGAGGACTCGTCCAGCGTGGTCAGGCAGATCACCGTCTCGTCGTCCTCCAAGGACACGAACTCGGCGAGCGGCGCGCCGCCCGACAGGTTCGGTGTCGGCATCTCCTGCGGGAGCTGCGGCAGGTCGACCACGTTCAGCCGCAGGAGGCGGCCGGCCGAGGTGACCACGCCGACCTCGCCGCGGGCCGTGGCGGGCACGGCGGAGACGATCACGTCGTGCTTGACGCGCCTGGCCTTGGCATCCTCCTGGAAGGGCTCGCCGTTCGCCGTGCGGGCCAGCAGACCCGTCGAGGACAGCAGCACCCGGCACGGGTCGTCCGCGACCTGCAGCGGCACGGCGGCCGGGGCGCCCGCCGACTCCAGCAGCAGCGTGCGTCGGTCGGTGCCGAACTTCTTGGCGACGTTCGCCAGTTCCGCCGAGACCAGCTTGCGCAGCTCCACGTCCGAGTCGAGGATCCGGGTCAGCTCCTCGATCTCCGCGTTCAGCCGTTCCTTCTCCGACTCCAGCTCGATGCGGTCGTACCTGGTGAGTCGGCGCAGCGGCGTGTCGAGGATGTACTGCGTCTGCACGTCGCTCAGCGAGAAGCGGTCGATCAGGCGCTGCTTGGCCTCGGCGGAGTTGTCGCTGGAGCGGATCAGGCGGATGACCTCGTCGATGTCGATCAGGGCCGTCAGCAGGCCCTCCACCAGGTGCAGCCGGTCGCGCTTCTTGCCGCGGCGGAACTCCGAGCGGCGCCGGACGACGTCGAAGCGGTGGTCGAGGTAGACCTCCAGCAGCTCCTTCAGTCCCAGCGTGAGGGGCTGGCCGTCCACCAGGGCGACGTTGTTGATGCCGAAGGACTCCTCCATCGGCGTCAGCTTGTACAACTGCTCCAGGACCGCCTCCGGCACGAAGCCGTTCTTGATCTCGATGACCAGGCGCAGGCCGTGCTGGCGGTCGGTGAGGTCCTTGACGTCGGCGATGCCCTGCAGCTTCTTCGCGCCGACCAGGTCCTTGATCTTGGCGATGACCTTCTCGGGGCCGACCGTGAAGGGCAGCTCCGTGACGACGAGGCCCTTGCGGCGCGGTGTCACGTTCTCCACGGTGACCGTCGCGCGGATCTTGAACGTGCCGCGGCCGGTCTCGTAGGCGTCCCGGATGCCGGACAGGCCGACGATGCGGCCGCCGGTGGGCAGGTCGGGGCCCGGGACGTGCTTCATCAGGGCGTCCAGATCCGCGTTCGGGTTCCGGATCAGGTGGCGGGCGGCGGCGATGACCTCGCGCAGGTTGTGCGGCGGCATGTTCGTGGCCATGCCGACCGCGATGCCCGAGGCGCCGTTCACCAGGAGGTTCGGGAAGGCGGCGGGCAGCGCCACCGGCTCGCGCTCCTGGCCGTCGTAGTTCGGCGCGAAGTCGACGGTGTCCTCTTCGATGGACTCCGTCATCAGGCTGGTGGCCTCGGCCATCCGGCACTCGGTGTACCGCATGGCGGCCGGCGGGTCGTCGTTGCCCAGTGAGCCGAAGTTGCCGTGGCCGTCGACCAGCGGGACGCGCATCGAGAACGGCTGCGCCATGCGCACCAGCGCGTCGTAGATCGACGCGTCGCCGTGCGGGTGCAGCTTGCCCATGACCTCGCCGACGACGCGGGCGCACTTCACGTAGCCGCGCTCGGGGCGCAGGCCCATCTCGTTCATCTGGTAGACGATGCGGCGGTGCACCGGCTTGAGGCCGTCGCGGGCGTCCGGCAGGGCGCGGGAGTAGATGACCGAGTACGCGTACTCGAGGAAGGAGCCCTGCATCTCGTCGACGACGTCGATGTCGAGGATCTTCTCCTCGTACGGGTCGTCGGGCGGGGTCTTCGTACTACGGCGGGCCATCGCTGCCGGCTCCTTCTGATTTCCGGTCGTTCGCCTGAGGGGGCGCTCACGTCGCCCCTCGGGCTCACTCGTGCTGAAGCGTGAACGGACGGGTCTGACGCGGACCATTGTGGACCGCGGCACTGACAACGACCGACCAGGACCCGAGAGGGGGCCCCGGCCCGGCACGCTGACCGCAGGTTACGCCCTCGCGCCGCGCAACCCCGTTCTCGCTGTGGGCGTACAGCCCGCGGGAACTTCGCGGAGCCTCCGCACGCTTGCATACAGTGGCAGGACCGGCAGCATTCCGCGGTTTCCATGTTGTTTGCGCGATCGAAGGGACGTACATGCCCATGGGTCACACGGCCACAGCCCAGGCAGGCTCCGGCGGCCTGACAGCGACCGAGCACCGCCTGGCCAACGGCCTGCGCGTGGTGCTCTCCGAGGACCACCTGACCCCGGTCGCGGCGGTGTGCCTCTGGTACGACGTCGGCTCCCGCCACGAGGTCAAGGGGCGTACCGGCCTGGCTCACCTTTTCGAGCACCTGATGTTCCAGGGTTCCGCCCAGGTCAAGGGCAATGGTCACTTCGAGCTGGTGCAGGGCGCGGGCGGCTCGCTCAACGGAACCACCAGCTTCGAGCGGACCAACTACTTCGAGACCATGCCCGCCCACCAGCTGGAGCTGGCGCTCTGGCTGGAGGCCGACCGCATGGGCTCCCTGCTCGCCGCCCTGGACGACGAGTCGATGGAGAACCAGCGCGACGTCGTGAAGAACGAACGCCGCCAGCGCTACGACAACGTGCCTTACGGCACGGCCTTCGAGAAGCTCACCGCCCTCGCCTACCCGGAGGGCCACCCCTACCACCACACCCCGATCGGTTCCATGGCCGACCTGGACGCGGCGACGCTGGAGGACGCGCGCGCGTTCTTCCGGACCTACTACGCGCCCAACAACGCCGTGCTCTCGGTGGTCGGCGACATCGACCCCGAGCAGACGCTCGCCTGGATCGAGAAGTACTTCGGCTCCATTCCCGGGCACGACGGCAAGCCCGCCCCCCGGGACGGCACCCTGCCCGACGTGATCGGCGAGGAGCTGCGCGAGGTCGTCGAGGAGGAGGTCCCCGCGCGTGCCCTGATGGCCGCCTACCGCCTGCCGCAGGACGGCACACGCGCGTGCGACGCGGCCGACCTGGCGCTGACCGTCCTCGGCGGCGGGGAGTCCTCGCGCCTGTACAACCGGCTGGTGCGACGGGACCGTACGGCCGTGGCGGCCGGCTTCGGCCTGCTGCGGCTCGCCGGCGCGCCGTCCCTCGGGTGGCTGGACGTGAAGACGTCCGGCGACGTCGAGGTGCCGGTCATCGAGGCCGCGATCGACGAGGAGCTCGCCCGGTTCGCCGAGGAGGGCCCCACGGCCGAGGAAATGGAACGCGCCCAGGCCCAGTTGGAGCGCGAGTGGCTGGACCGCCTCGGCACGGTCGCGGGCCGCGCCGACGAACTGTGCCGGTTCGCGGTCCTGTTCGGCGACCCGCAGCTCGCCCTCACGGCCGTGCAGCGCGTCCTGGACGTGACCGCCGAGGAGGTCCAGGAGGTCGCCAAGGCCCGCCTGCGCCCCGACAACCGCGCGGTGCTCGTCTACGAGCCCGTCGCAGCCGAAGCGCAGGACGCCGAGGACGCCGAGAACACCGAGGCCGCGGCCACCGACGAGACCGAGGAGGCGGCGAAGTGACCGAGCTCGCCACGATGGAGTTCCACCCCCGCCCGCAGGCCGGCGAGCCCAAGCCCTGGGCGTTCCCGGCACCGGAGCGCGGCACGCTCGGCAACGGCCTGACGGTCCTGCGCTGCCACCGCCCCGGTCAGCAGGTCGTCGCCGTGGAGGTGCTGCTGGACGCGCCCCTGGAGGCCGAGCCCGCGGGCCTGGACGGCATCGCCACGATCATGGCGCGTGCCTTCTCCGAGGGCACCGACAAGCACTCCGCCGAGGAGTTCGCCGCCGAGCTGGAGCGCTGCGGTGCCACGCTCGACTCGCACGCCGACCACCCCGGTGTGCGCCTGAGCCTGGAGGTGCCCGCCTCCCGCCTGGCCAAGGCGCTCGGGCTGCTCGCCGACGCCCTCAGGGCGCCCGCGTTCGCCGACAGCGAGGTCGAGCGGCTCGTGCGCAACCGTCTCGACGAGATCCCGCACGAGCTGGCCAGTCCCGCGCGGCGGGCCGCCAAGGAGCTGTCGAAGGAGCTGTTCCCGGCGGACTCGCGCATGTCGCGTCCGCGTCAGGGCACCGAGGAGACGGTCGCCGCCGTCGACGCGGCGGCGGTGCGCGCCTTCTACGAGCGGCACGTGCGGCCCGCCACCGCCACGGCCGTGATCGTCGGCGACCTCACCGGCACCGACCTCGACGCCCTGCTCGGCGACACGCTCGGCGCGTGGACCGGCTCCCCGGCCGCCGCCCGTCCCGTGCCGCCGGTGACCGCCGACGACACCGGCCGCGTGGTCGTCGTGGACCGGCCGGGCGCCGTCCAGACGCAGCTGCTCATCGGCCGCGTCGGGCCGGACCGCCACGACCGCGTGTGGCCCGCGCAGGTGCTCGGCACGTACTGCCTGGGCGGCACCCTCACCTCCCGCCTGGACCGCGTCCTGCGCGAGGAGAAGGGCTACACCTACGGCGTGCGGTCGTTCGCGCAGGTCCTGCGGTCCGCACCGGACGGCTCGGGCGCCGCGATGCTCGCCATCAGCGGCTCCTTCGACACCCCGAACACCGGCCCGGCGCTCCAGGACCTGTGGACGGTGCTGCGCACGCTCGCCGCGGAGGGCCTCACCGACGCCGAACGCGACGTCGCCGTGCAGAACCTGGTGGGTGTCGCGCCGCTCAAGTACGAGACGGCGGCGGCCGTCGCCGGCACGCTGGCCGACCAGGTCGAGCAGCACCTGCCCGACGACTACCAGGCCACGCTGTACCGGCAGCTCGCCGCGACCGGCACCGTGGAGGCCACCGCGGCGGTCGTCAACGCCTTCCCGGTGGACCGGCTGGTGACGGTCCTCGTCGGCGACGCGGCGCAGATCAAGGCGCCCGTCGAGGCCCTCGGCATCGGCGACGTCACGGTGGTTGCCGCGGAGTAGCCCGCACGCGAAGGGCACGCCGGAACACGCGTGAACCAGGGGGCCCTGGTGGCGGAAGCGCCACCAGGGCCCCCTTATGCCGGAATTGACTTGGATTGCTAGGGAGGCTGCCTGTCTGAGCTGTGGCATGCGCTACAAAAGCCGCGATCCGTTTGGGGATTGAAAGATGTCCCGTTTAGCGTCATCCGGGCTGTCCGTCAGGCAGTGCGCCGCACCCGCGGCACCGGACAGTCATCGCCGAGTCCCCGTACGGCGCGAGCCAGGGGAGCCGGGGACCCGTCAGCAGTCCCTGGGGTGAATCGGACGCCCGCGCGTGAAGCGTGGGGGTCCGTAGGAGACCTTCCTGCTCCGAACCCGTCAGCTAACCCGGTAGGCGAGAGGGAAGGAAAGGACAAACCGCTACATGGCGTTCACGCGCGCCACAGGGAAGCACCGTCGTCCCGGCCGAATACAGCGTTCCACCGCCCGCGCGGCGGGCGTGGCGGCACTCGCCGCCACCGGCGTCGTCGGCACCCTCACGCCCCCGGCGCACGCCGCCGAATCGGCCGCCGAACAGACCGGTCTGACCCCCGTCGTCGCCATCGGCGACACGGTCGCCGACCGGATCGCCGACCAGGTCGCCGCCCAGCAGCACGCCGCCGAGGTGGCCGAGGCGGAGCGCAAGGCCGTCGAGGCCGCCCGCGAGAGGGCGGCGCAGGCCGCCGCGGAGGCCGCCGAACGGGCCCGCGAGGCCAAGGAGCGCGCCGCCCGCGAGGCCGAGCGCAAGCGCCTGGGCACCTACGTCTCCCCGATCGCCGGTTCGTACGTCTCCACCGGCTACAAGTCCGGCGGCGCCGTCTGGTCCTCCGGCAGCCACACCGGCGTCGACTTCCACGCCGCCGGCGGCACGCCCGTCCGCGCGGTCGGCATGGGCACCGTCGTCGAGGCCGGCTGGGGCGGCGCGTACGGCAACCAGATCGTCATCCGGATGAACGACGGCACGTACACCCAGTACGGCCACCTGTCCTCCATCGGCGTCTCGGTGGGCCAGCGGGTGGCCCCGGGCACGCAGATCGGCCTGTCCGGCGCGACCGGCAACGTCACGGGGGCACACCTGCACTTCGAGGCGCGGACGAGCCAGGAGTACGGCTCCGACATCGACCCCGTCGCCTACCTCCGCTCCCACGGCGTCACCATCTGAGGCGCCCGCCCGCGCGGCCTCGGCATGTGAGACGCCCGCCCGCACGGCGTCGGCATCCGAGGCGCCCGGCGCGTCCGGGACTCCGGCGCGCACACCCGCGGCGCCCGCCCGGTGACACGCGCCGGTGATGACGCCCCGCCCCGGCTCACCAGCCGGGGCTTTCGGCGTTTCGGGAGGCGCACGTCCAAAAACCGTCCATGAATTTCTGCCCGCCGTCGGAAATTCGGCCTCATTGCCCTAGAGTCACGGAACACGCGTCCATCGTCGGCGTTTCACGGGGATTAAGGCGGAGGTCGGTCATGCGTATTCCGGCGCACTCGGTGTGCACGGCGATCCGGGACGACATCGTCGCGGGTGTCTACGAGCGCGGCAGCCGGCTCACCGAGGAACTGCTCGCCCGCCGCTACGGCGTCTCGCGCGTCCCCGTCCGGGAGGCGCTGCGCACCCTGGAGGCCGAGGGGTTCGTGGTGACCCGGCGGCACGCGGGCGCGTGCGTGGCGGAACCGACCGAGCAGGAGGCCGCCGACCTGCTGGAGATGCGGCTGCTCCTGGAGCCGCTCGGCGCGTCCCGGGCCGCCCAGCGCCGCACCGAGGCCCATTTGAAGGTGCTGCGCGGCCTGGTCCGGCTCGGCCAGGAGCGCGCCCGGCGTGGCAACAGCGACGACCTGCGCTCCCTGGGCGGCTGGTTCCACGAGACGCTCGCCCAGGCCTCCGGCAGCCCGGCGCTGTGCTCGGTGCTGACCCAGCTGCGGCACAAGATCGCGTGGATGTACGCGGTGGAGGCCCCCGCCGACCCGGCGGAGACCTGGGCGGAGCACGGCGCGATCGTCGACGCCGTGGCCCGCGGCGACGGCGAGCGCGCGCGGGCCGTCACGGCGCTGCACACCGAGCGCTCGGGCGCCGCGCACCGGCTGCGGTTCGGTTCCCGGGGCCCGGACCGTGTGAGGAACTCGCAACATCCCGTCAACACGGCGAGCCTGCGGCATTAACACGGGAGCCGTATACAAAGAAAAGATATTCGACGCGGAGCAATTCGGTGTGCCCTTTTCGCGCGGTGTGCAATTGCGTCACCGCGCTGCTTCCGCATGCCCATTACCGGGTGCCCCCGGATCACCTCCGGGAATTCCCGGAGAGCCTGCCGTAAAACGGCGGAGCCGCGCCCACCGGAAAACGGGCACGGCTCCGCGCGCTGGTGCTCGGTCGCTCAGACGGTCTCGGGAAGCTCCTCGAGGCCCTCGGCGACCAGCTTCGCCAGGCGGTCCAGGGCGGCGTCGGCGCCCTCGGCGTCGGAGGCGAGGACGACCTCCTCGCCGCCCTGGGCGCCGAGCCCCAGGACGGCCAGCATGGACGCCGCGTTCACGGGGTCGCCCCCGGCCTTGGCGATCGTCACCGGGATGCCTGCGGCCGTGGCGGCCCGGACGAAGATGGAGGCGGGGCGGGCGTGGAGACCCTCGGCCCAGCCGACGTTGACGCGGCGCTCAGCCATGTGTTGCTGCCCTTCAGATGTCTCGGGTTGTCTGGACCAGATGTCTAGACCAGTCTTCCATACCGTGAAGCAGGCCCCGGACGGCGCCCTGCACCGCCCGGGAACGACTCCGGACCGCGGCCTCGGCCCGGATGCCGTCATTGTCCTCGTAGGTGGCTGTCGTCCACAGACTGCCCCGCGCCGTTGTCATACCCGAGCCGTACTCTGGGGCCCATGCAGACCTCGTCGGACCGGCACGAGTACCCCGCCCACTGGGAGGCCGACGTGGTGCTGCGCGACGGCGGCACGGCCCGCGTCCGCCCCATCACCGTCGATGACGCCGAGCGCCTGGTCAGCTTCTACGAGCAGGTCTCCGACGAGTCGAAGTACTACCGCTTCTTCGCGCCCTACCCGCGCCTGTCCGCGAAGGACGTCCACCGCTTCACGCACCACGACTTCGTGGACCGGGTGGGTCTCGCGGCCACGGTGGGCGGCGAGTTCATCGCCACCGTACGCTACGACCGGATCGGCGCCGACGGCACGCCCGCGTCGTCCCCCGCCGACGAGGCCGAGGTCGCCTTCCTCGTGCAGGACGCCCACCAGGGCCGCGGCGTCGCCTCCGCCCTGCTCGAGCACATCGCGGCCGTCGCCCGGGAGCGCGGCATCCGCCGCTTCGCCGCCGAGGTGCTGCCCGCCAACACCAAAATGATCAAGGTGTTCACGGACGCGGGCTACACCCAGAAGCGCAGTTTCGAGGACGGCGTCGTCCGCCTGGAGTTCGACCTCGAACCCACCGACCGCTCCCTCGCCGTGCAGTACGCGCGCGAGCACCGCGCCGAGGCGCGATCCGTGCAACGGCTGCTGACCCCCGGCTCGGTCGCCGTCATCGGCGTCGGCCGCACCCCCGGCGGAGTGGGCCGCAGCATCCTCGGCAACATCCGGGACGCCGGCTTCACCGGCCGCCTGTACGCCGTGAACCGGGCGCTGCCGGAAGGGCAGAAGGACATCGACGGGGTGCCCGCCCACCGCTCGGTGGGGGACATCGGGGAACCGGTCGACCTCGCCGTCGTCGCCGTGCCCTCCGAGCACGTGCCGCAGGTCGTCACCGACTGCGGCGAGCACGGCGTGCGCGGACTCGTCGTGGTCTCCGCGGGGTACGCCGAGAGGGGGCCCGCGGGCCGCGAGCGCCAGCGCGAACTCGTGCGGCAGGCACGCACGCACGGCATGCGGCTCATCGGGCCGAACGCCTTCGGGATCGTCAACACCTCCGCGCGCGTGCGGCTCAACGCCTCCCTCGCGCCCGAGATGCCGCGGCCCGGCCGGATCGGCCTGTTCGCCCAGTCCGGCGCCATCGGCATCGCCCTGCTGTCCCGGCTGCACCGGCGCGGCGGCGGCGTCACCGGCGTCACCGGCGTCTCGACGTTCGTCTCCTCCGGCAACCGCGCCGACGTCTCCGGCAACGACGTCCTGCAGTACTGGTACGACGACCCGGACACCGACGTCGCCCTGATGTACCTGGAGTCCATCGGCAACCCCCGCAAGTTCACCCGCCTCGCCCGGCGCACGGCCGCGGCCAAGCCGCTCGTCGTGGTCCAGGGCGCGCGGCACGGTGGCGCGGCCCCGCCAGGACACGCCGTACGGGCGACCAGGCTCCCGCACGCCACGGTGTCGGCGCTGCTGCGCCAGGCCGGCGTGATCCGTGTCGACACGATCACCGAGCTGGTCGACGCGGGCCTGCTGCTCGCCCGGCAGCCCCTGCCGGCCGGACCGCGCGTGGCGATCCTCGGCAACTCCGAATCGCTCGGCCTGCTCACCTACGACGCGTGCCTCGCCGAGGGCCTGCGTCCGCAGCCGCCCCTGGACCTGACGACCGGCGCCGGCCCGGAGGACTTCCGCGCGGCACTGTCCCGCGCGCTCGCCGACGGCACGTCCGACGCGGTCGTCGTGACCGCGATCCCCACGGTCGGCGAGGACTCCGCGGGGGACGCGGCGCTGGCCGAGGCCCTGCGGTCGGCCGCCGCGACGGTGCCGTCCAAGCCGGTGCTCGTCGTGCACGTGGAGCTGGGCGGCCTGGCGAACGCCCTCTCGGCAGCGGCGAGCACGGCACCGCAAGCCGCGTCCAGCACGGCACCGCAGGCCGCGTCCAGCACCCCGCCCAGCGTCCGGCCGGCCCCTCAGCCCGAGCGCCCGACCGCACCGGGCCGGACACCCGCCGCACCCGCGACGCCCCCGGCATCCCCGCCCCCCACCACACCCGGGCCCACCACCAAGACTCCCGACACCCCCACCCCCACCGACTCCCGCCTCATCCCCGCCTACCCCGCCGCCGAGCGCGCGGTGCGGGCCCTGGCCGAGGCCGTCCGGTACGCGCAGTGGCGGCGGGAGGCCGCCGACCCCGGCAAGGTGCCCGAGTTCGAGGACATCGACGAGAAGGGCGTCGCCCAGCAGATCGACGGCCTCCTCGCGCGCGGGCAGGGTTTCACTCCCGGCCCGGCCGAGACCTGCGAGCTGCTCGGCAGGTACGGCATCCACGTCCACCGCGCCCTGCCCGCCCCCACGCCCGACGAGGCCGCAGCGGCCGCCCGCACCCTCGGCTACCCGGTCGCCCTCAAGGCCACCGCCCCGCACCTGCGGCACCGCGCCGACCTCGGCGGCGTACGCCTGGACCTCACCGACGAGGAGCAACTGCGCCGGGCGTACGCCGAGTTGACCGGGCTGTTCGGCACGCCGGAGGAGCTGCGCCCGGTGGTGCAGCGGATGGCACCACGCGGCGTGGACACGGTCGTCCAAGCCGTGATCGACCCGGCGGCCGGCGCCGTGCTCTCCTTCGGGCTCGCCGGGGCCGCGTTCCAGCTGCTCGGGGACACCGCACACCGGCTCATCCCGGTCACCGACCGCGAGGCGGCGTCTCTGGTGCGGTCCATCCGGACGGCGCCCCTGCTGTTCGGCTGGCGCGGCTCCGCCCCGGTCGACACCCCCGCGCTGCAGGAACTGCTACTGAGAGTGTCTCGCCTGGTGGACGACCATCCGGAGGTCGTGGAGGTCGCTCTGGAGCCGGTGGTCGTCGCTCAGCAGGGCCTGAGCGTCCTGGCGGCCTCGATCCGCCTGGCCCCGCCCCCCGCCCGCGGCGACCTGGGGCCCCGTACGCTCCCTGCATACTGAGCGCGACCACCGCCCGAACCCTTGCCGGACCGACTGCCGGGACCCAGCCGGACCGGCCCGAGCGGTGCCTCACAGTCAGTGGTCCCCCGTAGGATGGGCGCATGGCCAAGACCAGTACGACGACCCAGGGGCTGCGTGCGGCGATCGAGCGCAGCGGCTACTACCCGGCCCTCGTGGCCGAGGCGGTGGAGGCTGCCGTGGGCGGCGAGCCCGTCCGGTCGTACCTGGTCCACCAGGAGACGACGTTCGACCAGAACGAGGTGCGGCGGCACGTGACGGTGCTGGTCCTCACCGGCAACCGCTTCATCGTCAGCCACACCGACGAGCAGGCCGCCGACAGCACCTCCCCGACGCCGTACGCCACGACGTCGACCGAGTCGGTGAAGCTCAGCCGGATCTCGTCGATCGTGGTCAGCCGCGTCGTCGCCAACCCCGAGTCGTACACGCCGGGCACCCTGCCCCGCGAGATCGTGCTGACCATCGGCTGGGGTGCCGTCTCCCGCATCGACCTGGAGCCCGCCGCCTGCGGCGACCCCAACTGCGAGGCGGACCACGGCTACACGGGCAACTCGACGGCGGACGACCTGAGCCTGCGCGTCAGCGAGGCCGGGGACGGCCCGGAGACGGTGCGTCAGGCGCTGGTCTTCGCGCAGGCCCTCTCCGAGGCGACCGCGGATCCGACGCGCTGATGGCGCAGCCCGCCGCCTGGGATGACCACCCGGAACCACTCGCCCCGGACACCGCGCCCCTGCCCGCGTACGGCACCGGCTCGCTCGCCGACCTGCTGCCCACGCTCGCCGCCGGCATGGGCGTCCCCGGCACGACCGCCGTGATCCCCGAGCTGACCCCCGCCGACCGCAACTGCGTCTTCCTGATCGACGGACTCGGCTGGGAGCAGCTCGCGGCGCACCCGGACGAGGCCCCGTTCATGACGTCCCTGCTCGCCACCTCGCGCGGCGGCACCGGACGCCCGATCACCGCCGGCTACCCGGCGACCACCGCCACCTCCCTCGCCTCGGTCGGCACCGGCCTGCCGCCCGGCGCCCACGGCCTGCCCGGGTACACGGTGCGCAACCCGGACACCGGCGAGCTGATGAACCAGCTGCGCTGGCAGCCGTGGACCCCGCCGTCCACCTGGCAGCCGTACCCGACGGTCTTCCAGCTGGCCCACGAGGCGGGTGTGCACGCCGCCCAGGTGACCTCGCCCACCTTCGAGAACACCCCGCTGACCAAGGTCGCCCTCAGCGGAGGAACGTTCCACGGGCGGCTCTCCGGCGAGGACCGCATGGATCTCGCGGCCGAGCAGCTGGCCGCCGCCGACCGCGCCCTGGTCTACACGTACTACGCCGAGGTCGACGGCGCCGGGCACCGCTTCGGCGTCGACTCCGACACCTGGCGCGGCCAGCTCATGTACGTCGACCGCCTGGTCCAGCGCCTCGCCGAGCAGCTCCCGCCGCGCACCGCGCTCTACGTCACCGCCGACCACGGCATGCTCGACGTGCCGTTCGACGAGGACCACCGCATCGACTTCGACCACGACTGGGAGCTGCGCGCCGGCGTCGCCCTGCTCGGCGGCGAGGGCCGCGCCCGGCACGTCTACGCGGTACCGGGCGCCCAGGACGACGTGCTGACCTGCTGGCGCGAGGTGCTCGGCGAGCAGTTCTGGGTGGCGTCGCGGGACGAGGCGATCGCGGCGGGCTGGTTCGGCCCGCACATCGACGAGCGGGTCCGCGACCGCATCGGCGACGTCGTGGCCGCCGCCCGGGACGACGTGCTGCTCATCGCCTCCGAGCGGGAGCCGAAGGAGTCCTCGATGGTCGGCAACCACGGCTCCCTGACCCCCGCCGAGCAGCTGGTTCCGCTGCTCGAAGTACGCTCCTGACCAGGAACTGCCGTCCCCCGCTTTGCCGAAAGGTGCTCAACCCCCCATGCCCGAGCTGGTGTTCTTCTCCGGAACGATGGACTGCGGGAAGTCGACGCTGGCTCTGCAGATCGAGCACAACCGCTCGGCGCGCGGCCTGGCCGGCCTGATCTTCACGCGGGACGACCGGGCCGGCGAGGGCAAGCTCTCCTCCCGCCTCGGCCTGGTCACCGACGCGGTGGAGGTCGAGGACGGCACGGACCTGTACGCCTACCTCGTGGAGCACCTCTCGCAGGGCGGGCGCGCGGACTACGTCATCGCCGACGAGGCGCAGTTCCTCGCACCGGAGCAGATCGACCAGCTCGCGCGCGTGGTGGACGACCTGGAGATCGACGTCTACGCCTTCGGGATCACGACGGACTTCCGCAGCAAGCTGTTCCCCGGCTCGCAGCGGCTGGTGGAGCTCGCCGACCGCGTCGAGGTGCTCCAGGTGGAGGCGCTGTGCTGGTGCGGCGCCCGCGCCACGCACAACGCCCGCACCATCGGCGGTGTCATGGTGGTCGAGGGCGCCCAGGTGGTCGTCGGCGACGTCAACCAGTCCGCGGACGAGATCGGCTACGAGGTGCTGTGCCGCCGCCACCACCGGCGGCGCATGACGGCGGCGACGGCACGGGCGGCGGCGCTGTCCCCGGACGTGCTGCCGGTGCCGTCGGCCTGACCGGCCCGAACGACCGCCGCGGCCACGGGAGTCAGCGCGAGCCGCACAGCAGCGAGAACCGCGCCCCTTCCGGGTCCGCCACCGTGGCCACCCGCCCCTGCCTGCTGTCCCCGGCCGGCACGAGGACGCGACCGCCCAGCTCTTCCACCCGCTCCAGGGCCTCGCCGAGATCGGCGACCTCGAAGTACGTGTTCCAGTGCGGGCCGCGGTCCCGGGGCAGGCCGGTGCCCATGCCCTGGATGCCGGCGACCGGACGGCCGTCGAGGCACAGCGTCACGTGGTCGACGTCGGCGGAGACCTCCGCCTCGCGCGCGTAGCCGAACACCGACTCGTAGAACTTGGCGGTGCGCGCCGACTCGTAGGTCAGCAGTTCGTTCCAGGTGGGCATGCCCGGTACGCCGGCGACGGTCGTGCCGAGGTGCGCCGCGGCCTGCCAGATGCCGAAGACCGCGCCCGACGGGTCGGAGCCGATCGCCAGGCGCCCGGCGTCGGCGACGTCCAGCGGGCCCACCCCGACCGTGCCGCCGCACATCCGCACCGCCTCGGCGGTCGCGTCCACGTCGTCCGAGGCGAGGTACGGCGTCCAGGCGACGGGCAGATGGTGGTCCGGGGGCAGCTGCCCGATGCCCGCCACCTCCTGCCCGCCGAGCAGGGCCCTGACATAGGGGCCGAGTTGTTGCGGGCCGGGCCGGAACTCCCAGCCGAACAGCGCCCCGTAGAAGTCCTGGGTCGCGGTCACCGCGTGCACCATCAGACTCACCCAGCAGGGCGTGCCGGGCACGTACCGGGCCTGTTCCGCGCCGTGCGGGCCGGCCGAGCCCCGTGCGTCGGTCATCGTCACTCTCTTCTCGGCCCCTCGTGGTGGCCGTGCTCGCGTCCGCTCGCCGCTCCGGGGCCGGTGGTCGTACCACCCGCTGCGCCGCGCGCTGCGACGCGCCCTGTGTCCGGGAAGCCCGGGTTGCGGCCGCCCGTCCGTTTCCGGGCGCGCCGACGGGTGTTGATCGGCTGTACAGCTTGTGCTCGATCCCGTACGTAACGTGACCGAGACCGTCCGGCCGAGCAGATTAGCCGGACATGGGTGAATCGGCCACCCTGTGCGCAAGGATGGTGACCATGAACGCCATCATCTCCGCATCCGAACTCGCGAGCGAACTCGCGGGCGATAACCCGCCCGTCCTGCTGGACGTCCGCTGGCAGTTGAGCGTCGCCAGGGCGAACGGTGAACCGGCCTTCGACGGGCGCGCCGAGTACGCGGCCGGTCACCTGCCCGGCGCCGTCTTCGTGGACCTGGACCGGGAGTTGGCGGGTGCGCCCGGCGCGGGCGGCCGGCATCCGCTGCCCGATCTCGCGGTGTTCGGTGCCGCGATGCGCCGGGCGGGCGTGTCGGCCCGGCGGCCGGTCGTCGCGTACGACGGGGGGCAGGGCTGGGCGGCGGCACGCGCGTGGTGGCTGCTGCGCTGGGCGGGTCACCCGAACGTGCGAGTCCTCGACGGCGGGTTGCCGGCCTGGCGGGGTCCTGTGGAGACCGCGGTGCCGACGCCCGCCGAGGGCGATTTCGCGCCGGTGCCGGGTGCGGCGGGGCTGCTCGACGCCGACGGCGCCGCGGCGCTGGCGCGGTCCGGGGTGCTGTTCGACGCGCGCGCGGGGGAGCGGTACCGGGGCGAGGTGGAGCCGATCGACCCGGTCGGCGGCCACATCCCGGGCGCGGTGTCCGCGCCGACGACCGACAACGTGACGGAGGACGGGCGGTTCCGGCCGGCGGAGGAGTTGCGGGCGCGTTTCACGACGCTCGGCGTGTCCGAGGGGGCGGACGTCGGCGTGTACTGCGGCTCGGGTGTCTCCGGCGCCCACGAGGTGCTGGCCCTGGCCGTGGCGGGCATCCCGGCCGCGCTGTACGTCGGCTCGTGGTCGGAGTGGTCCTCGGACCCGCGGCGCCCGGTCGCGGTGGGCCCCGACCCGCAGTAGCCGTACCCCGGCTTCCGGCGGCACTGCGGGGAGCCGCCCGTGTGGACCGGCCACACGTCCCTGATCCGCGACCGCGACCAGGGTCCGGCCGACACGGCTGAGGGGCCCGCGCCACCCGGCGCGGGCCCCTCAGCCGCGATTCCGGTCCGCCCTGCGGACTACTCCTGCTTCTTGCGCCGCGTCCCGAACACGATCTCGTCCCAGCTCGGCACGGCGGCGCGGCGGCCCGGACGGACCCCGTCCGCCTCGGCCTGACGGTCGGTGGACCCGATCAGCCGGTCGCGGTGGCTGCCGACGGAACGCGGCATGAGCACATCGGCGTAGGCCGAACCGGCCGACGCGGCGGGCGCGGGCGGCTCCTCCGCCTCGGGCTCCGGCTGCTCCTCCGCGTCCGGATCGGCGGGCTCCGGGACCACCAGGTCGCCCCGGAAGCTCGGCACGGCCTCCAGCAGGCTGGTCAGCGAGTCCCGTTCGGCCGTGGCGGTGATCTCCTCGGCCGGCTCGGACGGCTGCGACGGCAGGCCCGGGCGCTCCCGGTCCAGGGAACGGTCCAGCGGACGGTCGCGCGGCAGCCGGGCGATGCGCGGCACGAAGGGAAAGCTGGGCTCCGAGGCGGCGAGGTCGTCGGACTCGCCGATCAGCGAGCGGGCCTCCTCGTCGACGGCCTGGACGAGCCGCCGCGGCGGGTCGTACGTCCAACTCGCCGAGTGCGGTTCGCCCGCGACGCGGTAGACCAGCATGACTTCCCAGGTGCCGTCGTCACGGCGCCAGGAGTCCCACTGGACGGTGTCCTTCTCGGCGCCGCGCAGCAGCAGCCGCTCCTGGACGGCCTCGCCCAGCGGCGGACCGGAGTTCTCGCCGGGGCGGCGCACCGGGGTCTTGCGGGCGCGCTCGGCCATGAAGGCGCGCTCGGCGAGGACGGGTCCTTCGAAGCGGCGCACGCGGTCCACGGGGATGCCGGCCATCTGCGCGACTTCTTCCGCGGTCGCGCCGGCTCGTATGCGCGCCTGGATGTCGCGGGGGCGGAGGTGGCTCTCCACCTCGATCTCGATCTGGCCGAGACGGGGACGGTCGCCGCGCACGGCGGCGCGGAGCCGTTCGTCAATCGGAAGCGTGTACTCCGTGCTGTCCGCAGCCTTCAGCACCAGCCGTGTGCCGTCATTCGAGACGGCCACGACACGCAGTTCGGGCATGGGGACCTCCCGGGTGGTGCCTGCCGACGTCACGTGCGTCGCTGCTTCCGCTAGTCGAGTGTGGCCTGCCCGGGTGCAGCCTGCCACAACCTTGCCGAGTTGCCCGGCGTGTCGGGCGCGGGCCCTGGATCGCCGTTATGGCACGGTTACCTGTTCGCAACGCTAAGTGACCAACTGCGTCACCCTGTGCAACTAGCCCCCTCCCGGCGGTCCATGAGGCCCCGTGCACCCTACGGGAGACCGGACCCAGGGCTCGCCACAGTACTCCATTCGGGCCACGTGCGTGGATTGGCACGCCGCCCAACTTCTGGCAAGGGGTGCGACTTGGCCGCCCGTTGCCCGGATTTCTGGATCTTGAACGTGGTGTACTTCACGCACTCACCCGAAACGGAGCGAATGGTTTCGAGGCGGGGACACCGCGGCCGGTCACGCTCCGAGAACCCTGCGCAAGTAGTCGTTCTGGAACCGCCGTTCCGGGTCGAGGCGGTCGCGCAGCGTGGTGAACTCGCCGAAGCGCGGGTAGAGCCGCGCGAAGTGCTCGGCGTCCCGGGTGTGCAGCTTGCCCCAGTGCGGACGCCCTTCGTGCGCGGTGAAGATGCGCTCCGCGGCCGTGAAGTACGCGCGGTGGGGCGTTCCCCGGTACATGTGGACGGCGACGTAGGCGCTGTCCCTGCCCGAGGCCGTGGACAGCGTGATGTCGTCGGCGGGGGCGGTGCGCACCTCGACGGGGAAGCTGACGCGCAGGTCCGAGCGGTCGATCATGGTCTTCAGCTCGCGCAGGACCTGGGTCACCGCCGCGCGCGGGACGGCGTACTCCATCTCCACGAAGCGCACCCGGCGCGTGGACGTGAAGACCTTGTAGGGGATGTCGGTGTACGTGCGTGCCGACCACGCGCGGCCGGCGGCCTTGGCGATGGCGGGAACGGTGGCCGGAATCGCGCGGCCCACGAGATTGGCCGCCTGCCAGACGCCGTTGGAGAGGAACTCCTCCTCGATCCAGGCGCCGACGCGGCCGACGGGCTGCTCGGGGCCCGCGCTGCGGTTGTTGCGCTTGGTGTGGCAGCGCTCGGTGTGCGGGAACCAGTAGAACTCGAAGTGCTCGTTCTCGGTCCACAGTTCGTCGAAGTCGGCCAGGACCTTCCTCCACGGCATCGGCTCCTCGCGGGCGGTGAGCAGGAAGAGCGGCTCCACGGCGAACGTGATCGCGCTGACGACGCCCAGCGCGCCGAGCCCGATGCGGGCGGCGGCGAACACCTCCGGGTTCTCCCCGGGGGAGCAGGTCAGCACCGAGCCGTCGGCCGTGACCAGTTCGAGTGCCGTGATCTGGGCGGCGATCGACGCGGAGTCGCGGCCGGTGCCGTGCGTGCCGGTGCTGACGGCGCCGGAGACCGTCTGCTCCATGATGTCGCCCATGTTGGCCAGCGACAGGCCTTCGCGCGCCAGCGCCACATTGAGCCGCCTGAGCGGGGTGCCGGCCTCCACCGTGACGGTCATGTTCTGCCGGTCGATGTGGCGTATGCCCGTCAACAGATGAGGGCGTATCAACAGGCCGTCGGTGGCGGCGATGGAGGTGAAGGAGTGCCCGGTCCCGACGGCCTTGACGCGCAGGCCGTCCTCGGCGGCCCGCCGCACGGCGTCGGCCAGTTCGTCGACCGAGGCCGGGGCGGCCTCCCGCGCGGGACGCGCCGAGACGTTGCCGCCCCAGTTACGCCAGGTGCCGTTCTTCCCGCTCGCTGTGCTGCCCAACGGAGCCTCCCCGACCCGGAGCCGGCCGCTTGAGCCGGCGGTACCCCAGGAACCCGACCACGACCGCGACGGCCCCGGCCGCCACCGGAACCCCGTACCCGGCGCGCGCCCCGGCCGCGTCGATCACCCAGCCGGCCACGGCGGAGCCGAGCGCGACGCCGACCGCGAGCCCGGTGCTCACCCAGGTCATGCCCTCGGTGAGCTGCGCGCGTGGTACGTGCTCTTCGATGAGGGACATCGTCGTGATCATCGTGGGAGCGATGGACAGACCCGCAGCGAACAGCGCCACGGCCAGGAACGGCAGGTTCCCGACCAGTAGGAGGGGGATCATACTCACGGCCATCGCACACACGCCCAGCAGCCAGCGGCGCTCGGGCGCCCCCGCGAAGCGCATCAGCCCGAACACCGCGCCCGCCACACAGGAACCCGCCGCGTACAGCGCCAGGACGACACTCGCCGCGCCCTTGTGCCCCTGCTCCTCGGCGAAGGCGACCGTGACCACGTCGACCGCCCCGAAGATCGCACCCGTCGCCACGAACGTCCCGACCAGCACCCGCAGTCCCGCGGAGCGCATCGCCGTGCCGCCCTCCTTGCTCTCCCGCGGATGCGGTTCCGGCTCGGTGGCGCGCTGCGCGGTCAGCCAGAACACGCCGACCGCCAGGAAGCAGGCGGCGAGCAGCGGCCCCGCCTCCGGGAACCACGCCGTGGACAGGCCGATGGAGATGATCGGGCCGAAGATGAAGCACACCTCGTCCACCACGGACTCGAAGGAGTACGCGGTGTGCAGCTGCGGGGTGCCGCGGTACAGCGCGGCCCAGCGCGCCCGGATCATCGCGCCGACGCTCGGCACGCAGCCCACACCCACGCAGCACACGTACAGCACCCAGTCCGGCCAGCGGTGGTGCGCGGCCAGCAGCAGCGCCGCGGCGGCGGCGAGCGAGATCAGGGTCGCCGGGCGCAGCACCCGCCGCTGCCCGTGCCGGTCCACCAGCCGCGACACCTGCGGGCCCGCCACCGCCGCCGACAGCGCGATGGTGGCCGACAGCGCGCCGGCGAGGCCGTACCGGCCGGTGAGCTGGGAGACCATCGTGACCACGCCGATGCCCATCATGGACAGCGGCATCCGGCCGAGGAATCCGGCGGCGGAGAAACCCTTGGAGCCGGGGGCGGCGAACAGGGCGCGGTAAGGGCTGGGCAACGGTGTCTCCGAAGGGGCCGCAGTAAGGCGCGAGCGCAGTCGTTACAGCTTACTGGTTAGGTTACCCTAAATGCACCACGGACTGCCTGGTGGACGGCCCGGCGCGCACCCGTTCCCCCGCCGTTTTCCGGCTGTCGGCGCCGGGTGGCAGGATCGAGACATGCCAGACGCGCTCGATCCCACCCCCTACGACGCCCTGCTGCTGCTCTCCTTCGGCGGCCCCGAGGGGCCCGACGACGTGGTCCCGTTCCTGGAGAACGTGACCCGCGGGCGCGGCATCCCGAAGGAACGCCTGAAGGAGGTCGGGCAGCACTACTTCCTGTTCGGCGGGGTCAGCCCGATCAACGACCAGAACCGCGCCCTGCTGGACGCCCTGCGCACGGACTTCGCGGACCACGGCCTTGACCTGCCCGTCTACTGGGGCAACCGCAACTGGGCGCCCTACCTGACGGACACCCTGCGCGACATGGTCCACGACGGCCGCCGCCGCATACTGGTCCTCGCCACCAGCGCCTACGCCTCCTACTCGGGCTGCCGGCAGTACCGCGAGAACCTCGCCGACGCCCTCGCCACCCTGCGGGACGAGGGCCTGGAACTGCCGAAGGTCGACAAGCTGCGGCACTACTTCAACCACCCGGGGTTCGTCGAGCCCATGACCGAGGGCGTGCTGCGCTCCCTGGCCGACCTGCCCGAGGACGTCCGCGACGGCGCGCACCTCGCCTTCACGACCCACTCCATCCCGACCGCGGCGGCGGACACCTCCGGCCCGGCCGAGGAGCACGGCGACGGCGGGGCGTACGTCAGGCAGCACCTGGACGTGGCGCGGCTGATCGCCGACGCCGTCCGCGAGCGCACCGGCGTCGACCACCCCTGGCAGCTCGTCTACCAGTCCCGCTCCGGCGCCCCGCACATCCCCTGGCTCGAGCCGGACATCTGCGACCACCTGGAGGAGCGGCACGCGGCAGGCGCCCCGGCCGTCGTCATGGCCCCCATCGGCTTCGTCTCCGACCACATGGAGGTCCTCTACGACCTCGACACGGAGGCCAGGGCCAAGGCGGAGGAGCTGGGCCTGCCGGTGCGCCGCTCGGCGACCGTCGGCGCCGACCCCCGGTTCGCCGCCGCGATCCGCGAGCTGGTCCTGGAGCGGGCCGCCGTCGAGACCGGCCGGGACGTCACGCCGTGCGCCCTCGGCGCGCTCGGCCCCAGCCACCACCTGTGCCCGGCCGGCTGCTGCCCGGCCCGCGCGCCCCGGCCCGCCGCGGCGGGCGCCGACAGCCCCTACGCCTGAGGAGCCCCGTGACCGACCCCCTGCACTCGGAACTGCTGGAGATCGCCCTGGAGGCCGGCCGCCGCGCGGGTGCGCTGCTGCGCGACGGCCGGCCGGCCGACCTCGCGGTGGCGGCCACCAAGTCGAGCCCGATCGACGTGGTCACCGAGATGGACATCGCGGCGGAGAAGCTGATCACCGGCCTGGTCGCCGAGCGCCGCCCGCACGACGGCTTCCTCGGCGAGGAGGGCGCCGCCACGGAGGGCACGAGCGGCGTCCGCTGGGTCGTCGACCCGCTGGACGGCACGGTCAACTACCTGTACGGGCTGCCGACCTGGGCGGTCTCCGTCGCCGCCGAGCAGGACGGCGAGACGGTCGTCGGCGTCGTCGTGGCCCCGATGCGCGGCGAGACCTTCCACGCCGTGCGCGGCCGGGGCGCCTGGGCGTCCGGCGCCTGGGCGGGGGAGCGCAGGCTCGCCTGCCGCCCCGCCCCGCCGCTGGACCAGGCCCTGGTCTCCACCGGCTTCAACTACGTCGCCCACGTCCGCGCCCACCAGGCCGAGGTGGCCGCGAAGCTGATCCCGCGGCTGCGTGACATCCGGCGCGGCGGCTCGGCCGCGGTCGACCTGTGCGACCTGGCCGCGGGCCGCCTCGACGGCTACTACGAGCGCGGACTGAACGCCTGGGACTGGGCGGCGGGCGACCTGATCGCCCGGGAGGCGGGCGCGCTCACCGGCGGCCGTCCCGGCCGGCGCCCCTCCGGCGACCTGACCGTCGCCGGCACCCCGGGCGTCTTCGAACCCCTCCAGCGGCTCCTGGAGGACTACGGCGCCTGGCACGACTGACAGCGACGCGAGGCGGGGCCCCGGCGACGAATGCGCCGGGGCCCCGCCCTGTGAAGGTCTGCCGGGTCAGACGGTGGAGCCGACCTCCACGCCGTGCTCGGCGGCGAGGCGGCGCAGGTCGTCCAGCTCGCCCTGTTCCACCTCGACGAGGAAGTCGTCGCCCTCGTCACGAGCCCGCGAGAGATCCGACTCGGTCGCCCTTATGCGCTGCAGAAGTCCTGTGGTGAAAGCGTCCATGCTGCGCCCCCTCGTCCTGGGTCGTGGTCGGTGGCACCGGGGTGTGCCTGTACGGAGGGTCGATCACGTCCGGAGCGGATGCCCGGCGCCGCTCGGCCGGGCGGCGACGGTGCCGGACACCCACGCCCGCCCTGCGGACAGCGGATCCTGCATACCGCACGGTCGTAGCGGTACCAACAGAGCGTGATCGCGGGGTGTAAAGCCGTCCTCCCCTCCGGCCCTGCCGCGGAAACCTCGACAGCACGAGAAAATCCCGCATGGCCGCGCTCCGCCCGTTCGCCCCCGGCCACCCGCCCACCCGCCTTACAGCCGACTTATGGCCGAAAAGGGCAGGATGGAGGCACCACACCCGAGAAGCCCCCGGCCCGCGCGCGCCCCAGATCCCCGCGCGGGCGGACACCAGGAAGGACCAGCGACGTGCGCGTACTCGTCGTCGAGGACGAGCAGCTGCTCGCCGATGCGGTGGCCACCGGACTGCGCCGGGAGGCCATGGCCGTCGACGTCGTGTACGACGGTGCGGCCGCTCTGGAGCGCATCGGCGTCAACGACTACGACGTGGTCGTCCTCGACCGCGACCTCCCGCTCGTGCACGGCGACGACGTCTGCCGCCGGATCGTGGAGCTGGGCACGCCCACGCGCGTGCTGATGCTCACCGCGTCCGGCGACGTCAGCGACCGCGTCGAGGGCCTGGAGATCGGCGCCGACGACTACCTGCCCAAGCCCTTCGCGTTCAGCGAGCTCATCGCACGCGTGCGTGCCCTCGGCCGGCGCACCAGCCTGCCCCTGCCGCCGGTCCTGGAGCGCGCCGGGATCAAGCTCGACCCCAACCGCCGCGAGGTCTTCCGCGACGGCAAGGAGATCCAGCTCGCGCCCAAGGAGTTCGCCGTCCTGGAGGTGCTGATGCGCAGCGAGGGCGCCGTCGTCTCCGCCGAGCAGCTCCTGGAGAAGGCCTGGGACGAGAACACCGACCCGTTCACGAACGTCGTGCGGGTGACCGTGATGACCCTGCGCCGCAAGCTGGGCGAGCCGCCCGTCATCGTCACCGTCCCCGGCTCCGGCTACCGGATCTGACGCCCGATGGCCGCCGCCCCCGCACCCCCCGCCGCCCCGCCCAAGCCCACCTGGGACCCGCGCAAGCCGGTGCCGCCCTTCCCGTGGCTGCGCCCGACCATCCGCATACGGCTCACCCTGCTGTACGGCGGCATGTTCCTGATCGCCGGCATCGTGCTGCTGTCGATCATCTACCTGCTGGCCGCCCAGGCGCTCAACGTCGGCAGCGACCTGCCCTTCAGGGTCGTCGAGGGCAAGGTCACCAGCGAGATCTGCTACCTGCCGGACCAGGCCTCGCCGAGCGCGTTCAACAGCGCCATGAACGAGTGCGTCAACGAGCAGCGCCGGGACGCCCTGGACAACCTCCTCAGCCGCTCCCTGCTGGCGCTTCTCGGCCTCGCCGTGATCGCCTTCGCGTTCGGCTACGCGATGGCGGGCCGCGTGCTGTCGCCGCTCGGCCGGATCACCCGCACCGCCCGCGCGGTGGCCGGCTCGGACCTGTCCCGCCGCATCGAGCTGGACGGCCCGGACGACGAGCTGAAGGAGCTGGCCGACACCTTCGACGACATGCTGGAGCGGCTCCAGCGGGCCTTCACCGCCCAGCAGCGCTTCGTCGGCAACGCCTCCCACGAGCTGCGCACCCCGCTGGCGATCAACCGCACGCTCCTGGAGGTGCACCTGTCGGACCCGAACGCCCCGATGGAGCTGCAGCAGCTCGGCAAGACGCTGCTGGCCACCAACGAGCGCAGCGAGCAGCTCGTGGAGGGCCTGCTGCTGCTCGCCCGCAGCGACAACCAGATCGTCGAGCGCAAGCCCGTGGACCTCGCCGAGGTCGCCTCGCAGGCCATCGACCAGGTGCACGCCGAGGCGGACGCCAAGGGCGTGGAGATCCGCGGCACGCGGGAGCCGGCCGTCGTCCAGGGCAACGGCGTCCTGCTGGAGCGGATCGCCCTGAACCTGGTGCAGAACGCCGTGCGGTACAACGTGCCGGAGGAGGGCTGGGTGGAGGTCTCCACCGACGTCCAGCACGGCCAGGCGGTGCTGGTGGTGTCCAACACGGGCCCGGTGGTGCCGGCGTACGAGATCGACAACCTCTTCGAGCCGTTCCGGCGGCTGCGCACCGAGCGCACCGGCAGCGACAAGGGCGTCGGGCTGGGTCTGTCCATCGCACGGTCGGTGGCCCGGGCGCACGGCGGCCACATCTTCGCCCAGCCCCGGGAGGGAGGTGGTCTCGTGATGCGCGTCACTCTGCCTGTCTGAGAGCATGGGCCCCGGACACGGGATGTTCGCTGTGCGCGGAATTTCGCAGCCACCACCCGGCGAACACATGTGTGATCGATCACAGCGGCGGTTTTCCGGCCGTCCACTCTCCGTGATCATGGCGCGCCCCGGAAAGCCGGGAAACTCCTGGTTTTCAGGGGTCCTGATCACGGGAAGTACACGGTGAGACGCCTTTGAGGTGCGGCATCCGGACCGTGTACGGTCCCCTTCGCCATCCACGCCGATCACTCGTGAGGAGTCCGGTTGGGTGTCGATTGAGTAACAGACCTTGATGTGAGGCAAAATCTCCGCCTCGGGTCGGGCACAAGTCCGGCCTCTCACGCGTTACGTGCGCTGGAGACACCGAAGACACCCAGAGGGGGAGAGCGACCATGGCCACCGACTACGACACCCCACGCAAGACCGACGACGACGTCGACTCGGACAGCCTCGAAGAGCTGAAGGCTCGACGGAACGACAAGTCGGCCTCCGCAGTCGACGTCGACGAGTTCGAGGCCGCTGAGGGGCTCGAACTCCCGGGCGCCGACCTCTCGAACGAGGAGCTGGCCGTCCGTGTGCTGCCCAAGCAGCAGGACGAGTTCACCTGCATGAGCTGCTTCCTGGTGCACCACCGCAGCCAGCTGGCCCGGGAGAAGAACGGGCAGCCCATCTGCCGCGACTGCGACTGAGGGCGGGTCGGCCGTGACTGGCTCGACCCCTCCTTGGAAGCGCCGCTTCACCAAGAGGGACACCCCGAGGGAAGCGGACCAAGGGCCGGACGGCCCGAACGGCGCGCGTGACGACGAGCGGGGCCCCACCACTTCGGGGGCGGCCTCGCTCGAACCGGCGGCGGGCCGGGGTGACCTCCCGGGACCACCGCGGGATGACGGGCCCGCCGGGCGACGGCGGGCCGCGATCCGTGACAGGGCCAGGGCGGGCGTCCGCAAGGGCGGCGACCGCGCCCGGGCCGGACTGACCTATCTCACCGACCGGATCATCGACCTCGCCCCCCGCGTGCCCGTGCGGGACCTGGCGACCCTGCGCAGACAGTTCCCCGGCCTCGGCCCCGAGCAGCTCGCCGACAGGCTGGTGGCCGGTGCCGCGAAGGCCAGCGCCACCGTCGGCGCGGGCGTCGGAGCGGCGGCGATGCTGCCCGTGCCGCCCGCGATGCCGACGGAACTGGCCGCCGAGATCACCGGAGTCGCCGCGATCGAGCTGAAACTGATCGCCGAACTCCACGAGGTGTACGGCCTGCGCCCGCCCGGCACCCTCAAGGAGCGCTCCGTCGCGTATCTGAACTCCTGGTCGGGGGAGCGCGGCGTCGACGTGACGAAACCGTCGACCGTGAGCTCCGCGCTGAACAGCCGCATGAAGCAGCAGCTGCGTCAGCAGATCATGAAGCGCCTCGTGCGCGACCTGCCGAACCTCCTGCCGTTCATGGTGGGCGCCGCCGTCGGCGCCGTCATGAACCACAAGGACACCCGCAAGCTCGCCGCCCGCATCAGAGCCGACCTGCGCAAGCACCAGGTGCCCTGGGACGCCCTCGGCCCGCTCCCCGCGCTCGAGACCCCGCCGGACGCCCTGGACATGGACAGGGGCCCGAAGGAACTCGGGCCCTGACAGCGGTCACGACGGGATCAGCGGCAGGTCAACTGCCGTTCCCGGGGCCCGTCTTCGCCGCCCGCAGCGCCTGGGCCAGCCGCTCCGGCTCCCGCGTCGACAGATACAGGTACGGCGTCGGGTCGTCGGGGTCGGTCACCTCCACGCGCAGCGCCGTCGGGATGTAGGCCCGCAGCAGCAGGAAGGCCCGGGCGTCCGCCTTGTAGGTGCGCCAGGCGCGGGCCTCCTCCGCGTCCAGCACCTGCGCCTCGCCCAGCGCCGACACGGGGACACGCGCGTCGCCCGCGATCAGGGCGCCGCCCACCACCCGGATGCGCACCGAGCCGTACGAACTGGCGACGACCGCCGCGGCGGCCGTGCCGCCGGCCAGTCCGCCGAGCATCGGCAGCGTGCCGAACGGCAGCAGCACCAGCCCCAGCGACATCCCCACGAGCACGGAGATCAGCCACCAGGAGCGGGGAGTGGTGAGGCGTTCTTCGTAGGCGGTGGCGGAGAGCTGCATGAAGTCAAGCTTGGCACGGTGTCGGACAGGCGCCGACGCGCGGGTAAGGTCTGCGGCTGTGAGTGGTACTTCCGCAGCCCTGCAACCCCCCGCCGACGCGACGCGTCCCGTGCGGCACCCCGACGCCCCCGCCCCCGGTGAACTCCTCGGGGCCCACTACGGCCAGTGCTTCGGCTGCGGCGGCGAGCAGCCCCACGGACTGCGCCTTCAGGCCCGCGCCGCCGAAGGGGTCCGCGTCACCGCCGAGTTCACCGTGCAGCCCGCCCACCAGGGCGCCCCCGGCCTCGCGCACGGCGGCGTGCTCGCCTCCGCCCTGGACGAGACCCTCGGCTCGCTGAACTGGCTGCTGCGCACCATCGCCGTGACCGGCCGCCTGGAGACCGACTTCGTGCGGCCCGTGCCGGTCGGCACCACACTGCATCTGACGGCCGAGGCGACCGCGGTCGCCGGGCGGAAGATCTACTCGACGGCCACCGGCCGGATCGGCGGCCCCGACGGGCCCGTCGCCGTCCGCGCCGACGCGCTGTTCATCGAGGTCAAGGTCGACCACTTCATCGACAACGGCCGCCAGGACGAGATCCGGGCCGCCATGAGCGACCCCGACCAGATCCGCCGGGCCCGCGCCTTCGAGGTGAACCCGTGAGCCGTGCCCCGGTCGAGGTGCTGATCCGCCGGGTCGACCCCGGCGTGCCGCTGCCCGCGTACGCGCATCCCGGCGACGCCGGAGCCGATCTGCGGACCACCGAGGCGTGCGAGCTCGCGCCCGGCGAGCGGGCCGTACTGCCGACGGGGGTGTCTGTGGCCCTGCCCGAGGGGTACGCGGCCTTCGTGCACCCGCGATCCGGTCTCGCCGCCCGCTGCGGCGTGGCCCTCGTGAATGCCCCGGGGACGGTTGATGCCGGGTACCGTGGGGAGATCAAGGTGATCGTGGTGAATCTCGACCCGCGCGAGCGCGTGCGGTTCGAGCGCTTCGACCGGATTGCCCAACTGGTCGTCCAGCAAGTCGAGAGGGTCCGCTTCCAGGAGGTCGCGGAGCTTCCCGATTCGGCGCGGGCCGAGGGGGGCTTCGGGTCCACCGGAGGCCACGCCTCGGTGGGCGGCGAGAGCGGCACAAACGGTCAGGCCGTCGTGGGCGGCCAGGCGGGTGGGAATCGATACGCTTCGGTCGTATCCGACCGGGAAGGACAGTGACGTGTTCGGACGTCGCAAGAAGAGGGATGCCGCCGAGGACGCGGCCGGCGAGGCCGAGCAGGTCGTCGACAGCGTCGACACTGAGGCGGACGAAGAGACCCGGCGCGAGCGCGTGAGGCTCGAGCCGGAGCCCCGGCCCGACGGGCCCTGGGACATCTCCGAGGTCCGCGATCCGGCCGAGGGCCGGGTGGACCTGGGCGGGCTGTTCGTGCCCGGCGTCGACGGCATGGAACTGCGGGTCGAGGTGGCCGGCGACGCGATCGTCGCGGCGACCGTCGTGCTCCGGGACAGCGCCATCCAGTTGCAGGCCTTCGCCGCCCCCAAGCGGGAGGGCATCTGGGGCGAGGTCCGCGAGGAGATCGCCGGCGGCATCACCCAGCAGGGCGGCATCGTCGACGAGGTCGAGGGTCCGCTGGGCTGGGAGCTGCGCGCCCAGGTGCCCGTACAGCTGCCGGACGGCACCGGCGGCTTCCAGGTCGTGCGGTTCGTCGGTGTGGACGGCCCGCGCTGGTTCCTGCGCGGTGTGATCTCGGGCCAGGGCGCCGTGCAGCCGGGCGCCGCCGGACTGCTCGAGCAGATTTTCCGGGACACGGTGGTGGTCCGCGGCGACGGCCCGATGGCCCCGCGCGACCCGATCGTCCTCAAGCTGCCGAACGACGCCCAGATGGTCCCCGAGAGCGTCCAGCAGGACGATCAGGCCGGCTCCCGCTTCTCCGGAGGCATGGGCCAGCTCCAGCGCGGCCCGGAGATCACCGAGGTCCGCTAGCACGCGGGCAGGGGCGACCGAGGGCCGTACCCCGCGGGGTACGGCCCTCGTCCGGTACCCGTGCGGCGGCCGGGCCGCCGGTCGGCACCCGAAGTCGTCCGTGCCACGCCCGTCACCGTCGCGTCAAAGGCCCCCTCCACGCCGTATCCCGGCCCTTTTCGCCGGGAGCGACGGCCGTAAGGTCGATCCTGCGAACGGCGGATGTGACCGGGAGACAGTGGCCATGGGACGCGGCACGTTACGGATCTACCTCGGTGCGGCACCGGGCGTGGGCAAGACCTACGCGATGCTGGCCGAGGCCCACCGTCGCGTCGAACGGGGTACCGACTGCGTCGTGGCGTACGTGGAGCCGCACGGCAGGCCGCGTACGCAGGGCCTGCTGCACGGGCTGGAGAAGGTGCCGTGCCGCAGGCTGGAGCACCGCGGCGCCGTCCGCACCGAGATGGACGTCGACGCCGTGCTGGAGCGCGCCCCGCAGGTCGCCCTGGTGGACGAGCTCGCCCACACCAACGTCCCCGGCTCCCGCAACCCCAAGCGGTGGCAGGACGTCACGGAACTCCTCGCCGCCGGCATCGACGTGGTGTCCACCGTCAACATCCAGCACCTGGAGTCGCTCGGCGACGTCGTGGAGTCGATCACCGGCGTGCGGCAGCAGGAGACGGTGCCCGACGAGCTGGTGCGGCGCGCGGACCAGATAGAGCTGGTCGACATGTCGCCCCAGGCGCTGCGCCGCCGCATGGCGCACGGCAACATCTACCGCCCCGACCACATCGACGCGGCCCTGTCGAACTACTTCCGGCCCGGCAACCTCACCGCGCTGCGCGAACTGGCGCTGCTGTGGGTCGCCGACCGCGTGGACGAGTACCTCCAGCAGTACCGCGGCGAGCACGACATCCGCTCCACCTGGCAGGCCCGTGAACGCATCGTCGTCGGCCTGACCGGCGGCCCCGAGGGCCGCACCCTGATCCGGCGCGGGGCCCGGCTGGCCGAGAAGGGCGCGGGCGGCGAGGTCATGGCCGTCTACATCGCCCGCAGCGACGGGCTGACCTCCGCCTCCCCGAAGGAACTCGCCGCGCAGCGCACCCTCGTGGAGGACCTGGGCGCCACCTTCCACCACGTCGTCGGCGACGACATACCGGCGGCGCTGCTCGACTTCGCCCGCGGGGTCAACGCCACCCAGATCGTGCTCGGCTCCTCGCGCCGCAAGACCTGGCAGTACGTCTTCGGACCCGGCGTCGGCGCGACCGTCGCCCGCGAGTCCGGACCCGACCTGGACGTGCACATCGTCACGCACGGCGAGATCGCCGAGGGCCGCGGCCTGCCGGGGGCGAGCGGCGCACGGCACGGCCGGGCACGCATCGCGTCGGGCTGGCTGGCCGGCCTGCTCGGCCCGGTCGCCCTCACCACGCCGCTCAGCGCCGTCCACCTCGGGCTCGCCAACGACATGCTGCTCTACCTGGCGCTGACCGTGGCGGCGGCGCTGCTCGGCGGCCTGCTGCCGGCACTGGCGTCGGCGGCCCTGGGCTCCCTGCTGCTGAACTGGTACTTCACCCCGCCGCTGCACCACATCGCGATCGCCGACCCCGCGAACGTGATCGCCCTGGTGACCTTCGTGGGCGTGGGCGTCTCGGTCGCCTCGGTCGTGGACCTGGCGGCCCGGCGCACCCACCAGGCGGCCCGGCTGCGCGCCGAGTCGGAGATCCTGTCCTACCTCGCCGGAAACGTGCTGCGCGGCGAGACCCGCCTCGAGGAGCTGCTGGAACGGGTCCGCGAGACCTTCGGCATGGACTCCGCGGCCCTGCTGGAACGCGCGAGCGACCTGGACCCGTGGACCTGCGCCGGCCGGGCCGGGCACGCGGGCGCGGTCGAGCGGCCCGAGGACGCCGACGTGGACGTCCCCGTCGGCGACCACATGGCGCTGGCGCTGACCGGCCGGGTGCTGCCCGCCGAGGACCGCCGGGTGCTGGCCGCGTTCGCGGCCCAGGCCGCCGTCGTCCTGGACCGCCAGCGCCTGCAGAAGGAGGCCGACCAGGCCAAGGAGCTGGCCGAGGGCAACCGCATCCGCACCGCGCTGCTCGCCGCCGTCAGCCACGACCTGCGCACCCCGCTGGCCGGCATCAAGGCGTCGGTGAGCTCGCTGCGCTCGGAGGACGTCGACTGGTCCGAGGAGGACCGGGCGGAACTGCTCGCCGGCATTGAGGAGGGCGCCGACCGCCTCGACCACCTGGTCGGGAACCTGCTCGACATGTCCCGGCTGCAGACCGGCACCGTCACCCCGCTGATCCGGGAGATCGACCTGGACGAGGTGGTGCCGGTGGCGCTGGGCGGTGTCCCCGAGGGCAGCGTCGAACTCGACGTCCGCGAGACCCTGCCCATGGTCGCGGTGGACCCCGGGCTGCTGGAGCGGTCGGTGGCGAACCTCGTGGAGAACGCCGTCAAGTACAGCCCGCCCGGCCGCCCCGTGCTGGTCACCGCCAGCGCCATCGCCGAGCGCGTCGAGGTGCGCGTCGTGGACCGCGGGCCCGGCGTGCCCGACGAGGCGAAGGACCGCATCTTCGAACCCTTCCAGCGCTACGGCGACGCCCCGCGCGGCGCCGGAGTGGGCCTCGGCCTCGCGGTGGCGCGCGGTTTCGCCGAGGCCATCGGCGGCACCCTCAACGCCGAGGACACCCCGGGCGGCGGCCTCACCATGGTCCTCACGCTCCGCGCGGCCCAGCCGCACACCGGGCCGGCGCGCGCCGCAGGCCCCGTAGGAACCGAAAGGCAGGCTTCATGACCCGGGTGCTCGTGATCGACGACGAGCCGCAGCTCGTGCGCGCCCTCGTGATCAACCTCAAGGCACGCACGTACGAGGTCGACGCCGCCCACGACGGCACCGGCGCCCTCCGGCTCGCCGCCGCCCGCCACCCCGACGTGGTGATCCTCGACCTGGGCCTGCCCGACATGGACGGCGTCGATGTGATCAAGGAGCTGCGCGGCTGGACCCGGGTGCCGATCCTGGTGCTGTCGGCCCGGCACTCCTCCGACGAGAAGGTCAAGGCGCTGGACGCGGGCGCCGACGACTACGTCACCAAGCCGTTCGGCATGGACGAGCTGCTGGCCCGGCTGCGCGCCGCCGTACGCCGCGCCGAGCCCGCCGGCGGCGAGGACGACCTGCTGGTGGAGACCGGCGGGCTCACCGTCGACCTGGCCGCGAAGAAGGTGCACCGCGACGGCAGGGACGTACGGCTGACGCCGACGGAGTGGCACCTGCTGGAGGTGCTGGTGCGCAACACCGGGCGCCTGGTCGGCCAGAAGCAGCTGCTCCAGGAGGTGTGGGGGCCGTCGTACGGGACGGAGACGAACTACCTGCGGGTCTACATGGCCCAGCTGCGCCGCAAGCTGGAGGCGGACCCGTCGCACCCGCGGCACTTCATCACCGAGCCGGGCATGGGCTACCGGTTCGAGAAGTGAGCCGGGTCTCCCCGGCGTCGGGGCGCCCACCGGGGGGTACGTAACTGTCGGTGCACCCCGGTACGCTTCAGACATGAGTGCTGTTCCTCGTTCCGAAAGGCCGACGGGCCGGTTCCGGCGGCTGCTCGACCGGCTCTCCTCGTCGCAGGAGGACCTGGAGTCCGAGGAGCTGCGGGAGGACGCCGAGACGGCCGGCTGTACGCGCATCGGCGACTGCAAGGACCGCCAGATCGTCACGGTTACTGGTACCTTGCGCACGGTCACCCTTCGGCCGCGCGCCGGGGTCCCGGCCCTGGAGGCGGAGCTGTTCGACGGCTCCGCCGCGCTGGACGTGGTGTGGCTCGGCAGGCGCTCCATAGTGGGGATAGAGCCGGGGCGCAAGCTGATCGCATCGGGGCGGATCTCGATGAGCCGGGGCCGCCGGGTGCTGTTCAATCCCAAGTACGAACTGAGACCCCTCGGACGGGAGTAGCCGGTGACGTCGCTCGACAAGCCGACCGAAGACACATCCGCGCAGGAAGCCCGGGCGGTGACGGAGGCCGCGCTGTTCGAGGCGTTCGGCGGGGTGCGGGGCATGATCGAGACGGTGCTGCCCGGCCTGCTCTTCGTCACCATCTACACGGTCAACAAGGACCTGCACCTGTCGGCGATCGCGGCGCTCGCCGTGTCGGTGGTGCTGGTCGTGGTCCGGCTGGCCATGAAGGACACCGTCAAGCACGCCTTCAGCGGTGTCTTCGGCGTCGCCTTCGGTGTCGTGTTCGCCATGATGACGGGCAACGCGAAGGACTTCTACCTGCCCGGCATGCTCTACACGCTGGGCCTCGGCCTCGCGTACATCATCACGACGCTGTGCGGGGTCCCGCTGATCGGCCTCATCCTCGGCCCGGTCTTCAAGGAGAACCTCTCCTGGCGCACCCGCAACCCGGGCCGCAAGAAGGCGTACGCGAAGGCCAGTTACGCCTGGGGCGCGATCCTGCTCGCCAAGTGCGCGATCCTCTTCCCGCTGTACTGGTGGGCGGACACCACGCAGCTGGGCTGGGTGCTGGTCGCGCTGAAGATCCCGCCGTTCCTGCTGGCCGTGTGGCTGACGTGGGTGTTCCTGGCGAAGGCGCCCGCGCCCATCGACGTGTTCGCCGAGATGGAGGCGGAGGAGAGGGCCGCGGAAGCCGCGAAGGCGGCGGGGGCGGCCGGGGCCGGGGAGACGGCGGAGGCGGCGGATGCCACGCGGGCCCGGTCGGTCGAGAAGTGATCGCATGGGTCGAGTGCTGACCGGCAGGTGATCAGAAAGGGGCGCCCTGGGCTCGCAGGGCGCCCCTTCTCGTACGTCCGTCCCGGTCGGGTCAGCCGCTCGGTTCAGCTGCCGGCGTCCTCGCGGCGGACCGACAGCAGGTCCTCCAGCTGCTCCTCGCGGGCCTGCGCGGCCACGAACAGCAGCTCGTCGCCCGCCTCCAGGGAATCCTCCCTCGACGGCGTGAGCACCCGGGTGCCGCGGATGATCGTGACCAGCGACGTGTCCTCCGGCCAGTCGACGTCCCCGACCTGCGTGCCGGCCAGGGCCGACTCCTCCGGCAGGGTCAGCTCGACGAGGTTGGCGTCGCCGTGGCTGAAGCGCAGCAGCCGGACCAGGTCGCCGACGCTCACCGCCTCCTCGACCAGGGCCGACATCAGCCGCGGCGTGGAGACGGCGACGTCCACGCCCCAGGCCTCGTTGAACAGCCACTCGTTCTTCGGGTTGTTCACCCGGGCGACGACGCGCGGAACGCCGTACTCCGTCTTGGCGAGCAGGGAGACGACCAGGTTCACCTTGTCGTCGCCCGTCGCGGCGATCACGACGTTGCAGCGCTGGAGCGCCGCCTCGTCCAGGGACGTGATCTCGCAGGCGTCGGCGAGCAGCCACTCGGCGAGCGGGACGCGCTCCACCGAGATGGCGGTCGGCGCCTTGTCGATCAGCAGGACCTCGTGGCCGTTCTCCAGCAGCTCGCCCGCGATCGAGCGGCCGACCGCGCCGGCTCCGGCAATGGCGACCCTCATCAGTGACCGGCCTCCTCTTCGGGCCCCTTGGCGAACGCCGCCTCGACCTTGTCGACCTCGTCGGTGCGCATCATCACGTGCACCAGGTCCCCCTCCTGCAACACCGTCTGCGAGGAGGGCAGGATCGCCTCGCCGAGCCGCGTCAGGAACGCGACGCGCACGCCCGTCTCCTCCTGGAGCCGGCTGATCTTGTGACCCACCCAGGACGGGGCGGTGTACACCTCGGCGAGCTGGACGCCGCCGGTGGGGTCGCGCCACAGCGGCTCGGCGCCCGACGGCAGCAGCCGGCGCAGCATCTGGTCGGCCGTCCAGCGGACGGTGGCGACGGTGGGGATGCCGAGGCGCTGGTAGACCTCGGCGCGGCGGGGGTCGTAGATGCGGGCCGCGACGTTCTCCACGCCGAACATCTCGCGGGCCACCCGGGCCGCGATGATGTTGGAGTTGTCACCGCTGGAGACGGCGGCGAAGGCGCCCGCCTCCTCGATGCCCGCCTCGCGCAGGGTGTCCTGGTCGAAGCCGACCCCGGTGACCCGGCGGCCGCCGAACGAGGACCCCAGGCGTCGGAAGGCGGTGGGGTCCTGGTCCACCACGGCGACCGTGTGCCCCTGTTGCTCCAAGGTCTGGGCAAGCGCGGAACCCACTCTTCCGCAGCCCATGATGACGATGTGCACGACCGTCCTTCCGGTGTCAAGAAGTACTGCTCAGCCCCATCAGGGTCTCAGACAGTCGCCCAAGCTACACACGTGCGGTCGCCGGAGGGCACCCCCGTGCACCGATGCCCCGGCACGCCGCTCAGCGGCGGCCGATGCTGCGGACGCTGGCGCGGGTCAGGAATCCGAGGGCGACGAACGTGACGACGGCTCCGATGAGCTCGGCGGTCGTGTACATGGAACCTCCGGGGCGGCAACGGCCGGGAAACGGACGGGGTTTTGTCATATAGGCATGCCGACGCCCGGACCTGCGGAATCCGCAGCCGCGAAGCCCCCGTAATTCACCCGGAGGGCAGAGGGCCGCGCAATGGGGGTGGCGGGTGGGCAGGCCCGTGTTCGAACGCTTACGATCCTCTGTTGTGTCCAAACTGACCGACGTGCCCAAACGGATTCTGATCGGGCGCGCACTGCGCAGCGACCGGCTCGGGGAAACGCTCCTGCCGAAGCGCATCGCCCTCCCGGTCTTCGCCTCCGACCCGCTGTCCTCCGTCGCGTACGCACCGGGAGAGGTACTGCTGGTCCTGTCCATCGCGGGCGTGTCGGCCTACCACTTCAGCCCCTGGATCGCCGTCGCGGTCGTCGTGCTGATGTTCACCGTGGTCGCCTCCTACCGGCAGAACGTCCACGCCTACCCCAGCGGCGGCGGTGACTACGAGGTCGCCAACACCAACCTCGGCCCGAAGGCCGGCCTCACCGTCGCCAGCGCCCTGCTCGTCGACTACGTGCTCACCGTCGCCGTGTCGATCTCCTCCGGCATCGAGAACCTCGGCTCCGCCGTCCCGTTCGTCGTCGAGCACAAGGTCGCCTGCGCGATCGGCGTGATCGTGCTGCTGACGCTGATGAACCTGCGCGGCGTGAAGGAGTCCGGCACGATCTTCGCCATCCCGACGTACGTGTTCGTCACCGGCGTCTTCACGATGATCGCGTGGGGCGCCTTCCGCGGGGTGGTCCTCGGCGACGACATGCGGGCGCCGACCGCCTCGTACGAGATCCACTCGGAGCACGAAGGGCTGGCCGGGTTCGCCCTGCTGTTCCTGCTGTTGCGCGCGTTCTCCTCCGGCTGTGCCGCCCTCACCGGCGTGGAGGCGATCTCCAACGGCGTGCCCGCCTTCCGCAAGCCGAAGTCGAAGAACGCGGGCACCACGCTCGCGCTGATGGGCCTGCTCGCCGTCACCATGTTCTGCGGCATCATCACCCTCGCCATGGCGACCAACGTCCGCATGGCCGAGAACCCGGCGGCCGACCTGATCCGCGACGGCGTCCCGGTCGGCCCCGACTACGTGCAGCATCCGGTGATCTCCCAGGTCGCCGAGGCCGTTTTCGGCCACGGCAGCCTCCTGTTCATCGTGCTGGCCGCGGCCACCGCGCTGGTGCTGTTCCTCGCCGCCAACACCGCCTACAACGGCTTCCCGCTGCTCGGCTCGATCCTCGCCCAGGACCGCTACCTGCCGCGCCAGCTGCACACCCGCGGCGACCGGCTCGCCTTCTCCAACGGCATCGTGCTCCTCGCGGGCGCCGCGATCCTCCTCGTGTGGATCTACGGCGCCGACTCCACGCGGCTCATCCAGCTGTACATCGTCGGCGTGTTCGTTTCCTTCACGCTCAGCCAGACCGGCATGGTCCGGCACTGGAACCGCCACCTGGCCACCGAGAAGGACCCCGCCAAGCGCCGCCACATGATCCGCTCGCGCGCCATCAACACCTTCGGCGCCTTTTTCACCGGCCTCGTCCTGGTCGTCGTCCTCGTCACCAAGTTCACCCACGGTGCCTGGGTCGCCCTGCTCGGCATGGTGATCTTCTACGCGACGATGACGGCGATCCGAAAGCACTACGACCGCGTCGCCGAGGAGATCGCCGCACCCGAGGGCCCCAGCGACGACATCGTCCGGCCCTCCCGCGTCCACTCCGTCGTCCTGATCTCCAAGATCCACCGACCCACGCTGCGCGCCCTGGCCTACGCCAAGCTGATGCGCTCCGACACCCTGGAGGCGCTCAGCGTCAACGTCGACCCCGCCGAGACCAAGGCGCTGCGCGCGGAGTGGGAGCGGCGCGGCATCGACGTACCGCTGAAGGTGCTGGACTCGCCGTACCGCGAGATCACCCGGCCCGTCATCGAGTACGTCAAGAGCCTGCGCAAGGAGTCGCCGCGCGAGGCGGTGTCCGTGATCATCCCCGAGTACGTCGTCGGCCACTGGTACGAGCACCTGCTGCACAACCAGAGCGCGCTGCGGCTCAAGGGCCGGCTGCTGTTCACGCCGGGCGTCATGGTGACGTCGGTGCCGTACCAGCTCCAGTCGTCCGAGGTGGCCAGGAAGCGGGCCCGCAAGCGGCAGGAGTGGAACGCGCCGGGCTCGGTGCGGCGCGGTCCGGCACAGGAGCGGGCGAAGGAGTCCTCCTCGTCCACGTAGACTGGTGGGCTGTTGTCCGGACCGGCCCTCGCCGGCCGGCCCGGGCCCGCCGTCCGTCGCACCCCCTCGATGTTGTGGAGTCACCCCGCCATGCAGGCAGAACAGAAGAAGTCGCTGGTGGGGGAGGAGTACGAGGTCGAGATCGGCCCCGTCGCCCACGGCGGCCACTGCATCGCCCGTACGTCCGAGGGCCAGGTGCTGTTCGTCCGGCACGCGCTGCCCGGTGAGCGGGTCGTCGTACGCGTGACCGAAGGCGAGGAGGGCGCCCGCTTCCTGCGCGCCGACGCGGTCGAGATCCTCCAGGCGTCCAAGGACCGCATCGAGGCGCCCTGCCCGTTCGCCGGGCCCGGGCGCTGCGGCGGCTGCGACTGGCAGCACGCCAAGCCGGGGGCGCAGCGCCGGCTCAAGGGCGAGGTGGTCGCCGAGCAGCTCCAGCGGCTCGCCGGGCTCACGCCCGAGGAGGCCGGCTGGGACGGCACCGTCGTGCCCGCCGAGGGCGACAAGGTGCCCGCGGGACAGGTCCCGGCGTGGCGCACGCGCGTGCAGTACGCCGTGACCGCCGACGGTCGCGCGGGCCTGCGCCGGCACCGCTCGCACGAGGTCGAGCCGATCGACCACTGCATGATCGCCGCCGAGGGCGTCAGCGAGCTGGGCATCGAGAAGCGCGACTGGACGGGCATGGACTCCGTCGAGGCGATCGCGGCGAGTGGCTCCCAGGACCGCCAGGTGATCCTCACCCCGAGGCCGGGCGCGCGCCTGCCGCTGGTGGAGCTCGACCGCCCGGTGTCCGTCCTGCGCGTCGACGAGAAGACCGGCGGAGTGCACCGCGTCCACGGCCGCCCCTTCGTCCGCGAGCGCGCCGACGGCCGCACCTACCGGGTCGGGGGCGGCGGCTTCTGGCAGGTCCACCCGAAGGCCGCGGACACGCTGGTGACGGCGGTCATGCAGGGCCTGCTGCCGCGCAAGGGCGACATGGCGCTCGACCTGTACTGCGGCGCCGGCCTGTTCGCCGGCGCCCTCGCCGACCGCCTCGGCGAGCAGGGCGCGGTGCTCGGCATCGAGTCCGGCAAGCGCGCGGTGGAGGACGCCCGGCACAACCTCGCGGACTTCCCGCGGGTCCGCATCGAGCAGGGCAAGGTCGAGTCGGTCCTGCCGCGCACCGGCATCACCGAGGTCGACCTGATCGTCCTCGACCCCCCGCGCGCGGGCGCGGGCCGCAGGACGGTGGCGCACCTGGCGTCGCTGGGGGCACGCAGGATCGCGTACGTGGCCTGCGATCCGGCGGCGTTGGCTCGGGACATCGCGTACTTCCGGGACGGGGGGTATCGCGTGCGGATGCTGCGGGTGTTCGATCTGTTTCCGATGACGCATCATGTGGAGTGCGTGGCGATTCTGGAGCCGGCGGGCAAGGGTGCCTGACCAGGCTCTCCTGTGCCTGCGCGGTTGCGATGCGAGTGGCCGCCTGATCCCACGCTCCGCGGAGCCGAGAGCGCGGTCCGACCGCGCCATTTGATACCGGCCTGGTATCATCTCCGTATGGCGATGACACTTCGACTCCCCGACGACCTTGATGCCAAGCTCACCGAGCGGGCTCGTCGGGAGGGTCGCAGCAAGCAGGAACTTGCCATTGAGGCTATCCGTGAGGCCCAGAACCGGGCCGAGCTGAAGGTCGATGACGTCTTGGCCGAGCTCATGGACAGCGATGCGGAGATCCTGGACTACCTGAAGTGACCGAAGTGCGCTACATCCAGATCGACGAGATCCTGGCCATCGCCCGCACGGTCAACGGCACCGAGCACAGCGTGCGGGACATGGGACTTTTGGTGTCAGCGATCGAACGGCCCCGGACGAACATGTTCGGGGCCGAGTTGTATCCCGCGCTGCACGAGAAGGCGGCGGCGCTGCTGCACTCCGTGGCTCGCAATCACGCACTGATCGACGGCAACAAGCCCACGGCCTGGCTTGCCATGCGCGTCTTCCTGCGGTTCAACGGCGTCAGCGCCAGTACCCTTCCGCCGCCCGTCTCCATTGCCGGCCCGTTCGTCGAGCAAGTCGCGCAGGACCACATCGATGTACCGGTCATTGCCAAGCGCCTGTCGGCCTGGTTCCCCGTCACCTGACGTCCGGCTGACGGGATCCAGACGGCCGGCGGGGGTGGTCTGCCGGCGCACTGGATGGACAAGGTCTGGAGCTGGGACCACTGCTTCAACGCCCTGGCCCTGGCACCCGGACAGTCCGAACTGGTCTGGGACCAGTACCACTTGCCCTTCGACCACCGGGACGGGACCGGGGCACTGCCCGATTCGGTCACCCACTCCGAGGTCCTCCGCGACTTCGTGAAACCGCCCATCCACGGCTGGGCGTTCGGCCACCTGCTGCGTCGGCCGACCATGCCACCCGGCCCGGCGGAGCAGGCCGGGACGGACGACAGGCTGACACGCTGGACGGACTTCTGGCTCACCAGACGACGTGCGCCCGGGGGCGCACTGCCTCAACCTGCTGGCCAACTCGGGCCCCACGGATCTCACGATGCGGCTCACCGATCCGTCCGCGTGCGAGCGTGTCGGCCGCGTGATCGAACGGGCCCGCAAGGAACGGGCCGCCTGTAACCCCCGGCCCTCCAAGCGGCCAGATGCCTCAACGACGGCCCCAGGCGGGAGACGGTTGTGCTTGGACGTGCCGTACGCGGAGGACGACGCGAAACGGCTGCTCGGTGCGCGCTGGGATGCTCAGCGACGGCAGTGGTACGTCGACGCCGACCGAGTCAGCCGTGGACAGGCAGCACGATGGCTGCCGCGTCAGTCCTGAACGGTCACGACTGTCAGCACCGCGAGGTAATCTCGAACACGCCATCAACGCGGCCCGACGGGCTTCCGCTCCATCCCGGTGGAGTTTCGAAGGACATGCCCCCACCCGCACGAGTCTCTTCGTGCTGCCTGGGGGAAGTCCTTGCTGTTCCGCGCGTCCGCGAAAACGGTCGCCGTCATGGCACTCGACGGTTCGCTGTTCCTGCACCTGACCGATCAGTTCGCCCACATGCACGGCTACCGCCCCGGCGCATCGGAGGTCCGCTCCTGGGAGCGCAGCATCCCGGTCTTGGCCGCCGCCCTCAACGATGCGGGCCTGGGCGACGTGGAGGTCATGCTGGAGTACGCACTCCCGTTGAACAGCAAGCGTGCGGATGTCGTGCTCGCTGGTGCACACCCGACGACAGGCGAGCCGTCGTACGTCGTGGTGGAGCTCAAACAGTGGAGTCAGGCAGTGCCCCACGAGGACGACCCCACCTTGTGTCACGTCGACGCCTACGCGCATCCCGTGCTGAACCCGATCGAGCAGGTACGCCGTTACTGCGACTACCTGGTCAACTTCAACGGTGCCGTGGCCGAGCACCGGGATCGCGTCAACGGCGTGGCATTCCTGCACAACGCCACCGAGTTCGGGGTCGCAGGCCTGCGCGAGATCGAACGAGACGGTCACGGACTGCTTTTCACCGGAAGGCGGCGCGGCGCCTTCCTGGAACATCTCCGTTCGAGGCTGAGCGACAAGCATCCCGGGGCACGAGCGGCGGATGAACTGCTCGCTGGTGCCACGGTGCCGTCGAAGCAACTGATGGCCGTGGCCGCCGAAGAGGTGCGGGAACGGCAGCAGTTCGTGCTCCTCGACGAGCAACAGGTCGCCTACCGCATGGTGCTCAACGCCGTGGAGAAGGCCAAGCACGCCGACCGCAAGGAAGTCGTGATCGTCACCGGCGGGCCCGGTACCGGAAAGAGCGTGATCGCCCTCCAGCTGCTCGGCGAGCTGTACCGACGCGGAGTTCCGGCGCTGCACGCCACCGGATCGCAATCGTTCACGAAAACTATGCGCAAGGTCGCCGGATCTCGGAAGCGGGACGTACAAGACCTGTTCAAGTACTTCAACAGCTTCATGACCGCGGAGAAGAACAGCCTGGGCGCTCTGATCTGCGACGAGGCCCATCGAATCCGTGAGACCTCGGCCAACCGCTACACCCGTGCCGCGCTTCGGACCGGCAGGGCGCAGATCGACGAACTCATCGACGTCGCGTACGTTCCCGTCTTCTTCCTAGACGAGCACCAGGTCGTGCGCCCCGGCGAGATGGGCACCGTGGCCGAGATCAAGGCGGCGGCGGCCGGACGAGGCATTCCCTGCCACGTCGTCCCCCTGGACAGCCAGTTCCGCTGCGGAGGCAGTGACGCCTATCTGCGCTGGGTGGTCCGGCTCCTCGGCCTCGAGTCCGGCGGGCCGGTGGTCTGGGAGCCCGACGACCGCATGCAATTGCTGGTCGCCGACAGCCCGCAGGAGATGGAGGCGTTCCTCGAAGCCCGTCGCGCCCGGGGATACAGCGCTCGTATGTCCGCCGGTTACTGCTGGCGCTGGTCCCCAGAGCCCAAGCCCGGGCAGCCGCTGCCTTCCGATGTCGTCATCGGTGACTGGGCCCGACCGTGGAACCTGCGCGGTGACCGCTCGGTCTCCGGCGCGCCGCCGGCCGCGCTGTGGGCCACCGATCCGGCGGGCTTCGGACAGGTCGGCTGCGTCTACACCGCCCAAGGTTTCGAGTACGACTGGTCCGGCGTCATCATCGGCCCCGATCTGGTCTGGCGTGGCGACCGCTGGGTCACCGACCGTACGGCGTCCAAGGATCCCGTCTTCAAGAAATCCACGCCGGACACGGACGTGGACCGGCTCATCCGGAACACCTACAAGGTCCTCCTGACCCGCGGCATGGTCGGCACGATCGTGTACTCCACGGACCCCGAGGCACGGGCGAAGCTGCGGGAACTGGTGAGTGGCCGACCGGACGCGCGGACTTCCGCGGTGGCCGAGTCGGTTGTTCGGACCTGGTCGACGCCGGCCGCGGAAAAGTCGAGATGATCGGCGAGTGCGGTTGCCGCCCTGGCGAGAGCGAACGCCCTGGCGAACCCAGCTCATCGATGTGGTGCTCATGGGCCGTCGCCGTACAACGCCACGGACGCATCGGTGCGACCGTTGGCCGATGTGAGGTACGAGCGACCGGTGCCGACGCCCATGTCCATGCGAACGACCGGCGCGAGCAGCTGATCCCGGATCTGTGGAGGCACTTCGGCGACGGGGGCACTGCCTCGGCAGCCGAGCTGTTGCTGCGCAACTGGGTCAAGCGCCGGACGACTGCGGAAGGGCTCGCCCCGCGGGCGCGGATCGTGCCGGTGTGTGCGGATGACGGGCCGAAACTGAGGGCCGACGGCGACGCCGGAACCGGGGCGGTTCAGACCGTGGCCTCGAAGAGGGCGACCGAACCGCGCACCGACACCTCGTGCCGCGCGAACCTGCGGTCCAGTTCGGTTTCCAGCTGCTCCAGCGAGTCGTTTCTGTTGTGGAAGACCTGCCGCCGGTTGAGGAGATCCAAGTGGGCTCGGGAGATGGGGGTGTGCCCGACCCCGTGGGCGAGCACCGTGCTGCCGAAGACGCGGGCGCCGGGGTCCAGATGCGGCAGCAGATGGTCGAAGACCGCCGACTTGCCGGACATGCCGCCGGGCAGACAGTGCAGTACGAAATTGAGCGAGGCCGAGGAGAAGCGCAGACCGCCGAGGTCGTAGGGCTGCAGGATGTTGTGCCGGTGAACGGTGGGCCGGTAGCGCTCGACCCGGCGCCTGGCCCTGTCCAGCACCATCGGGTTCAGATCGAGCAGCGCCAACTGCGGCTGCGGGGAGGGGAACCGGCAGCGGCCGAGGAAGTAGCCGGTTCCGGGGCCGATGTCCAGATGCCGTGCGGACACATGACGGTCGTACTGCGCGGCCATCACCTTCCGGGGGCACCGCCACACCGCCGGGCTGACCACACCGAGCACGAACGCGTCGTACACCATGAGCGTCGAGGAGGTGTAGACGGCGGTCGCCGCGGTGACCTGGCTCTGCTGCGCGGCATGACGGTCCATCGGGAGCCTCCCCTGATCGGTGGAGCTGATCCTAAGGGCGTATCCACGGCGCCTCTTCGCGGATCGGAGAGGCGGAGGACGGCTGTGGCTGAGGCCGGAGCCCCGTGGACCGAGAGGAAACAGCGCTGTGGACATCAAGGAAGAACTCCGCGTGGCGAAGCTGGCGGACGTGCCACCGGGAGGGCTGCTGAGCGTGGACTTCGGCGGAGCCCAGGTGTTGCTCGCCCATGCCGACGGCGAGATTCACGCGGTGCGCGACGAGTGCTCGCACGAGGCGGCGAAGCTCTCCGACGGGGAGCTGGAGGGCGCCGCGGTGGAGTGTCCCTGGCACTTCAGCCGGTTCTGCCTGCGCACCGGGACGGCTCTGGACCTGCCGGCTGTGGATCCGATCGACACCTATGCGGTGCGGGTCGCGGACGGGGAGATCTTCCTGTCCAGGGCGGCCGGGGGTGCGGCGGCTCGGTGAACGAGGAACTGCCGAAGGGGACAGTGTGCCGGTCGGCAGGGAGCCCGGATTCCGTCCCGTCGCGAGGCCGTTGACGGGTTGCCCGGGTTCGCCCGGGCCGCTTGCGGGGGTGCCGCGCACGGGGCGGTACATCGGGCTGACCGAGATCACCATGTGGCGCTTCGACGGCGCGAAAGCAGCCGAGCTCTGGTACCAGGGGACGACCTGAGGGTGCTCGGCCGTTGGGCCTCGTGCCACCGGACTGCCTGGGCTGCTCGGCCGGATCGGCGTACTGCCGTCGGCGGACGCGGGGCGGTTGCGGCAGCTCGCCCCCGTGGTGGCGGGCGGCGGGCCCGTTGAGCGGTGTATCCGGCCCGGTGCGCCGCGGATCTGAGAGGGCGTACACCGTCAACGCCCTTTCGAGGAGATCCACATGGCAACTGCTGAATTCCCGGGCCAGGACGACCAGTCGGCCGCCGGAGGCCGCAAGCGCAAGCTGATGCTGCTGGGCGCCGTGCTGTCCCTCACGGTCGTGATGGTGGCCCGGCGCAAGCGCTGAAGCCTCGCAGCCCCGGCTCCGGGCGGACCTTCAACCGCTTGAGAGTTCGCCGCAATGGGCGATGAGCCCGGCGGCCACCACCGATGCGACGGTGTCCAGCTGGGCGCTGTCCATCGGGTGGGGGGTGACGAGCGGGGCGAGGAAGAGCGGGCCGCCCAGCAGCAGATGCGCCAGCGCGGGGTCCGGCGCCCGACGCAGTTCGCCACGGTGCAGGGCGCGCTCGACGATCGCCGCGAGGTCTCTGCGCTCCCGGGCGACGAAGGTGTTCTGGAGCCGGGCGGCGAGCTCGGCGTCGCGGGACATCTCGGCCAGCAACGCGGGGATCACTTCGCGGGCGGCGGGGCTGGAGAGGCGTTCGTGGATGATGCGGGCCATCGCACAGAGGTCTTCGCGCAGCGAGCCGGAGTCGGGCGGGGGCTCGATGTCCATGCCGTGCACGGCGGCGGCGAAGAGCAGCTCGGCCTTGGAGCCGAACCTGCGGTAGATCGCTGCCTTGCCCACTCCCGCGCGGGCGGCGGTCGCATCCATGGTCACGCGGGTGTAGCCGGCCTCGGCGAGGAGCTCGCGCGCCGCGACCAGCACGGCCTGGTCGATCTGGCTGTCTCTGGGGCGGCCCAGGCGGGATGCGGAGTTCTGCATGACCCCACTATACGATACTGAAGTTCCGGAACTGCGGTACTGTAAGTCCTGAGGGCCTGGATGCCCGTCCCGGCCACGCCGTCAAGGAGGACCCATGCTGAAGCGTGCGCAGGCCAGGGATGGCGCGAGGGCTGAAAGATCATGACCGGGAGCCTGGACGCGTGGCTCCCCGTGAGCCACTGGAGCACTCGCCACGACCGTTTCGTCGCCGCGCCGCCCGAGACCGTCTCCCGGGCGGTCCGCGAGGTGCGGACCCGCGAGATGCGACTGGTGCGACCGTTGGTCGCGGCGCGCAGCCTGCCGTCCCAGCTGCTGCGCCGGGGTGCCGAGCAGCGTGCGGCGGCGGATGCAGACACGCTGAGCGCCATGCGGCAGTTGGGCTTCATCGTGCTGGACGACGTGCCGGGCGCGGACCTCGTGCTGGGCTTCGCCGGCCAGCCGTGGAACCCGATCGTGTCCAGGGCGGTGGTGCCCGACCTCACGCCGGCGGACTTCGACGCGTTCAGGCGTCCTCACTTCGTCAAGGGCGCCTATGCGTTGTGGACCGAACCCGAAGGCGCCGGAACCCGGCTGTTCACCGAGACCCGGGTCTATGCCATCGACCGCGGCGCGGCGCGGCGCTTCCGCCCGTACTGGCTGCTCATCGAGCCCTTCAGCGCCCTGATCCGCCGTGACTGGCTGGCCGCCATCGGCCGTCGGGCCGAGGGCGCGGCACGCACGGGTGGGACCGGCATTACCTGACGCACGGACCAGGCGGTCCGGCACACGCCGGACTCCGCGGCCTCCTGCTGTATCCAGCCTCCCGCCCCGCGGATCTCCATGAACGACAGGCAACTGTCGCTCCCTGTCCGGGCGCGGTACCCACACAACGAAAGAGAGATGACCGTGGACCGTTCAACCGTTCATCGGCACCGCTGGAAGATCCTGGCCGTGCTGTGCATGAGCCTGGTGCTGATCGGCCTGGACAACCTGATTCTCAATCTGGCGCTGCCGAAGATCCAGACGGATCTCGGGTCGACCGGCACCGAGATGCAGTGGATCGTCGACTCGTACACGCTGGTCTTCGGTGGACTGCTGCTGCTCAGCGGCAGCCTGGCCGACCGGTTCGGGCGACGCCGCATGCTGATGACGGGCATGGTGCTGTTCTTGGCGTTCTCGCTGGCGGCCGCCTTCTCCACCGACTCCGCCATGCTGATCGCGATGCGCGCGGCCATGGGCGCCGGGGCGGCGATGATCATGCCCGCCACCCTCGCCATCATCAAGGACGTCTTCCCGGCCGGGGAACAGGCCAAGGCCATCGGTATCTGGGCCGGTACGGCCGCGCTCGGTGTGCCGCTCGGCCCTGTGGTCGGCGGCTTGCTGCTCGACCACTTCTGGTGGGGCTCGGTGTTCCTCATCAACGCACCGGTAGTGATGGTGGCCCTCGTGGGAGGCGCCGTCCTGATCCCCGAGTCGCGCAACCGGAACCACTCGGGCTCGCTGGACCTGCTCGGTGCGCTGCTGTCGGCCGCAGGGCTCGCGGTGCTCGTCTACGGACTGGTGGAGGCCTCCAGGAACGGCTGGAGCGACGGGATCACCCTGATCTCGCTCGCCGTCAGCGTGACGCTGCTGATCGGGTTCACGGTCTGGGAGCGGCGGGCCAGGTTCCCGATGCTGGCCCCCGAACTGCTGCGCGACAAGCGGTTCAGCGGCTCCGCGCTGGCTATCACGGCGATTTCCTTCGGCATGTTCGGCGCACTGTTCGTGCTCACCCAGTACCTGCAGTTCGTGCTCGCCCATGAGCCGCTGGACGCGGGGCTACGACTGCTGCCCATCGCCACAATGATCATCGGTGCTCCGCTCAGCCCGCGGCTCGTGGAGCGGATCGGGCTGAAGGCCGTGGTAGCACTGGGACTCTCGCTGATCACCGCAGCTCTCGTACTGACGGCGGGGGCCGGGACCGACTCCGAACTTCGCATCCTGTGGAGCCTGGCGTTCTTCGGCCTCGGAATGGGGCTGGCCATGCCGGCCGCGGCCGACGCCATGCTGGCCGCCGCCCCGTCCGGGCAGTCCGGTGCCGGCTCCGCGGTGACCGACGCCTCCATGCAGGTCGGCGGTGCCCTGGGCATCGCCGTCATCGGAAGTGTGCTCTCCACTTCCTACCGCGACGCGCTGCCCGCGCTCGACAGGATGCCCGCCGAGGCGGCAGATGCTGCGTCGGACTCGGTCGGCGCCGCCGACGGAGTGGCCGCCGGGATCGGGGGCGAACCGGGCAGGCAGTTGCTGGCCGCCGCACATGAGGCGTTCGTCGAAGGGCTGGGCGACGCCATGCTGATCGGTGCCGGGGTCACCGCGCTGGGTGTGCTCGCCGCTCTGCTGGTTTTTCCGCGGAGGGCGGCCAAGGGGCCGCTGGCCGTCGGCGGCGACACGACGCCGGGCGAGGCGGACACCGGTACGGACGACCTGACGGCAAGTGGAGCGGCGCGCCGTGAGGCGTCCCGAGCTCCGCGACCTACCTGAAGGGGAGTAGAACTCGATGGCTGTCCGGAAAACGATCATCACGGGTGGTGGCATAGGCGGGCTCACGCTCGCAGGCGCCCTCACGCGCCGTGGCATTGACGTGACGGTGCTGGAGAGGGCGGACGCGGTGCGCGCCCGCGGCCTCGGCTTCACGGTCTGGCCCAACGCCACCGCGGCGCTGCGCAGCGCGGGCCTCCTCGACGCGGTGCGGAAGGTGGCCGAACCCATCACGTCCGCGACGCTGCGGGTCAACAGCGGACGGAAACTCACCGTCATCGACATGAAGGGCTGGGGGGAGCGCGTCGGTTTCCCCGCGCTCAGCGTCACCCGACCCGAGCTGCTCACCGTGCTCGCGGAGGAATGCGGGGCGGACATCCGCTTCGGCTCCGAGGTGGACTCGGTCACCCCGCAGGGCGGCGTCAGGCTCACCAGCGGGGAGGAACTGCGGGCCGATGTCGTCGTCGGTGCCGACGGCGTCGGCTCGGCGGTGCGCCGTTCTCTGCTCCCGGCCCATCAGAACAAGCTGGACCAGCCCATGATCACCGGCTGGCAGGGAGTGGTCCCCAGGCCCTGGTCGGGCGGCATCGGACTGGACATGATCTTCGGGCCGACCGGTGCGGCCGGCATCCTTGGCCTCCCGGGCGACCGTACGTACTGGTTTCTGCAGGCCCCGACCGTCCGGATGCCGGTCGACGGGTCGCCGTACACCGAGGGCTGGTCTTCGGTGATCAAAGAGCTGGTCGCGGCCACTCCGGAGGACTCGCTGTGGCGGGACGACATCCGGGACCGCAAGCCGGTGGCCGACTGGGGACGCGGAGCCGTCACCCTGCTCGGCGACGCCGCCCACACCATCATGCCGAATCTGGGCCAGGGCGCCTGCCTGGCAATGGAGGACGCGGCGGTGCTCGCCGTGCGCCTTGCGGACGCCGGCGACCCGACGACGGCGCTGCGCGACTACGAGAAGGCGCGCTTCCCCAGGGTCCGCGACATGTACGTCAACGCCCGGCGCGCAGCCCGCATGCAGCGCCTCACTCCGCTCGTACGGGACGGGCTGCTGTCCGTTGCTCCGTTCGCCCTCAGCCGCATGTTCACCAGCCCTGGCAGGCCCATCCCGGTGCTCGCTCCGTAGGCCGCCGAGACCTCTGCTCTCCACTCACCCCGTGAAGGAACACCTCATGGCGAAGCCCGAAGAGACCACAAAGCCCGAAGAGACCACGGCGCCCGATCAGCTGCCCGAATTGAAGGAACTGGCCGCCTACATCGCGGATCGGGTCTGGAACCACGCCGATCTCGACACCATAGACGAGTACTTCCTGCCGCACTTCGTCGGCCATTTCCCGGGACTTCCCGATGTGCACGGGCCCGCGGACTTCAAGAAGATGGGGGCCGATCTGCGCAAGGCGCTGCCCGACCTCCAGGAGCGGATCCTCGTCCGGGTACAGGAGCGCGACCGGGTGTTCATGAAGGCTGTGCTCACCGGCACGCACCGGGGCGATCTCATGGGCATCCCGCCCACAGGCGCGGCCACCGTGCTCACCGAAATGATCATTCTCCGGTTCGAGGGCCGGAAGGTCGCCGAGCTGTGGCAGCAGGCCGACTACATGGGGGTGATGGAACAGCTCGGCGTGGTGCCGCCCAAGGACGCGGGCCCGCTCGGCCAGATCGCGCACACCTTCAAGCTCATGGGCCGATTCGGCGTACTCAAGGCGAAGGACGCCCTGCGGCAGCGGTCCGCCGCGTGAACCGGCCCAAGCACCGCGGGCCCCACATCTGAACCGTGAGCCGCACCGCCGGACACGAGGACCACGCAAGCGCACGGGGCGGCAGGCCCCGGCGGAAGGAGAGAGTCACCATGACCAGCACCACTTCTTCGGGAAAGGCCGCGGCGGTCGACGGCGCCCCCGTCCGCCGCGAACCCAGGGACGCCGCCCATGAGCTCCTCGAGCGCTGCTGGCGCGTCAAGGACGTGACGGTGCTCAACGAGATGGCCGATCCGGAATGCACGTATACCCTGCCCGGCCACCCGCAGCTCGACAACAAGCAGTTCCTCGATCTGATGCAGCAGATCTGGCGGGCCAAGCCGGATCTGCGTATCGATCTGCTCGACATGATCGTCGAAGGCGAATGGGTGGCCAGCCGGGTGCGGTTCAGCGGGACCCAGACCGGAGAGCTGCTGGGCATCCCGCCGACCGGCCGTTTCGTGTCCATCGACGAAATGATCCTCGAGCGCTGGGACGAGCAGGGCCGCCTGCTGGAGTTCCACCAGGAGGCGGACTTCGTGGGCATGCTGACCCAACTGGGCGTGGTGCCGCCGAAGGAAGCCGGTCCGCTCGGTCAGCTCGCCCACACCTTCACCAGCGCTGCACGGTTCACCTGGCTGAAGCGCAAGGCCCGCCGTAACAGCGGGCGTTAGTGCGGCCTGAGACGTATCCCCGGACGTCCTACGCGGATCTCTACGGGTGAGACCGGTCGCGAAGCCGGTCGTGAAGACCAGTGAAGCACCTCAATCCCTTGGGAGAGCCATGCCGACGAAGGAACCACCCACCACCGCTGCCGACTACGACGTCATCGTCGTCGGCAGCGGTCTGGGCGGCCTGGCAGCCGCCGCCTTCCTGGCCAAGTTCGGACGGCGCGTCCTGGTGGCCGAGAAGGCGCAGGGCATCGGCGGATACGCGCACGCTTTCCGGGCCGGTAACCGTTACTACGACCCGGCCATCCATGTCGTGCCCGGTGCGGCGGAGGGCGGCACCATCGACGTACTGCTGCGCTATCTCGATGTGCACGAGCTGTGCGAGTTCGTCGAGTCCGACGCGCTGTACCGGGTCGTCATCGACGACGACGTGCTGGACGCGCCGTTCGGCTCCGAGGCGTTCATCGCCTCGCACATCGAGCTCTTCCCGCACGAGGAGGAAGGGATCAGGGGCTTCTTCGGGCTCTGCGAGAAGTTCCTCGAAGAGGCCCACCAGGTGCCCCTCCAGCTCTCCCCGCAGGAGCTGGGCGAGGCGGTCGAGAAGTTCCCCACCCTTTTCGGGAACCGGATGTCCACGCTCGGCGACGTCATGGACCGGTTCATCAGGGATCCGCGCTGCAAGGCGTTCTGCAGTGCGGGCTGGCCCTACATGGGACTGCCGCCGTCGCAGCTCTCCTTCGAGCTGTTCGCCCGCTTCCTCTACACCCAGATGCACGGGCTCTACCACTGCAAGGGCGGCTTCCAGCACCTGGTCAAGGCCTTCACCACGGCGATCGAGCGCGACGGCGGCAAGATCGTCACCAACTCCGGCGTCGAGAAGATCCTGGTGAAGGACGGTCGCACCGAGGGTGTGGTGCTGGCCGACGGGCAGGAGCTGCGCGCACCGGTCGTGATCTCCAACGCGGACGCAACGCACACCTTCCACGATCTGGTGGGCCTCGAGCATCTGCCGAAGGCGTACAACCGCAGGCTGCGCTCACTCAAGGGCTCGATGTCGATGTTCGTGGTGTACGCCGCGACGACCCTGGACATCGCCGCGGCGGGTGGCGCGCACGAGACCTTCATCTATGAGACGGACGACCACGACGCCAGCTTCGCCGGCTTCTCCGCGGGCGAGGCCCCGGCCACCGTGGTGGTCGTGCCCACGCTCCTCGACCCGAGCCTCGGCCCGCCCGGGGAGCACCTGGTCACCTCGACGGCACTGGCTCCCTACGAAGGCCCCGAGCCCTGGCCGGAGCTGAAGCCGAAGCTGGAGCAGAAGTACCTCGATCTGATCGAGCGGCTCTACCCGGGCTTCAAGGACGGGCTCACCTTCGTCAGCAGCTCGACCCCGCTGACCCTGGAGCGCTTCACGGGCAACCACCGCGGTGCTGCCTACGGCTGGGAGAACACCCCGGCGCAGGCCGGCAGCAAGCGGCTCACGTACCACACCCCGATCGAGGGGCTCTATCTCTCCGGCCACTGGGCGCAGGCGGCCAGTGCGCTCCGGGTGATCGTCTCCGGCACCCAGACCGCCCAGCAGATCCTGCGCGCCGACTCAGTCACCGACGTCGGCCCGGAGCTGTGAGCCGTACGGCGTCCTCGTCCCGCACCCGCACCGCACCGACGTATCGTCCTGGAGGATTTCTGATGTCCCGTCCCGCGTTCATCGACACCCAGACCGCCGCCAACTTCGACGGCTCGCTCGACAAGACGTACTACGAAATGGCCCGCCGCTACATCGAAGAGGTCTGGGACAAGAACAACGCCGAGACCGAGCGCGAGCTGCTGTCGGCCGACTGGAAGGACCACATGCCGCTGCCGGGCTGCCCGCAAGGGCCTGCCGGGCACCGCGCCGCCGTCCAGTTGATGCACGACGCCTTTCCCGACCTGCGCTTCTCGCTCGACGACGTGACGATCATGGGCGACAAGGTCGTCGACCGCTGGACCGCGACCGGCACCTTCCACGGTGAGCTGTACGGATTCCCGGGCACCGGCAAGCGGATGACGATGACCGGCCTCGACTTCCACATAGTCCGTGACGGCAAGTTCTCCGAGCTGTGGCACGAGGAGAGCACCGCGTCGATGGTCGAGCAGTGCGGTATGGCGCCCGAGCCGGGCAGCGGCCTCGGCACGATCCTCAAGCTGACCTTCGGCAACATCCTGCACGTCGCCAGGCACAAGATCCGCACCCGATGACCCCCGGTCACCAGCAGAGCGAGGCACCATGAGTCCGACGTCGAGCGGCCGCCTCCGGCAGGCCCCCGGTCCGCGGGGGTATCCGGTGGTCGGCTGCGGCCCCGACCTGGTCCGTGACCTGGTCGGCACCTTCACCCGGTCCTGGCGGGAGTACGGCGACATCGTCCGCTTCCGGCTGCCGGGCAAGCGCGCTCTCTTCCTGATCGCGCACCCGGACCACATCAAGCACGTCCTCGACGACCGCCAGCCCAACTACCCCAAGGATCCGCTGTCGGTCGGCAAGTTCGAGCCCTGGGTCGGTCAGGGCATGTTCACCAGCAACGGTGAATTCCACTTCCGGCAGCGTCGTCTCGCCCAGCCCGCCTTCAAGGGCTCGCGGATCTCCGGCTTCGGTCCCGCGATGGTCGACGCCACCAGTGATCTGGTCAGGGAGTGGCGGGGGCGGGCCTCCCGCGAGGAGACCTTCGACATCACACCGGAGATGTTCCGGCTGGCGCTGACCATCGTCATGCAGACGCTGTTCAGCACCGATGTGAGCAGCAGGGCGGGCGAGCTGGCCCGCGCGGTGCGCATCTGCAACGCGTACACCAATGTGCGGCTGCAGCGCTTCGTGGAGCTCCCGCAGTCGCTGCCGAGCAAGGCCCGCACGCGGTTTCTCCAGGCGCGCTCGACGCTCGACTCCTTCGTCTACGGGCTCATCGCCGACCGGCGCAGGGACCCGGCGCCCCCGGACGACCTGCTGACCCGTTTCCTGAACGCGCAGGACGAGCAGACCGGCGACCGGATGTCGGACAAGCAGTTGCGCGACGAGGTCGTCACGATGTTCCTCGGGGGCTACGAGACGACCGCGCTGTCGCTGGTGTGGGCGTTCTCGCTGATGTCGCGGTACCCGACCTCGGAGCGCAAGGCGCGCGCCGAGATCGCCGAGGTGTGCGGGGACCGGGTGCCGGCCGCGTCGGATCTGCCCAAGCTGCGCTATCTGCGCGCCTTCTACCAGGAGGTGCTGAGGCTCTACCCGTCGGTGTGGACCATGTCGCGCAGTCCGGTCGAGGACGACGAGATCGGCGGCTATCACATACCCGCCGGGTCCCAGGTGTTCATCAGCCCTTATCTGATGCACCGTCACCCGAGATTCTGGGAGAACCCGGAGGGTTTCAGGCCCGAGCGGTTCGAGAAGAGCGCGACCGGTGGCGCACCGCTCTATGCGTACATCCCGTTCTCGCGGGGCCCGCGGCTGTGCCCGGGCTCTTCCGTGGCCGTCCTGGAGGCGCCGCTGGTCATCGCCCGGATCCTCCAGGACTACCGGCTGACGCTGGCCGGCGGGCACGTCTGCGAGCCGACGTCCAATGTGTTCCTGTATCCGCGCGGCGGCATGCCGATGCGGCTCCAGCATGCCCGGGCCGCCGGGGAAGGAGCCGCGTGATGCCGGGGCGCAGTGGTACCGGTACGCGGCGGCGTCCGCCGGGCCCGCTCGGCCTGCCGCTGCTCGGCTCCGCGCTCGACTTCCGCCGCAACCCCCTGGAAACCTTCGTCAAGGCCTGGCGCGAGCACGGCGACCTGGTGCGGTTCAGGGGGCCTGTGCCAGTGGTGCTGGTCACTCACCCCGACGACCTCAAGCACATCCTGGCGGACAACTTCGAGAACTATCCGCACCCGGACGACTTCAACCGCAAGGTCGGGGTGTCGGTCGGCCAGGGCCTGGTCACCACCGAGGGCGAGGTGTGGCGTGCCCAACGGCGCACTGTCGCACCGACGTTCCGCAGGGAGCCGCTGGAGCGGTTCGCCAGTGTGATGGTGGACAGCACGCAGCGAATGCTGGACCGGTGGGACGGAATCGCCCGGCGCGGCGAGTCGCTGGACGCCAGGACGGAGATGCAGAGCCTGACGCTGGAGATCCTGGCACGCTGTCTCTTCCAGGCGGACTGGTCGCGTGACGCGCTTGCGCTCGGCTCGGCGGTCGCCACCCAGCTGGAGCACATCAACGCCAAGTTGATCGCGGTCGCGGACATCCCGGAGAAGGTGCCGACCCCGCGAAACCGCCGGTTCACGGCGGCCCGCAAGCTGCTCGACGACACGGTGTACCGGCTGATCGCCGAGCGCCGGGCCGGGCCGGCCGACGGTGAGGCCCAGGACCTGCTGTCGATGCTGATGCACACTGCCGACCCGGAGACGGGCCGGCTGATGACGGACGAGCAGCTGCGCGACCAGGTGATGACGCTGTTCATCGCCGGGCACGAGACGGTGGCGGCGACCTTGTCGTGGATCTGCCATCTGCTCTCCACCCGCCCCGCGGAGACCGACCGGGCCAGGGCCGAGGTCCTCCAGGTGCTGGGGGACCGGCCGCCGACCATGGAGGACCTGCCGCAGCTGAAGTACCTGAAGCTGTTCATCCAGGAGGCGCTTCGGCTCTATCCGCCCCTGTGGCAGGTGGCACGCATGCCGCTGAAGGACGACGTGCTGAGCGGCTGCCGCATCCCCGCGGGCTCCTTCCTGCTGCTCAGTACCTACATCACGCACCGCAATCCGGAGTTCTGGGACAACCCCGAGGGCTTCGACCCCGAGCGGTTCACCCGCGAGCGCTCGGCGGGACGGCCGAGGTACGCCTACGTGCCGTACGTCGGAGGCCCCCGCAACTGTGTCGGGATGGCCTTCGCCAACATGGAGCTGACCATCGTGGTGGCCTCCCTGCTCCAGCGGTTCCACCTGGACATGGTGCCGGGTCACCCCGTCGTGATGCAGCCGGACATCTCGCTGCGCGCCAAGCACGGCATCCGGATGACGCTCCGTCCGGTGACGGACCGGAGCCCCGGGGCGGTTGAGGAGCCGGACATCATCCTTCCCGGCGCAGCGCTCCAGCCCGCTGCGGCCGGCTGCCCGGTCGCGAACGGCGCGCCCTCCGGAGGCCCGGAGGTCGTTCCCGCGGGCGCCGCAGGCGCAGGGTCCGCGGCGCCCGTGGCACCCCCGGAGGAGGCTCCACAGTGCCCCTACCGTCCGGCGTAGGCGGGGCGGGAATAGCAGGAGCCGGTGATGCGTCGCACCGGGCCACCAAGGGCGGTCCGGTGCGACGCATTTCCCTTCCGTTTTCTCGATGAGTCCACCCGCAGGGCCTGTTCCGGACACCGGGGAACGAAATCCTGGAATAATTCCGCCCCGCCCCATGATCTGTGCGATGCGCCCACCGAGTTGGTCGCGAATTGGCCACATTCACAAGTAAGTCCGGTACGCTCGAGGGCGTGATGCCGGGCCGGCGGCGGGTGTGATAGGCCGCAGTGCTTCCCCCGCCGATATCACGGGCCCCTCGCGGCACCGGCTCCGGCTGTGTCTCCAATAGATCGGAAGGAACTATTCCGGGCTGGGCTACGCCTGAGTAAGCGTTGACACTGCGCCTTGGGGCCGCCGTATAGTTGACGCCTGTAGTGAGGGACAGTGGTGTGAAACCCTGTTTCTCACGTGAGAGCGACGGGGGAGAAATGGAAGGCTTTGCTCTGCATGAACTCGTGGACGAATGCCTGGACGGAAACCAGGAGAGCTGGAACCGGATCGTCGACCGCTATGCACCGCTGATTTGGGCCATAGCCCGCGGCCACCGGCTCTCCGCGGCCGACTGCGAAGATGTCAGCCAGACGACCTGGATGCGGGTCATCCAGCATCTGGGGAAGCTGAGGGATCCGGAGAAGCTGGCCCACTGGATCTCCGTCTCGGCCCGCAGGGAGAGCCTCAAGCACATCCAGAAGTCCGGCCGGAGTACGCCGATCGAGGACCCGGAGGTGTTCGACCGGCCGCAGCCGTCGGCGAACCAGCCGGAACAGACGGCACTTGACCGCGAGACCCGTGACGAGGTACTCCTCGCCTACTGCTCCCTGTCGCCGAGGTGCCAGGCGCTGCTGGGCCTGCTGGTGGCCGAGCCGCCGATGTCGTACGACGAGGTGAGCGCCACGCTGGGGTTGGCCCGCGGGTCCATCGGGCCCATTCGTGGGCGCTGTCTGAAGCATCTGGAGCGCGCACTGAAGCGTGAGGCGGGCCGTTCCGAACAGGCCAAGGAGCTCTTCGGTTCCATCAAGAGGATGGGCCTGCGGGCATTCGCCGAGGAGAGCGGCTCCGAACTGGGGGCAGCGTCCCGGTGCAGCCGGGTGTCGGCCGGCTGACTGATCGTCGCGGAATGAGATCCGCAGCCCCGTAAGGGGACCTCGTGCGGTGGGGCCGGGCCGCAGGCTTCGGTCTGTCACGCGTCCAGGCCGTCACGACGTCCGACGTCGCGGCGGCCTGGACGGGGAAGCAGTGGGGGCTGTGCGTTCCCGCTGGACATCAGGGACGAGATCATCCGACACCCACAGAACTCCGCCGCCACCCACTGCCAAGCGCCACGACACATCTCACTCTGAAACGATCAGTGAGTCGGAAGGCCGGCCTTCCAGCGCGGCCAGCGACTCTTTGCCGTCCATCGCTTCGTTGTCGATCGCGTCGTTTCCGACTGCGTCATTGTCGATCGCTTCGTCGTGGATCCCTTCGTCGTCCATCGCCGCTGCGAGCGCGATGAAGGGAAACAGGGCCTTGGCGTTCTCGGCCGCCTCCCGCGAGGGTTCCCCGAGGGCTTCCGAGAGCTTGCCCAGCGCCGCGCTGTCGGCGTCCTCGTCGGCGTCGTGCAACCCCTTCACCTCTACCGTTTAGTTCGTTCCTTAACTAGATAGAGAGTAAAGGAGAGTCCCGCGAACCACAATACTGGTGGGTATTTCGTTCGCGGGACTCGCCCTTTCCGGCCATGCCCTTGGGTGTGAAAGGGCGAAGTTCCGTCAGGCGGGTAGCGGCGCTTCCTGCTCAACGGCGCGGAGCAGCCGGTCGATACGCCGGATCTCACCCCCGGGATGGCACACGGCTTCCGGCAGCGTGCTGCGGCAGAAACCGCTCAGCACCCGACCCGGTCCCGCCTCGACAAAGGTGTGGACGCCACTGTCCGCAATCGCCCGCAGGGTGTCCGACCAGTGCACGGACCCCGCCAGCTGCCGCCGCAGCAGGTGCTTGGCCTCGGCTCCGGTACGTATCCGGGTCGACGTCACATTTGCCAGCACGGGCAGCACCGGGTCCGAGAAAATGACCTGCTCCAGCTCGGCCGCGAACTCCTCCTCCAGCTCGTTCATGAGGCTGCAGTGGAAGGGGGCGCCGACCTTCAGCATGACCGAGCGGTCGGCGCCGACAGCCTTGGCGGCCGCCATCGCCGCGCGTACCGCCTCGCGTTCGCCGGATACGACATGCTGCCTGGGATCGTTGTAGTTGGCGACCTCGACGACCGCGCCGTTGCTCTCCCGTATCCCGGCGCAGAGCTCTTCGACCTGGTGGGCCGACAGGCCGATGACGGCCGCCATCGCTCCGGGCGTGCGCTCATTGACGCCGGCCATCAGCTCCCCCCGCCTGCGTACCAGCCGCAGGGCGTCGGTCCACTCCAGCACCCCGGCGCAGACCAGTGCCGCGTACTCGCCCAGGCTGTGCCCCGCTGTCACGGACGGGGTGACGCCATGGCCGCGCAATACATCCAGGACAGCGATGCTGGTGAGGAAAACGGCGGGCTGGGTGATCTCGGTGGGCACCAGATCCTCGGCGGAGCCCTCCAGGCACAGTCGCGAAAGTCCGAATCCCAGCAGTTCGTCCGCGGGGCGGTAGTAGCGCTCCAGCAGTTCCGGGTGACGTTCCAGCAGATCGCTTCCCATACCGGGTCGTTGGGACCCCTGCCCGGGGAAGAGGAAGGCGATGTCATTCATGAGTACCTCCGTGGGGTGTCCGGTCGCGTGCTGTGCGACAGAGGGCAGGCGCGTGGTCCGCGCTGGCCCCCATCGACCCCGCTGCCGGGAGTGTCATCGCAGGGACAGGAACCGCCCCTGGTGGTAAGCGAGCGGATCGGCCCGTTCGGCGAATCCGATGCCGGTGACTTCTCCGATGAAGATGCTGTGGTCGCCCGCGGAGACCTCCTGGACCACCCGGCAGTCCAGGTGGACGACGGCTCCGTCGAGCACCGGGACGCCCGAGTCGCCGATGCTGTGCGGTACGCCGGCGAAGCCCGCGCTGCCGAGCGGCCGTCTCGACGAGGCGAACCAGTCCGCCAGCTCCGACTGGTCCCGCCCCAGCACGTTCACGACGAAGACACCGGTGGAACCGATCGTCCGGGCGCCGCGCGACGCGTGGCCCAGGCAGACCAGCAGCATCGGCGGTTCGAGGGAAACCGAGGCCAGCGAGGAGACCGTGGTCCCGTGCGGCCCGTCGGGGCCGCACGAAGTGACCACCGCCACGCCGGTGAGGAACCTCCCCATGGCCTGCCGGAACTGCCCGGCGACGACCCCGCCGCCGGGTGCCGTCTCGGCCGCGGACGGCTGTGGGCCGGTACGGGACGTCATGGCCGTTTCCCTTCTCAGCCCGCCGGAGCGGCTGCGGTCCAGTCCACGACGGCGCCCGCGTAGATCCACTTGGTGGACTCGACACCGACCAGCATCAGCCGGTCGCCCGGCTTGATCCGGCCGGTGCGCCAGGCGTCGTCGAGGAAGAGCGGCACCGCGGCGCAGCCGACGGCCCCCATGGTGGAGAGGCTGTCGAAGACCTTCCCGTCGAGCGCCTTCCACTCTGCGGTGTCGAGGCCCAGCTCCTGGAGCGCGTCCAGCATCCAGCCGACGTTGCCCTCGGGGACCAGACAGAGGTCGACCGAGTCGACATCCACCTTGCTGCGCCGCAGCGTGTTGCTGATCGCCTCGGTGACCATCACGGGCGTGAAGTCCCCGGCGCCGACCACGTCGACCTTCAGGTCGACGAGCCGCTTGGCCTTGAGCTGCTCGTGGATCGGCGCATGGGTGCCGCCGCCCACCGAGTGGATGCCGGCCTTGCGGTCGCCGCCGATGGCTTCCATCGCGGCGCCCAGCAGACCGCCGGACTCCGCGTTCTCGTCGGCGCGCAGCACGATCGCTCCCGCGCCGTCGCCGAACATGTAGACCGGCATCCGGTCCCGCATACGGATCTTGTACGGGTCCTTGCCGAGGAAGATCGGCGCCAGTACGGGGGAGATGGCCTCGCTCCCGATGACCAGCGCGGTCTTGTAGACCCCCGACTCCAGGTACATCCGGGCGACGTCGAGGCCCTGGACGACGCCCGCGCCGCCCGAGCGGATTTCCAGGGTGGCGCAGCGGACCAGGCCAAGACGCTCCTGGACCATGTTGACCAGTGGCGGCAGCGGGTAGTCGGGGGTGCCCGTGGCGAGGATAATCAGGTCGATGTCACCGGCCTCAAGACCGGCCGAGTCCAGGGCTCGTACCGCGGCCTTGTAGGCCATGTCCGAGTTGTTCTCGCGGTGTTCGCCGGTGGCCGGGTCGATCATCCAGAACCGGCGCTCGATGGAGAGGCCCTCGCGCACCTCGTCGGGCAGCGGCCCGACGAGGCGTGCGATCTCCTCGGTGGAGATCGGGTCACCGGGCTGGTAGCCGCCGGTGCCGATGATGTGTACTGCGGTCACTGGGTGGTCCCCCTCAGACCGTGGCGAGCGCGGCGCGGTGCTCGACCAGGCCGACCAGGTTGTCGACGGTGAACAGGCCCATGACCTGGGTGGCCTGGAGCTTGCCGGTGAGCTCGTCGGTGTCGATCTGCGGCATGACCTTCTTCAGCTGGGCCAGGCCCGCGGCCGAGACGATCTCGTTCTCGTCGCCGAACTCCTCGTCCGGTATGCCGCCCTGCACATAGGCGGCGAGCTCCGCCGCCTGGATCTTGATGCCGAGCGAGCGCTCCAGGCGGAAGAGGATGTCGAGCAGGTCGATCGACTCCGCCCCGAGGTCGTCCAGCAGGGTGGCCTCGGGCACGACCTCGTCGGTCTCGGCGCCCAGGGCGTCGATGACGGCTTCGGTCACGGCTTCGACGATGGTGTTGCGGTCCATGGAAAGTCCTCCGGGACTGATGTGGGCGAAGTGGCCTTCGCAGAAACTGAGGTGGCGGCGCTGCGGCTGCTTCGCGCTCTCGTTCGTGCTCGTATGTCAGATCCGGCGGTGAGGCCCCCGGATACACCGGCGATCAGCCGGCCCAGGAAACCGGCGAGACCTGCGGCGCCGACCGCGGCACCGGCCAGGGACCGGTGGGACGCACGGACCGGGGCCGTACGGGACGGTCGGCACCGTCGCCGGCGGCCGTCGCCAACCGGAGGGCCACCAGCACCGCGCAGAGCTCCTCGGGATGGGGCTGCCACTGACCACGGTCAGCTCCACGGGGCCGCTCACTGCGGCTGGTTCCCGTGCTTGCGCTGCACGAGCGGTACGTACTTGGCGCGCAGCAGAGCCAGTGAGCGGATCAGCACCGACCGGGTCTCGCGCGGGTCGATGACATCGTCGACCAGCCCGCGCTCCGCCGCGTAGTACGGATGCATCAGGGTGCGTTTGTAGTCCTCGATGACCTCGGCGCGCTCCGCCTCCGGATCGTCTGCCGCGGCGATCCGCTTGCGGAAGACGACGTTGGCGGCGCCCTCGGCGCCCATCACCGCGATCTCGTTGGTGGGCCAGGCGAACGACAGATCGGTGCCGATGGAGCGGGAGTCCATCACGATGTACGCACCGCCGTACGCCTTGCGCACGATGACCTGGATCCGGGGGACGGTGGCATTGCAGTACGCGTACAGCAGTTTGGCGCCGTGCCGGATGATCCCGCCGCGTTCCTGGTCGGCCCCGGGCAGGAAGCCCGGCACGTCCACCAGCGTGACCAGCGGGATGTTGAAGGCGTCGCAGGTCTGGACGAACCTGGCGCCCTTCTCCGAGGAGTGGATGTCCAGTACGCCGGCCATCTGCATCGGCTGGTTGGCGAGGACACCCACCGTCTGGCCGTCGAGCCGCGCCAGGGCGCAGATCAGGCTGGTGCCCCAGCCCTCGTGCACCTCGAAGAAGTCGCCGTCGTCGACGATTTCCGCGATCACCCTGCGCATGTCGTACGCGGCCTGCGGATCGACGGGGACGATGTCGAAGAGCGCGTCGCCCGAGCGGTCCGCCGGGTCCTCGGGGACCTCGGCCGGAGGCATCTCCCGGTTGTTGGAGGGCAGCAGCGACAGCAGATGGCGGACGTCCTCGAAGCAGGACTCCTCGTCGTCGTGGGCGAACGCCGCGAGACCGGAGACCTGGGAGTGCATGTCGGCGCCGCCCAGTTCGTCCTGGGTGAGCTTCTCGCCGGTGACGGCCTGGACCACCTCGGGCCCGGTCAGGAACATCTGCGAAGTGCCGCGCACCATGAAGACGAAGTCGGTCAGTGCCGGGGAGTAGGCGGCGCCGCCCGCGCAGGGGCCGAGCACCACGCTGATCTGCGGGATGAGCCCGGAGGCCCGGACATTGCGGCTGAAGATCCCGCCGTACCCCGCGAGCGCGGTCACCCCTTCCTGGATGCGGGCCCCGGCTCCGTCGCAGAGCGAGATCAGCGGTACGCCACTGGCCTCGGCCAGGTCCATCACCTTGTGGATCTTCTGGGCGTGCGCCTCACCGAGCGCACCGCCGAAGACCCTGAAGTCGTGCGCGTAGACCAGGACCTCACGGCCGTGCACCCGGCCCCACCCGGCGACGACACCGTCGCCGTGCGGGCGCCTGCGGTCCATGCCGAAGTCGGTGGCACGGTGCCGGCGCAGCGGCTCGATCTCAGTGAACGAACCCTCGTCCAGCAGGAGGCCGATCCGCTCCCGGACGGTCAGCTTGCCCTTGGCGCGCTGGCGTTCGGTGGCGGCCGGGTCCCCCGCGTGCAACTCCTCCTTGATGACGCGCAGTTCGTCGGCCCGCTGCTCCATCGTCTCGCGCGGCAGCTCACCGCGGGCGGCAGTGCGCAGCGCGGTCTCTCCGGGGCTGCTCACGGGCGCCCCAGACCCAGTGCGGTCATCGCGCCGCCGTCCACGTTGACCAGCGATCCGGTCATGTACGAGGACTCGGGGCCGCTCAGGAACCGGACCACGTCCGCGATCTGCTCGACCTCGCCGAAGTCGCGCATCGGGATCTGCTTCTTGATGGAGCGGCCGGTGGCGCCCTCCGTCAGGCCCGCCACCAGGTCGGTGGGGGCGAAGCCGGGCAGCACCGCGTTGACGCGGATGCCGAAGCGCGCCGACTCCATGGCGCAGCAGCGGGTGAAGGCGTTGACCGCTCCCTTGGAAGCGGCGTAGTTGGACTCGCCGACCCAGCCGCGCTCCCCCATGACGGAGGAGACATTGACGATCACGCCCGAGCCCTTGCTCATGAAGTGCGGCAGCACGGCCTTGGTGCAGTGGAAGACGCCGCCGAAGTTGACCTTCATGACGTCGAGCCAGTCGTCCATCCCCATATTGAAGATGAGCGCGTCCTGGGCCACCCCGGCGTTGTTGACCAGGATGTCCAGGCCGCCGAGGTCCTCGATGGTCTGGCGGACCATCTCCTCGGCCGCGGCGGGGTCCGCGACATCGCCGTGTACGGTGATCGCCCGCCCGCCGGCCGACTCGATCTCGCGGGCCAGCTCCTTCGCCGGGCCCTCGGAGCTGCGGTAGTTGATGGCGACGGCGGCGCCGTCGGCGGCCAGCCGACGGCAGACGGCGGCGCCGATGCCCCGGGATCCGCCGGTGACCAGGGCGACCTGTCCTTGGAGCTTCATCGGGCTTCTCCAGTCTCTACGGATGCGGTGGTGGTGCGGGATTCCTCGGCGCCGCAGCGCACAGCCAGCGACACATGGCTGCCGCCGAGCGAGGAGCTGTTCAGCAGTACCGGGCGGCCCCCGAACCGGCCCTGGTGCAGGGCCAGCGCGAGCGTCAGCGCCCCGCCGACGCCCATCGGCTCGCCGAGGACGGTCTTCGGCGCGTGCAACGGCGGAGCCCCGTAGGGGTGGAACAGCCGCCGCACGGCCCGGCTCTCGGCGGCGTCGGCGGCGCGCAGCCCGGCCGAGGCGAGCCAGACCGCGCCCACCCCGGTCGGCGCCAGACCGGCGTCGTCCAGGGCCGTGCGCATCGCGCGCTCCAGCCCCCGGCCGCGGGCGTCCCAGAGCCGGGCCCGGCTGGCGTCCGACGCCATGCCGTGGCCGAGCAGCTCACCGAGGATCCGGGCGCCGCGGGCCAGCGCGGCGGAGCGCCGTTCCAGTACGACGGCGACGCTGCCCTCGGCCGGCGTGAACCGGCCGTCGGCCGCCTTGCCCGGCTCCCGCGTCGAGGCGGCGCCGACGGCCGCGTACGCCCGGCCCACCTGCTCGGTCAGCGTGTCGGTGACCGTGCACACCAGGGCGTCGGCATGCCCTGCCGTCAGCAGATCGGCGGAGTAGGCGAGCGCGGCGGCACCGGTGGCGTGGCCGACCGAGAGCGTGGACGTCGGTCCGCGCAGGCCGAGATGGATCGCGACCTGCCCGGCCGCCTGGTTGTAGACGGTGTTCGGGAAGACGGACGGGTCGGCGGCGGCGGGACCCTCGGCGAGCAGCGGAGCGGTGAACTTCTCCATCGCCTCCATCGGTCCCGTGCCCGTGCCGAAGACGATGCCGAGCGCCTCGGCCGCCGCGCTGCCGGGCTCGAATCCCGCATCCGCGAGGGCCTTGGCGCTGGCGGCGATGGAGAACTGGGCGAGCCGGTCCATCCGGCGGCGCTCGCGCCTGGTCAGATACGGGTCGGGGTCGAAGTCCACCCGGCAGTGGCGCAGTCCGCCGTCCCACTGGACCGGGACGTCGCCACGGGTGTACGCCGACCAGACCTCGGCCGCCGTGGAGCCGGCCGGGCTGAGCAGCCCGACACCGGTGATCACCACCCGGTCCGTCTCCGGCTGCGGAGGGCGGTGGCCGTCCGCGGCCCTGGTCAGCACCAGCGCGGCGTTGGCCCCGCCGAAGGCGAAGTTGTTGGAGAGCGCGGCCCCGGTGTCCAGGGGCCTGGCAGGTCCCTGGACGTAGTCGAGCGGGCAATCGGGGTCGGGCGTGGAGTACCCGGCGGTGGGCGGCGCCAACTGGTCGGCCAGCGCCTGCGCCGTCACGATGGCCTCGGCCGCCCCGGCGGCGCCGAGCATGTGACCGATCACGGATTTGGTGGAGGAGACCGGTGTACGGGCTGCCTCCTCCTCGCCGAGGGCCAGCCGGATGGCGTTGGTCTCGGCCGGGTCGTTCTTCGGGGTGCCGGTGCCGTGCCCGTTGACGTAACCGATCTGCTCCGGCGTGATCCCGGACAGCCGCAGCGCCGACTCGATGGCCCTGGCCGCGCCCTTGCCCTCGGGCTGGGGCGCGGTGGAGTGGAAGCCGTCGGCGGACAGGCCGTAACCGGCGACGTCGGCGATGCCGGTCAGCCCGTGCTCGCGGGCGAAGCCGGCACGGACCAGAACGACCATGCCGCTGCCCTCACCGAGCGAGAGCCCCTGCCGCTCCGCGTCGTACGGGGTGGAGGGCTCGGGCGACAGCGACTGGAGCGCGTTGAACCCGGCGAAGCAGACGTCCGAGAAGGCGTCGCTGCCCCCGGCGAGCACGGCGTCGGCCCGGCCCGCGCGCAGCAGATCGGCGGCCAGGCCGATCGCGTTGGCGCCCGAGGCGCACGCGGTGTTCACCGCGAGCACCGGGCCGCGCAGCCGGAACGCCGCGGCCACCGACTCGGCCAGCCCCTGCGGGGTGACCAGCAAGGGCAGCTCCGGGTCGGGGACTTCGCCGGCCTGTACGGCACGCAGCCATTCCCGGGCCGAGAGCAGCCCGGCGTTGCAGGTGCCGAGCACCACGCCGAACCGCTCGCGGTCCACCAGACCCGCGGGAAGCGCCGCCATCGCCTCCTCGGCCGCCACCAGGGCCAGTTCGATCACCCGCTCACGGAACCCGTCCGGCCGCCGGTAGCCGCGCGAAGGCTCCACCGGGTCCGTCACCTCGCCGCCGAGCTTGGTGTCGAGCCCGTTCATCTCCAGGGCCTGTACGGGACGGATGCCGACCCGGCCCTGCCGCGCGCCGTCCCACAGGTGCCGGGCGGTGGGACCCAGTGCTGAGATCGCGCCCGCGCCCACCACGGTCACGCCACTGCTCTTGTGCTGTGGGTCCATCGTCAATTCCCCCTGTGGAGCTGTTCGGTGGGGGCGCTCAGCACGAGCGCCGTCTGCTGTCCTTCCAGCCCGCGGCCGATCGCCACGGTGTGCCGCACCCGTGTCTCGCGGGCCTGCCCGGCCACCCAGTCCATCCCCGCGCACTCCGGGTCGAGCCGGTCCAGGCCGAGTGTCGGCGGCAGGGCCGAGCCGTCGATCGCCATGGCGCAGACCGCCGCGTTGAGCGCGCCCGCGCCCGCGACGAGATGCCCGGTGGCAGGCTTGACGCTGCCCGCCGCCGTAGCGGAGTCGCGGCCGAAGACCCGGGTCAGCGCACGCGCCTCGGTGCGGTCGCCGAGCCGCGTCGCACACCCGTGGGCAGCCACGTAGTCGACGTCGCCGGCATTCACCTCTGCCTCGCGCAGCGCCCGCTTCACCGCGGCGGCCAGCGGCTCGCCGTCCGGGTGCGGGGTGACCAGATCGGGGTCCTGGGTCGCGCCGAAGCCGCGGAACTCCGCGTACACATGGGCGCCGCGGCGCCGCGCGGACTCCCACTCCTCAAGGACGAGGAAGGCCGAACCCTCGCCCAGCACCGAGCCACTGCGCTTGCGGTCGTACGGGCGAAAGGCGGCCCGGCCGGCCTCGTTGAGGGTGGTGAGCACCCCCAGGCCGTCCATCTTGGACATCACCCACCACGACGCGGCGTCGTCGAAGCCGCCGGCGATCACCACGTCGGACTCGCCGTGGCTGATCGAGCGGAAGCCTCGGGCGAGCGCCGTGACGCCGGCGTCGGCGGTGCCGTGGTAGTAGGAGTTGGCGCCCTTGAACCCGTGGGCGTGCGAGAGATGGAAGAGCGAGGCGGACTGCAGGCCCTCCACGAAGTACAGCGGGTAGAAGGCGGACGAGGCCCGCTCGCCGAGCTGCCGCAGATCCGCCCTGCCGTCCTCGCGGCGCCCGGCCAGGCTGCCGTTCAGCAGGTGCTCCGGGTTGGAGATCTCCTTGTTGCCCCCGACGAACACTCCGGCCCGCTCCGGGTCGTAGCCCGCCGCCTCGAGATCGAGCCCGGCGTCCTCGACCGCCAGCGCTGCTCCCGCGATGGCGAGCTGGTCGTTGCGCGTGGTCATCCGCAGGGACTTGCGGTGGGCGTACCGGGTGGGCTCGAAGTCCGCCAGCTCGGCGGCGATCCGGGTACCGAGCGACGACGCGTCGTACCCCTGGATCGGCCCGATGCCGCTGCGCCCGTCGAGCAGCGCCTTCCAGGTCTCGCCCCGGCCGTCGCCGATGGCGGTGAGCACCCCGATGCCGGTGACGGCTACTCGCCTCATGCCGCCACCTCGCCCTTGTCCAGGCGCAGTTGACGAATGGTGGTGATGTCCCGTCCGTCCACGCCGACCGTCGCCCTGAAGGTGACGGACGACTCGCTCGCCTCGGTCACGGTGACGCTGATCTCCAGCCGGTCGCCCGGCTGGGCGAAATGGCGGTAGCGCACCCGCCGCGCCTCGGCCAGCACCCACCGGGAGCCCTGCGGCACGGCGGGGGCGGCGAGCCTGGCGGCCCGGACGATGTCGTCCAGGATCAGCACGCCGGGCATGACGGGGAAGCGGGGGAAGTGGGTGGCGAACACGTGCAGGGTGCCCGGGACGTTCCGGACGGCGACGGCCCGCTGGCCCGGCACCACATCGAGGACCTCGTCGAACGCTGTCATGCTGCCTTTCCTTCGCTTGTTCCTTCGCCCGTTGCGGCCTTGACCACGAAGCAGGCATTGGTGCCGCCGAAAGCGAAGGCGTTGACCAGAGCGGCGCGCACCGGACGACGTACGGCCTTGTTCGGCACGTAGTCGAGGTCCAGCTTCGGATCGGGGCGGTCCAGGTTGATGGTCGGTGGGACCAGGCCCTCGCGGAGGGCGCCGAGCGCGGCGATCAGGTTGACCCCCGCCGCCGCCGAGGTGAGGTGGCCCGTCATGGACTTGGGGGAGCTCACGCACAGCTCGTCGGCGTGTCCCCCGAACAGCTGCCTGATGGCGAGGGTCTCGCTGGCGTCGTTGCCGGGCGTGGACGTGCCGTGCGCGGCGATGTAGTCGATACCGTCCGGGCCGAGACCCGACTCCGCCACCGCGTCCCGCATCGCGGAGATCGCGCCGCCGCCGTCCGGCGGTGAGTCGGTGATCCGGTACGCGTTCAACGTCGCCCCGTAGCCGACGAGTTCGCCGTGGATCCGGGCGCCGCGCGCCACCGCGCTGTCCCATTCCTCCAGGGCCGCGATGACCGCGCCCTCACCGAGGACGAAGCCGGAGCGGTCGGAGTCGAAGGGGCGGGAGGCCCGCTCGGGCTCGCCGTTCCAGCGGTCGGTGATCGCACCGAGCAGCGAGAAGCCGAGGACGTCCATCCAGGTCGTCAGCGCATCGAAGCCGCCGGCGAGCATCTGCGTGGACTCGCCCTCCTGGATACGCCGGTAGGCCTCGCCGATCGCGTGCGCGGCGCCCGCGCAGGCGGTGGAGACGCTGACCACGGGACCGCGGCAGTCCCCGGCCCGGGCGACGGCGGCGACCCCCACGTTCTGATTGCGCAGCAGTACGTCCCCGGGGGCCTGCCGGTACAGATCCCGGAAGTCGCTGGTGCTCAACTGGTGCGACATGTCGACAAGTTCCTGGAGCCCGGGTCTGCCGACCGTGCCGGCCACCGCCGCGCCCCGGTCGTACGGATCGGTGGCGTCCCAGCCCTCGCCCGCGTCCGCCACCGCCTCCTGGGCCGCGGCGAGGGCGAACAGCGCGGCGCGCGAGAGATGCCGCCGCTGCCTGGCGGGCGCCACGCCCTTCGGGTCGAAGTCCTTGACCTGGCCCGCGATCCGGACCGGGAAGGTGGAGGCGTCGAAGGTCTCCAGAGCGCTCACGCCACTGCGCCCCTCGGCAAGCCCCTGCCAGGTCTCCGCGGCGCTGTTGCCGAGCGGGGTGACCGCACCGATCCCGGTGATGGCGACCCGCCTCATCGCTTCCGCCGGCCTCATCGGCTTCACCGGTGACCACCGCCGACCGGTACCCGGGTGAGCTGCTCCAGCATCCGCCGCGTGTCCTCGGGGTCCTCCAGGTCGCCGGCGGGCAGCAGGGCGCACATGACGGCCTCGGCCTTCATCACGGTCCTGCCGTTCACCGACGCGGTGCCGGAGATGACCGCGGTCTCCTCGCCCATGGACTCGACGGTCCCTTCCAGCACCAGGACGTCTCCGGGACGCACCGGCTCATGGAAGGAGACCGCGTCCACCGAGAGGAGCGCGGCGCGCTGCCGTACCCCGGTGGTGGCGACGATCAGCCAGGTTCCGGCCTGGCAGAGGGCTTCCAGGATCAGCGGCTCGGGCATCTGGGGGCCGTTGCCCTCGTCCCGCCAGAAGTCCTCCAGCCAGGAGGTGAGTTTGCGGGCGCCAATGGCGCGCCCCGCATCCCAGGTGTCGATTCGGTCGATCAGATGGAAACGCATCGTCATCCTTCGTCTAGGAACATCACGGCCTGGGCGATGGCGTACTCCCCGCTGTGCGAGAGCGAGAGCTCGACCGAGGAGGCCCCGGCCCTCGCCGCCCGGTCGCCGACCCCGCCGGACAGGCGCACCCGGGGGCGTCCCAGGGGGGTGTTGACCACCTCCACGTCGGTCCACCGGGTGCCGGGACCGAGCCCGGTGCCGAGCGCCTTCAGGACGGCTTCCTTGGCGGCGAACCGTGCCGCCAGATGAGCGAGACGATTGCGCTTCGCGGCGCAGTAGGCGCGCTCGCGCCCGGTGAAGATGTCCTCTTCCGCTGTGGGGTTGTCCGTCAGCAACCTGCGGATCCGGTCCACTTCGACCAGATCCACCCCGACCGCGATCCGTGTCGCCACGCCACCATTCCCCCGTCATCCGTTCCGGCACTGCACTGAGAGATCCGCGCCGCGGCATCGCGGATACACCGCCGTGCGGATGTATCCGGGCGCCCACGTGCGGGATCTGTCATGGGGGAGGTGCCGTGCGGGGTCCGTTGCGGTTCTCCCGCATCGCCTCCGCGTCCGGCCCGGGAGAGCATGGGCGCGCGGGCGACGCCGTGCCGAAGCCCCGAGTGGCGGGCGTCACCTCGCCGCGTTCGATACCAGCCCGGTGTCATGCCCGTGTGGCGGTGACGCTCCGGCTCCCCGACGACCTCGACGCGAAGCTCACCGAGCGGGCTCGTCGTGAAGGCCGCAGCAAGCAGGAGCTCGTCATCGAGGCCATCCGTGAGGCCCAGGACCGGGCCGAGCTGTCTTCCTGCGGTTCAACGGCGTCAGCGCCCGTACCGTCGCGTCACCCGTCTCCGTTGCCGGCCCTTTCGTCGAGGACGTCGCGCAGGACCACGTCGACGTACCGGCCATGGCCGAGCGGCTCCCGGCCTGGTTCCCCGTTTCCCAGGCGGGATGGCGGTTCCGCTTCCCTTCGGCGGTGAACCGCCGGCGGCGCGTGTGGACTGTTGTGTGGCATATGTGTCAAATGTGGTACTCGCGCGCAGGAGCCGCTCCCATGCGACTCGTCACTCGCAGGACAGCGAGGAGAGGAACCGCGTCATGACCACACATTCGCGCCGCACAGGCGCCCGCAGTCCCGTGCAGCAAGCCGCCATGCTCGTGGGTGCGGTCTTCCTGCTGGTGGGCATCCTGGGCTTCATCCCGGGCATCACCACGAAATACAGCACGATGGAGTTCGCCTCGCACGAGTCGGGCGCCATGCTGCTCGGGATCTTCCAGGTGTCGATCCTGCACAACCTGGTGCATCTGGCCTTCGGCATCGCCGGTCTGGCGCTTGCCCGCACCGCCGCAGGGGCGTACTCCTACCTGCTGGGCGGTGGAGCCATCTACCTGGTGCTGTGGATCTACGGTCTGGTCGTCAGCCACGGCAGCGACGCCAACTTCGTGCCGTTCAACGACGCCGACGACTGGCTGCACTTCGTGCTGGGCATCGCCATGATCGGTCTCGCCCTCCTCCTCGGCCGGCGTCTCTCCCGCACCGTCGATCGCTGAAGGCCGGCCGCGAGGCAGGAACACCTGTCCCGTCCCGACTCCGGGCTGGTAGCGGCGCTGCCGGGAGTCGGGCGGTTGTCCACAGGCCCGTCCGCGGATCACAGGGTCCTGCCAGACTTGCGTGATGGCCGAGCGCACGACCGGAACCAGGACCCTCGACGCCGCGGCAGCGGCACCCGACCCACCCCGCCTCGCATGGCGCAAGCACATGAGACAGCGCGTACTGGACGCCGCACGCCAGCCGTCCTGCGCCTCCGGCCGGGACCGGGTGGAGCCGGTCAGCCGTGGCGGCGGCCGAGGTGTCCCGCTCCTCGGTCTACAAGGAGTCCGCAACCGCGCGGGCCTCGGCCACCCCCTGGTGGTCAGGGAGACGCACGAGTTCCTGGAGGGCGTGGCGCCCGCCCTCTACCCCGGCCTCCCGGACACACCCGTGCCTCGCTGGAGGAGGCGGTCCGTGTCGTCCTCACCGAGGCCCACCGCAATCCCCTCGTACGGGCGGTCGTCATGGCTGCCCGGGAGGGCTGCGACAGCCTGCCCTACCTGACCGCCCGCGCGGACCCGATCTTCGGCGCGGCCCGGGGCATGCTGCGCGCGTGGCTCACGGAGCGCTTCCCGGACCGGGACGAGAATCTCGTCGACATGGCGGCGGACATCACCGTGTGCATGACCATCAGCCATCTCGTCCCGCCCGGCGCGGACCCCCCGATCACCGCGGAGCGGCTCTCCCGGGGGTGCTGAAGGTGCTGCGGTAGGACCCGGGCCCGGCGGCGTCGCCATCCGGGGCGGTCGGCCGGGGCGTAAGGCGAGGACCCCGGGTTACTCGGCGGGTATGGCCAAACTGCATCTTCCAGGACGAAAAGAACACCACGACACCGAGGAGGAGCGGGCTTCCGAGCAGGCCGGACCCGGGCCCGAGGTCGAGCGGCGGGCGCCGGACGCCCCGACCAAGATGCCCAAGGGGGCGTGGGGCAAAGTGCTCAAGGGCACGCTGCGGGAGTTCAAGGACGACGAGCTGACCGACCGCGCCGCGGCCCTCACGTACTACGGGGTGCTGGCGTTGTTCCCGGCGCTGCTGGCACTGGTCTCCCTGCTGGGCATCGCCGGCGAGTCCGTCACCGACCGGGTGATGGAGAACCTCCAGCAGTTCGCTCCGGGCGCCGCGCGCACCATCATCACCGGGGCCGTGGAGCAGTTGCAGGGCAACGCCGGGGTCGGCTCGGTCATGGCGATCGTCGGCCTGGTGCTGGCGATCTGGTCGGCGTCCGGCTACGTCGCGGCCTTCATCCGCACCTCGAACGCCGTCTACGACATGCCCGAGGGCCGGCCGGTCTGGAAGGTCCTGCCGGTGCGGCTCGGCGTGACGGTCGTGCTGATGGTGCTGGCCGTGATCAGCGCGCTGATCGTCGTCTTCACCGGCGGCCTGGCCCAGCAGGCCGGAACCACCCTCGGTATCGGCGACACGGCGCTGACGGTGTGGTCGATCGCCAAGTGGCCGGTGCTCGTGCTCCTGGTCACCGTCATGATCGCCATCCTGTACTGGGCGAGTCCGAACGCCAAGGTGAAGGGATTCAGGTGGATCACCCCGGGCAGCTTCCTGGCCCTGGTGATCTGGATGATCGCCTCCGCCGGGTTCGCGTTCTACGTCGCCAACTTCGCCTCGTACAACAAGACCTACGGCACGATGGCCGGCGTCATCGTCTTCCTGGTGTGGCTGTGGATCACCAACCTGGCGATCCTGCTGGGCCTGGAGTTCGACGCCGAGACCGTGCGGCAGCGGGCCATCGCCGGTGGGCATCCGCCGGAGGCCGAGCCGTACACGCAGCCGCGCGACACCCGGAAGTGGGACGAGGAGGATCGGCGCCGGCTCGACGACGGCGGTCCCTGATCGCTTCGCCGATACCGGGTGTGTTCCGTGATCCTCGGGATACCCGCAGGTCATGGGGTTGCTGACAGAGGTACGTGAAACTGATCGGCGTATGGCGCAGCGGCTGGCCGCATGGACCTCTTCCGGCGCCCACAAAACGCTGTCGGCGGTGGAGGAGGCGGCGGAGGGCTCCAAGCTGTGGTGCGGTGCCGCCGTGCTGATGGCATGGCGGGGCGGCCTGCGCGGACGCAAGGCCGCAGCGGCGGGTCTGGCGGCGGTGGCCGTGGCGCAGTTCGTGTCCAACGGTCTGGTCAAGCAGCTGGCCGACCGTCCCCGGCCGCCGAAGGAGTGGTTTCCGCACGACGAGGTCGAGGACCGGCCCGACTCCTCCTCCTTCCCCTCCGGGCACACCGCGGCGGCGGTCGCCTACACCGCCGCAGTCGCCCCGATATGGCCGTTGGCCGGCGCGCTGTGCGCGGTGCCGGCCGCCATGGTGGCCGTCGAGCGGGTGCAGAGCGGCGCCCACTACCCCAGTGACGTGGCCACGGGCGCCGTCGTCGGCCTGGCCGGCGCCTGGCTGGCCCGCCGGGCCCCGGGGTTCGTCCTGCGTCGTTACGTGAAGCCGACCTGATCCGGTCTTTTCGGGGTACTCGCGCCTCCAAGGCGTGAAACGGGCCTCTCGGGGCCCGGATCGACGCGTCAACGACGCGGCAAGGACGCGAACGACGCGGCAAGGACGCGAACGACGTACCAACGACGCGGAAGACGGGAGGTGATCGTCGTGTCGAATGCACAACCGCCCTACGCCGGAGCCGGCCGGGACACGCACCGCTCCGGCGACGAGCCGGTGAGTGAGCTGGTGCAGCGGGCTTCGCAGCAGCTGACGGAGCTGGTGCGCGGCGAGATGAGGCTGGCACAGGCGGAGATGAAGGAGAAGGGCAAGCGCTACGGCAAAGGCGGCGGCCTGTTCGGCGGTGCCGGCGTCGTCGGCTTCCTGACCCTCGAGGCTCTCGTGGTCACCGCCATCGCCGCCCTCGCGGTGCCGCTGAGTGTGTGGGCCGCGGCACTGATCGTCACCGCCGTACTCGGCCTGATCACCGCGGTCCTGGCCCTCAGCGGCAAGAAGCAGATCAAGGAGGGCGCACCGCCCACCCCCGAGCAGACCATCGGCAGCGTCAAGGCCGACGTCGCCGAGATCAAGGAGAGTGCACAGCGATGACCCAGCGGCCCCAGGACAAGTCGACCGGCGCCGGCCCCGAGCAACTGCGCGAGCAGGTCGAGGAGACCCGCCAGGAGCTCGGGAAGACCGTCGAGGCGCTGGCGGCCGAGGCGGACGTCAAGGCCAAGGCCCAGGAGAAGGCCGCCCAGGCCAAGCAGCAGGCCGCCGCCAAGGCCGAGCAGCTGAAGGCCAAAGCGTCCGACGTCGCGCACCAGGTGCAGGACCGGCTGCCCGACCCGGTGAAGGACAAGGCGGCCCAGGCCGCGGAGCAGGCCCGGGCCAGGGCCACCCAGGCCGGTCAGCTGATCCAGGAGAAGGCACCGGAACCCGTGCGGGACAAGGCGGCCCAGGGGGCGCAGATGGCGCGGGACAACCGCGGCCTGCTGCTCGCGGCTGCTGCCGGCGCGGCCCTGGTGTGGCTGGTGTACCGCAGGAAGGAGTGAGCGGTGAAGGCCTCGAAGATCGCTTACAAGCCGGTCGGTCTCGCGCTGGGAGCGGTCAGCGGCATGCTCGCCGGCGCCCTGTTCAAACAGGCGTGGAAGATGATCGGCCACGACGAGGACGCGCCGGACGCCACGGACGAGGAGCGCGGCTGGAGCGAGGTGCTGCTCGCCGCCACCCTCCAGGGTGCGATCTTCGCCGGGGTGAAGGCCGCCGTCGACCGGGCCGGGGCCGCCGCCACGCGCGGGACGACCGGGACGTGGCCCGGCTGACGAGCGTCTTGCCCGGCTGACGCCCACCTGATGTGGCCGACGCAGCCGACGGGCGACCGGGGCGGACCGCGGGAGTACGGACGTACTCCCGCGGTCCGCCCCGCTGGTCTGGCCTCATGGCACGTGGCGGCACGCGCGCGCCCATCGCCTCTCCATTGACATGCCCGCTGCAAGTCACGATGCTGGAGAGCGCTCTCATCATCATGCCCCCGGCGTGGAAGTGCAGGTGCGTGCCGTGCGACTGAGACTCTCCCGCCGCCTTGCAGGCCTGGCGGCCTTCCTCCTGGCAGGCGTCCTCGCCGCCGGGATGTCGCTGACCTCCGCCCAGCCCGCCCAGGCGGGGCAGACCTCACTGCGGGCCGCCGACCCGAGTGTCCTGCGCGTCGGCGGCACCTACATCTCCGTGCAGTCGACCGGCACGGGCATCGTCGTACGGCAGGCCGCTTCGACGGACGCGCTGGCCTCCGCGCCAGCCCGGCAGGTCTGGTGGGACACCCGCAACCTCGGGGAGGTCTGGGCTCCGGAGATCGTGCGGGACGGCGGCCGCTACTACATCTACTTCGCGGCGGGCCGCGGCGCCGCCCACCGGATGTACGTCATCAGCTCCACGGCGCCGGACGCCGGATACACCACCGAGACGAAGCTGGCCCTGCCCGACGACAAGTGGGCCATCGACGGGACGCTGTTCACCTTCAACGGCCAGCGCTGGTTCGTCTGGTCGGGCTGGGCCGGTGACACCGACGTCGAGCAGAACCTCTACATCGCCCGGATGAGCAGCCCCACCACGCCGACCGGCGCGCGGTACATCATCTCGCAGCCGCGCGAGAGCTGGGAGCGGGTCGTCGGCACCCCGTACATCAACGAGGCCCCCGAGGCGATCAAGGACCCGAACGGCCAACTGCACATCGTCTACTCGGCCAACGGCAGCTGGAGCGACCAGTACTGCCTCGCCGACCTGAGGCTGCGGGCCGGCGGCGACCCGACGTACGTGTGGGACTGGTACAAGTCCAACGGCTGCCTGTTCGGCTCCAACCCCGCGACGATGATGCGCGGCTGGGACCCGACGCTGTACGTCAACGGCCCCGGCCACCACACCTTCGTGCTGCTCGACGGCGACATCAACACGAGCCCGCCGGCCGGTCCGCGGTTCCCGCTGATGTTCCACGCGGTGCCGAAGGGCACGCCGTACACGTGGGAGAACCGGTACTGGTACACGGGCACGTTCTGCTGGTGGGGCAACACCACGTACAGCCGGGCCAACGTGCCGGGTGCGCACACCAACACGGGCTGGAGCCTGAAGTTCTTCGAGTAGTGGTTACGGGCGCGGGCCGGTCGCCGATGCGGTGAACGCGGTCCAGGCCTCGGGAACGTGCCGCGAACGCCGTTCCGCGCGGCCGTGTTCCCGGGCGGGGCTGCGCCCTGTTCCTGTCGTACGACGAGCGGCGACACGTCGTCCGGGCCGAGGTGGCCGACACGCGTCCCGTGCGGCCGGCCGGTGTCGCCCGGGTCCGCTCCCGCCGCCGACGCCGAGCACGGCCGGTGCCGCTCCTCGCCGACGCGCTCGTGCCGCGGTGGGGCGCCCCGGACCGGGCCGGCCCCGGCAAGACGGTGTGGGCCGAGTGCACGACGGCCGTGCCGGTGCGGCGCGGCGTGCGCCGGGGAGGCGGCGGCAAGCCGCATGATCCAGGGACAGACACGCGCCGGGTGCCGGACTCCCCGGCCGAGGGACACGACCGCGGGAGACGGAAGCCGACATGAACCCCTCACCCGACCTGAAGACACGCGCGGAGGTCATCGACGCCTACCGGGCTCAACTGCGGGCGATGACCGAGGGTGACACGGACGCCCTGGACGCCCTGCTCGACGCCGGATTCACCCTCACCGACATCACGGGGCGTGAGCACTCCAAGGAGGAGTGGATCGCCCAGATCCGGACCGGGGAGTTCGTCTGTCACGGGGTCGAGGAGAAGACCGTGACCGTTAACGCCGATGCCGACGGCGGCACCGCGCGCCTGGTCGGGCGGATCATCGCGGACGCGGACCTGCACGGCTCGCACGCGGACTGGCGGCTCCAGCTGACCACGGCCTACGCCCGCGTGGGCGGCGACTGGATCGCGCTGCGTTCCGTCACCCGCAACTGGTGAGCCGGCGGTCGCGGTCGGCATGCCGGGCGAGGGGGACAGGGGCCGGTGGCCGGTGGCGGGCTCCCTGATATTCCCTGACCGCCCCGCCCCCGAGCCCGGCCCTCGCCCCCGCATCTGGAACCGCCGGAAACCGGGGCCCCTCGGTGATCCGACGACGGCCCGCCCACCGGCTGCCCGGCCCCGTCGCCGTAGCACTCGTGCGAGGGGAAAATCCCGGACGGCGACCTTCTTTTGCGACTCCTTTACAGTAGGTGGGGAGACAGGCGATCCTGCGAACAGCGGCGTTCCTGTCGTGTGAGTGTGTGAGCGTTCGAAGAAGGAGCGACGGTCCCCCCATGGGTGAGCCTCCCAGTCCCAGCCGTGCCCATCCCCGCGGTCCACGGCCCGTGGCCGCGCCGGAAGCGGGGGTGGCACGGTGACCCAGGTTTTGCTGCTTGTGCTCGCCCTGCTGCTGACCCTCGCCTGCGCGGTGTTCGTGGCGGCCGAGTTCTCCCTGACCACCGTCGAGCGCGGCGACCTGGAGCGGGCCGCCGAGGCCGGTGAGCGCGGCGCCGACGGCGCCCTGAAGGCCGTACGGCGGCTCACCTTCCAGCTGTCCGGCGCCCAGCTCGGCATCACCGTCACCTCGCTCGTCATCGGCATGCTCGCCGAGCCGTCCCTCGCCGCGCTCCTCGGCGGACCGCTCCGGGCGGCCGGTCTCGGCGGGGCCGCCTCGTCCGTGGCGACCGTGCTGGGCGTGCTCGTGTCGACCGTCGTGCTGATGGTCGTCGGCGAGCTGGTCCCGAAGAACTGGGCGATCTCCCGGCCGCTGGCCGTCGCCAAGGTCGTCGCCGGGCCGCAGCGCGGCTTCACCGCCGCCTTCGGGCCCCTCATCCGGCACCTCGACAACACCGCCAACCGCTGCGTACGACGGTTCGGACTCGAGCCCGCCGAGGAGCTGGCCTCCGCCCGCAGCCCCGAGGAACTGGTCGCGCTCGCCCGGCACTCCGCCGCCGAGGGCGCCCTGGAGGCCGACTCCGCCGAACTCTTCGTCCGCACCCTGCACCTCGGCGAGCTGACCGCCGAGAACGTCATGACGCCCCGCGTGGACGTCAAGGCCCTGGAGGCGCACGCCACGGCCGCCGACGCCGCCAACCTGTCGCACGCCACCGGCCTGTCCCGCTTCCCGGTCTACCGCGGCAGCCTGGACGAGGTGATCGGCTCCGTCCACATCCGCGACGTCCTCGCCCTGGAACCCGCCCGCCGGGCCTCCACCCCCGTCACCGAACTGGCCACCGAACCGCTGCTGGTGCCCGACACCCTGACCGCCGACCGGCTCCTGGAACGCCTGCGCGCCGCCCGCACCATGGCCGTCGTCGTGGACGAGTACGGCGGCACGGCCGGCGTCGCCACCGTGGAGGACATCGTCGAGGAGGTCGTCGGCGAGGTCCGCGACGAGCACGACCCCGACGAGGCCCCCGGCCTGTCACCCACCCAGGCCACCGGGGACGGCCGGACCGTCTGGGAGGCCGACGGCAGCGTACGGCTCGACGAACTCGCCGCCGTCGGACTCCCCGCGCCCGACGGCCCCTACGAGACGCTGGCCGGGCTGATCGCCACCCGCCTGGCCCGCATCCCCGCCAAGGGTGATCTCGTCGCCCTCGACGGCTGGGAGCTGGAGGTCCTGGCGGTCGAGCACCACCGCGCCGACCGCGTCCGCATCGCCGCGCCCCGCCCCGCCGCGCGGCAGCTCGCGCAGGAGGCCCGATGACCGCGATCCAGCTCGCCGTCGGCGCGCTCACCCTGCTCACCAACGCGTTCTTCGTCGGCGCAGAGTTCGCCCTCGTCTCGGTGCGGCGCAGCCAGATCGAGCCCCGCGCCCAGGACGGCGACAAGCGGGCCCGGGCGACCCTGTTCGCGCTGGAGCACCTCTCCGCGATGATGGCCACCGCCCAGCTGGGCATCACCGTGTCCTCGCTGGTGCTCGGCGCCGTCGCCGAACCCGCCATCGCCCGTCTGCTGGAGCCCGGCTTCGAGGCCGCGCACCTGCCGCACGGGCTGGTGCACCCGGTCGCCTTCGTGATCGCGCTGACGGTGGCGACGTATCTGCACATGCTGGTCGGCGAGATGGTGCCGAAGAACATCGCCCTCGCCGCCCCCGTCCCCAGCGCGCTGGCCCTCGCCCCGGCGCTGGTGGCGCTCACCCGCGCGTTCCGGCCCGTGATCTTCGGGATCAACGCCTTCGCCAACGCGCTGCTGAAGCTGCTCAGGGTCGAGCCGAGGAACGAGGTCGGGGCCGTGTTCACCGACGACCAGCTGGCCCGCATGGTGGTGGACTCCAGCCAGGCCGGACTGCTCACCCCCGCCGACGGCGAGCGGCTCCGGGACGCCCTGGAACTGGGCACCCGGCCCGTCGGCGAGATCCTCGTGCCGGTGCAGCGGATGCACACCGTCGGCGCCACCGTCACCCCGGCCGAACTGGAACGTACGGCGGCCCGCGCGAACCTGTCCCGCTTCCCCGTCACCGACGCCGACGGCACCCTCCTCGGCTACCTGCACATCAAGGACACCCTCGGCGTCACCGACCGCGACCGGCCGTTCCCGCGCAGCGCGCTGCACCGGGTCACCCGGGTCCGCATCGACACCCCGCTGGACGACACGCTGACCGCGATGCGCTCCGACGGCGGGCATCTCGCCGCCGTGCTCGGCGAGAGCGGCAAGGTCATCGGGTTCGTGACGATGGAGGACGTCCTGACGGAACTCGTGGGCCCGGCCCCGGCGGGACGGCCCTGACCCGGAGCCCGTCCGGCCCGCCCGGCGCGAAAGTGACGGTTGTGACGGTCGCGCACCGTGTCGCAGTTGGGCCGTACGGGTGACGTGCCGTAAGAATTGGCTGATGCAGGCAATGGAGGCGAATCGGAACGGGGGGAGCCGGTGAACAGCCACGACGTCACCGATGAACAGTGGGAAGGGCTCGCCCAGGTCGTTCCGCTGCGCGGCCGGGACGCCTGGCCGTCCTCCGTGGACCACCGCGCGCTGCCCGACGACGAGACGGAGACGCGCCGCCGGTTCGTCGTGCTGCGGGTCAACGTCTTCGCGGACGCCCGCGAGGTCGCCGAGACGCTGATGGGGGGCGTCCCCGTGCTGCTCGACCTGACCGGCGCGGAGCCGGACGTCGCCAAGCGGGTCCTCGACTTCAGCACCGGCGTCGTCTTCGGCCTCGCCAGCGGGATGCACCGCGTCGACCGGAACGTGTTCCTGCTGACGCCGGCCGGGACCGAGGTGACGGGGCTGATGGAGGGCGCGGCGGTACCGGGGGTGTGAGTGCGCGGGCGCGTGAGGTGCCGGTGGTACACCTGGAGCCGTGACCGATCTCCGACTCGCCCGGCTCCAGGAACGGCTCGCGCAGTTCGCGGCGGCCCGCAACTGGCAGCCCTACCACACCCCCAAGAACCTCGTCGCCGCGCTCAGCGTCGAGGCCTCCGAACTCGTCGAGATCTTCCAGTGGTTGACGCCCGAGGAGTCGGCGCGCGTGATGGCCGACCCGGACACCGCGCACCGTGTCACGGACGAGGTCGCCGACGTGCTCGCGTATCTGCTCCAGCTCTGCGACGTGCTCGGCATCGACCCGCTGGCGGCGCTCGACGCGAAGATCGACCGCAACGAACGGCGGTTCCCCGTCCCCGGCGAGGAGTCCTAGCGGCGGAACGGCAAACTCCGTTATCACACTGGGTGATGGAAAAACCCTCGGCTCTCGACTTCTTGTCCGAAGATTTCCGTCTTCCTCTAGCTTTTCGCCCCAAGCTCACTCACTCTGGGTAGTGGACGGTGGAGTTCGGGCGGACGCGCGGGCAGCGCGTCGGGACAGACGGGGGCAGCGCATGGACGCGACGCGGCTCATCCTGACGAGCAGGCGTGCCCTGGCGGCGAGCGGGGACGTGCCGGAGGTGCTGGCGGAGGTGTGGCAGGCGCAGGCCCTGGCACAGGCGATAGGCAGTCGGCTGGCGGTCGCCGGACCGCCCGAACTGCGCGGCGAAGCACTGGGACTGACGGAGCTGGCGGGCCGCGGCTGCGGGGTGCTCACCCGGCCCGAGCTGGGCCCGGGCGAGCTGCTGGCGGCCCAGCTCACCGAACTGGGCGACGCGCGGCTGGCGTTGACGCGGCTCGGCGGGTTACTGGGCGAGATAGGCATGGCTCTCGTCGGCATAGCCTGCGCCGCCGACGACGAAGGCACGTACTGGCAGTGCATGGAGGCCATCGACGCGGCCGACGAGTCACGGGACCGGGTGCGGGAGATGCTGCGAAGACTGGCGGACCGGGAGCCGGCGGACCGGGAGGAGGTGCCGGCGGTGGTGTTGCCGGCCGTGCCACGGGAGGGCCTGCTGCCGGAGGTCTACCGGGAGCCCATGCTGCCGCAGCGCGAGGCGGGCTGAACGCGCGCGGCTGGTGGCCGACCTGCGGTGGGTGGCTCCGCCTGTGGCCGGGGTGGGACGCCTGCGGTGGGTGGTTCCGCCTGTGGCCGGTGGGTGGCTTGCCCGCGGCAAGTGGTTGTCCGCCGGTGGCCGGTGCTGCCCCTGGGGCACGCCCGCCTCCGGGGTGCCCCGGCTGTGGCCGCCGTCCGCCTGCGGCTGGTGGCTCCGCCGGCGCCCGGGGTGGCCTGCCTGCGGCTGGGTGGTTCCCCCTACGGCTGATGGCGGCCCCCGTGCCCGCGCCGGCGGCCGGGTCGCCGGCCCGGCTGCCACGCGGGCGCCAGTCCTCCCGGGCCCGGCTGCCACGCTGGCGTCAGTCCTCCCGGGCCCTCAATGCCCCCGTGCCTGTCGGCGACTGGGTCGCCGGCCCGGCTGCCACGCGGGCGTCAATTCCCCCGGCCCGGCTGCCACGCCGACGCCAGTGCCCCCGCGGCCACCCGGCATGCGGGCGCCGGTGATCACCCGCCGCCCTGACGCCCCGCGGGATTTCACCCGTCCGGGGCCCCGCGCGGGCGGGGTCCGCCGGACCGGCACGGGGTGGCAGCGGGCAGGATGGGGGGTATGGATCTGCGTATCTTCACCGAGCCCCAGCAGGGGGCCACCTACGACACCTTGCTCACCGTCGCCAAGGCCACCGAGGACCTCGGCTTCGACGCCTTTTTCCGCTCCGACCACTATCTGCGCATGGGATCGGTGGACGGCCTGCCCGGCCCCACCGACGCCTGGATCACCCTCGCCGGACTCGCCCGCGAGACCAGCCGCATCCGCCTCGGCACGCTCATGACCGCAGGAACCTTCCGGCTGCCCGGCGTGCTCGCCATCCAGGTCGCGCAGGTCGACCAGATGTCGGGCGGCCGGGTCGAACTGGGCCTGGGCGCAGGCTGGTTCGAGGAGGAGCACAAGGCGTACGGCATTCCGTTCCCCAAGGAGAAGTTCGCCCGGCTGGAAGAGCAGCTGGAGATCATCACCGGCCTGTGGGAGACCAAGGTCGGCAAGACCTTCGACTTCCACGGCACGTACTACGACCTCACCGACTCGCCCGCGCTGCCCAAGCCCACCCAGGCGAAGATCCCGGTGCTCATCGGCGGTCACGGCGCCACCCGCACCCCGCGGCTCGCCGCGCGCTACGCGGACGAGTTCAACATCCCGTTCGCCTCGGTCGAGGACAGCGAGCGCCAGTTCGGCCGGGTCCGCGCCGCGGCCGAGGCGGCCGGCCGCACCGACGAGCTGATCTACTCCAACGCCCTCGTCGTCTGCGTCGGCCGGGACGACCGGGAGGTCGCCCGCCGTGCCGCCGCCATCGGCCGCGAGGTCGACGAGCTGAAGCTGAACGGCCTCGCGGGTTCCCCGGCCGAGGTCGTCGACAAGATCGGCCGGTACGCGGAGATCGGCAGCAGCCGCATCTACCTCCAGATCCTCGACCTGGACGACCTGGACCACCTGGAGCTGATCTCCTCCCAGGTCCAGGCGCAGCTGCCGTAACACATCTCCCGGGCAGGGCGCCCCGCCACGACCGCCGGCCCGTCGGTCTCTCGAACAGAGACCGACGGGCCGGACTGTGACGGGCGACGGCCGACGGGCGGCGCGCCCGGCGTTGCTCAGGGCTTGACCACGACCGCCTGCGGGGCGGCCCCGTCCTCGCCGGACGGCGCGGACGGGACGATCCGGCCCGTGCACAGGCCCTTGGTGCGCAGCACCTTCGCTATGCCGGGGATCGCGGCGAGGGTGTCGGCCGACCAGTCGTGCAGGAGCATGATGCCGCCCGGCCGGAGCGTGGCCGCCGCGGCGACGATCTCCTCGGCCGAGGCGCCCGCCCAGTCGCGGGAGTCGACCGTCCACAGGACCTCGGTCAGGCCCAGCTGCCGCTGCTGCTCGCGCAGTTGGTCGTTCGTCTCGCCGTAGGGCGGGCGGAAGAGGGCCGGCGCGGTGCCGAGGATGCCGGTCAGGACCCGCTGCGTGTCGGCGATCTCGGCGTAGGCCTGGTCGGCGGGGAGCTGGGTCATGTGCGGGTGGGTGTAGCTGTGGTTGCCGACCCACATGCCGGCCGCGGTCTGGGCGCGGACGAGATCGGGGCGGGCCGCCGCGTTGGAGCCGGTGTTGAACATCGTGGCGCGCAGCCGGTTGGCGGTGAGCGCCTCGAGGAGCCGGGGCGTGCTCTCGGCGGGGCCGTCGTCGAAGGTGAGGGCGACGTGGCCGTTGCGGCAGACGCCGCGTGCGCCGGGGCCGTCGCCGGGAGCGGTGGCGTGGGCCGTGGCGGACGCACCGAGCGTGGCGAGGAGCGCGCTCGCGGTCAGGGCGACGAGGGAGAGCCTGGGGAGCTTGTGCATGTGGTACTCCGGAACGGGTCCCCCGTGAGGGGGCGCCTCACGGGGGACCCGGCTTGTGGGTGCGGACGTGCGGACGTGCGACGTGCGGGCGTGCGGGCTTGCGGACCTTCAGGAGGCGGTGCAGGTTCCGACGACGGGCGGTGTGCTGCTGCCGTTCTTCGCCACGGAGAAGCCGAAGCTCGTCGTGGCCCCGGCGGCGAGCGATCCGTTCCAGCTGGGCTTCATCGTCATGACGTTGCCGCTGCTGTCCCAGCTGGGCGTGCCGTTCCAGGTCGAGGTGACCTTCTGCGGCGCGGTGAACGTCACGGGGACGCTCCAGCCGCTGATGGCGGAGCTGCCCGCCTTGATGGTCACCTGGCCGTTGTAGCCGCTGTCCCATTCGGCGGTCTTGGTGTAGGTGGCCGTGCAGGCCCCGGGGGAGCCCCCGCCGCCGTCGTCGGGGGTGCCGCCGAGCGCCGCGATGACCGCGTGGTACGCCGGCTTCTTCTGGTAGTTCGAGTCGAACAGCAGCGGTGTGCCGCTCGCGCGCCACGAGTACTTGTCCGTGACGCCCCAGACCGTGATGCCGGTGCAGCGGGTGACGGCGAGGCACGCCTTCACGACGTTGCTGTAGCTGGTGGCCTGGGCGGTGCCGGAGCCCTCGATGTCCAGCTCGGTGATCTGCACGTCCACGCCGAGGTCGGCGAAGCGCTGGAGGTTGGCCTGGTAGTCGCTGGGGACCGGGGACTGGCTGTTGAAGTGGGACTGGAAGCCGACGCAGTCGATCGGGACGCCGCGGGCCTTGAAGTCCTTGACCATGTTGTAGACGGCATTGCTCTTCGCGTTGACGCCGTCGGTGTTGTAGTCGTTGTAGCAGAGCTTGGCGGCCGGGTCGGCGGCGCGCGCGGTGCGGAACGCCTCCTCGATGAAGCCGTTGCCGAGCTTGTCCTGGAAGGGTGAGCTGCGGCGGGCGCCGCTGGAGCCGTCCTGGAACGCCTCGTTGACGACGTCCCACGAGTGGATCTTGCCCTTGTACTGGCCCATGACCCGGTTGATGTGGTTGTTCATCGCCGAGCGCAGGTCGGTGGCGTTCAGGCTGCCGACCCAGCTGGGCAGCTGGGAGTGCCACACCAGGGTGTGGCCGCGCACCAGCATGTTGCGGCTCACCGCGTGGTTGACGATCTGGTCGGCGGCGCCGAAGGTGAACGAGTTGCGGGAGGGCTCGAGGGCGTCCCACTTCATCTCGTTCTCGGGCGTGACCTGGTTGAACTCGGTGTTGAGCGTGGTCACGTACGCGGCCTCGCTCAGGCGGTTGGCGGCGACCGCGGTACCGAAGTAGCGGCCCTTGGCGGAGGCCGCCGAGGCGAGGGTCGTCGCGGCGTCGGCGGTCCCGGCGAGCGCGGTGACGCCGGCCATGGCGAGCAGGCTCGCCATGCCGACGCCGAGAGCTCTGCGGGCCCGGGACGTACGGGTACTGCGTGCGGTGCTCATGGGCATGTCATCCCCTTCTGGGGGCCGTCGCCGGGTGGCGCGGCCTGCGAGCGGGAGGGCTGGATGAGCTGGTTCGTGCAAGACGAAAGTTTCGTATGCGTTTCCGAATTGCTGCGCAGAAGGTACGGCCGGGTGGTCGCGGGGTCAACCGGTCGCGCAGGAATCGCGGAGCGTCACGGGAGGCACGGAGCGGCTCTGCCGTCACGTTCGGCGGGGTCAGAGGCGGTCGGCACGGGGCCGCGGCGCGTCCCCGGGGTGGCTCGAAAGATTCGCCGCTCTCCCGGCCGCGGCGCGGCAGTGGCCGAGCCGGTCGGCCCGGGGGAGGCGCCCGGGCCCGTCACGCCCCCCGTGGCGGAGCCGTGCTCTGCCGGGTCACCAGGTGCGTCGCCAGCTCTATCCGCTGGGCCGCCTTGCCCGGGACGTCAGGGCGCAGCAGCATGCGGGCGGCCTCCTCGGCCATGTGGCGCAGCGGCTGGTGGACGGTGGTCAGCGGCGGGCTCGACCACTGGGCGAGCGGGACGTCGTCGTAGCCGACCACGGACAGGTCGTCCGGGACGCTCAGGCCCTTGAGGCGGGCCGCCTCCAGGACGCCGAGGGCCTGCAGGTCGCTGCCGGCGAAGATCGCGGTCGGCCGGTCCGGGCGGTCCAGCAGGTCCATGGCGTGCTCGAAGCCGCCCTGCACGTGGAAGTCGCCGAACCGCACCAGGCCGGCGTCTATCTCCAGGCCCGCCATGGCCATCGCCGAGCGGTAACCGTCGAGCCGCGCCAGCGAGCACAGCATGTCCTCGGGCCCGGTGATGATGGCGACGCGCTCGTGCTTGTGGTCGGTGAGGTGCCGGGTCGCCGCGAGGCCCCCGGCCCAGTTCGCGGAGCCGACGGACGGCACGTCGGGGTCGGGGTCGCCGGCCGGGTCGATGATGACGAACGGGATCGCCCGGGAGCGCAGCTGCCGCTTCACGTCCTCCGGGAGCGTGGAGAAGACCAGCACGACCCCCAGCGGCCGGCGCCGCAGCACCCCCTCGATCCAGTCGGGCGAGGGCGCGTGCCGCGTGCCGCTCTCGGTGAGGACCACGGTCGCCCGGTTCTCCTTGGCGACGTTCTCCACGCCGCGGATCAGCTCCATCGCCCAGATGCTGTCCAGCTCGTGGAAGACGAGTTCGATGAGCGGCGACCGGGACGCGCCCTGGGCGCGGCGGCGGTAGCCGTGGGTGTCGAGGATGCCCTCGACGCGGGCGCGGGTGGCGTCCGAGACATCCGAACGACCGTTCAGGACCTTCGAAACTGTCGCCAGCGAAACCCCGGCCTCTTTGGCCACCGCGGCCAGGGTGACCCTGCCGCCCACCTCGTCGTCATCCTGCATGCCCGCAGGATAGGCCACGCGTGCCGATAACGGTTTGGGCGACTCCGTGCAGGACCGTTGACCGAAACTCGGGTCTCCACCTACTGTCCCGGAGCATGGACTTTCGGCGAAGATGCCGAAACTTTCGAAAGGCGAACGATGAAGACACGTGCGCTGCCCAGACTGGTCGCCGCCTCAGCGACGCTCGCCCTCGCGCTGAGCCTGTCCGCCTGCGGTGACGGCGACGGTGGGGGCTCGTCGGACGACGGGAAGATCCATGTCCTCGTGTACGGGGACGCGAGCAACAAGGTCGAGAAGCAGATCGTCGACACGTTCAACAAGACGTCCGACGTGAAGGCGGTCCTCGACACCATTCCCGGTGCCGACTACCAGCAGAAGCTCCAGACGATCATCAACACTCCGCAGGCCCCGGACATCTTCTTCAACTGGGGCGGCGGCAGCATCCAGCCCTTCGTCAAGGCAGATCTGCTGATGCCGCTCGACGGCTTCATCAAGGACGACCCGGACCTGGAGAACAAGTTCCTGCCGTCCGTCTTCAACAGCGCGGTCGTGGACGGCAAGCCGTACGGCATCCCGATGCGCGGCACCCAGCCGGTCCTGCTGTTCCACAACAAGAAGGTCCTCGACAAGGCGGGCGTCCAGCCGCCGAAGACCTGGGACGAGCTGATCGCCGCGGTCAAGAAGCTCAAGGCCGAGGGCGTCACCCCCATCGCGCTCGGCGGCGGCGACCGCTGGCCGACCCAGATGTGGTTCCAGTACCTGTACGACCGCGTCGCCGGCCCCGGCCTCTTCCAGAAGGCCCTCGAAGGCGACAAGGAGGCCTGGAACAGCGCCGACAGCAAGAAGGCCCTGAGCATGCTCAGGGAGCTGATCGACGCCGGTGCCTTCGGCAAGAACTACGACTCCGTGAAGTACACCAACGGCGCCTCGCCCGCGCTGCTGGCCTCCGGCAAGGCCGGCTTCGAGCTCATGGGCTCCTGGTACTACGCCCAGCAGCAGGAGGACGCCCCGTCCTTCGCCAAGGACGGCCTCGGCTACAGCGCCTTCCCGACCGTCGAGGGCGGCAAGGGCGACCCGGGCAACGTCGCCGGCAACACCAACAACTTCTACTCGGTGCTGAAGAAGACCAAGCACCCCGAGGCCGTCGCCGAGTTCCTCAAGCTCATGTACTCGGACAAGTTCGTGAAGGCGCAGATGGCGATCGGCAACCTGCCGACCACCACCAACACCAAGAAGTTCCTGGACACCGCGGCCAGCCCCGAGTACTCCCGCTTCCAGTACGAACTGGTCGCCAAGGCCCCGTCGTTCCAGCTGTCGTGGGACCAGGCGTACCCGCCGTCCGCCATCACGCCGATCCACCAGGCCGTCCAGCAGTTCTTCAACGGCCAGATCGACGCCGACGGCTTCATCAAGGCCATGCAGGCCCTCCCGACCGAATGAACGGCTCATGACCACTCAGATCACGAGCCCGCCCACCGCCGCCGGGCCCCGCAAGCGGGCCCGGCGGCGGCCGGAAGGCTCCTACGTCGCCAACGTGGCACGCCCGGGATTCGCCTGGGCCCTGCCCGCCACGGTGTTCTTCGCCCTCTTCGCGATCGTCCCGCTGATCATGGTCGCGGTGCTGTCGTTCATGACCTGGAACGGCCTGGGCTCACCGGAGTTCGTCGGCCTGGACAACTGGTCGCGCATCGCCGACGACCCGGTGATGCTCAAGAGCATCTGGCTGACCCTGCTGCTCACGGCGCTCGGCGTGGTCATCCAGACGCCGCTGAGCATCGTGCTCGGCGTGTGGGCGGCGGGCCACCAGCGCAACCGCGCCGTGCTGTCCGTCATCTACTTCGTGCCGCTGCTGCTGTCCGCGACGGCCGTGTCGGTGCTGTGGCGGGCGCTGCTCGACCCGAACTTCGGCATCCCGGCCAGCGCCACCTGGCTGTTCGGCGACGGCAACCTCTTCGGTGAACAGGCCACCGCCATCGGGGTGCTGGCGTTCGTGAGCACCTGGCAGTTCACCCCGTTCCACACCCTGATCTACCAGGGCGCCGCCCGCGCCATCCCGAACGTGCTCTACCAGGCCGCGGAGATCGACGGGGCGGGCCGCTACCGGACGTTCTTCCACATCACGCTGCCCCAGCTGCGCAACTCGATGATCACCTCGATGATCCTGATGATCGTCGGCGGCCTGACCACGTTCGAGACGGTCCTCATCCTCACCCAGGGCGGACCCGGCACCGACACCACCATCAGCGCCTACTACATGTACCAGAAGGCCTTCAAGGGCTTCGACTTCGGCGCCGGCGCCGCCATCGCCCTCGCCCTGGTCGTCGCGGCCACCGTCATCTCGCTGATCGTCGTGCGCCTCTCCGGCTACGACAAGATGCGCAGCTCCATGGAGGGTGTGTCATGAGGCGCCGCCCCAACTACCTCGCCGGCGCCGGCTCGCTGTTCTGGCTGTTCCTGATCGGCATGCCGCTGTACGTGATGCTCGCCGCCACGGTGCGCACCCGCTCGGACTACGCCGAGAACGGCCCGGTGTCCATCCCGGACACCTTCACCCTGGACAACTACACGGGCGCCTTCGACAGCGGCTTCGGCAGGTACTTCCTCAACACGCTGCTGGTCACCGGGTGCGTCGTCGCGGTGGTGCTGCTGCTGGTCCCGCCGCTCGCCTACGCCATCGTCCGCAGCCGCAGCCGGGTCACCTCGCACGTGTTCCGGCTGTTCCTGCTGGGCCTGGCGATCCCGGCGCAGGCCGTCATCGTGCCGATGTTCTACCTGATCAGCGAGGCGGGCCTGTACGACAACCTCCTCGGTGTCATCCTGCCCACCGCGGCGTTCTGCCTGCCGATGTCGGCGCTCATCCTCAGCGGCGCCATGCGCGACATCTCCTCGGAGCTGTTCGAGGCGATGGCCATGGACGGCGCCACCCCGCGGCGGATGTTCTTCCAGCTCGTGCTCCCGCTCTCCCGCGGCGGGCTGTCCACGATCGTGGTGTTCTCCGCGCTGCAGGCCTGGAACGGCTTCCTGTTCCCGCTCGTCCTGACCCAGTCCGACTCCACCAAGGTCGTGACCCTGGGTCTTTACAACTTCCAGACCGAACACGGCATCGACATCCCCGGTCTGCTGGGAGCCGTGGTGCTGTCCATGGTGCCCGTCCTGCTCGTCTACCTGTTCGCCCGTCGCGCCCTGGTCCAGGGCCTGATGGGCGTCGGAGGAAAGTGACCGCCAACGTGGCCGTTGAGACCACCCCCGAAGTCCCCCTGTGGAACGACCCCGCCCACGACATCGACACCAGGGTCACCGCCCTGATCGACGCCATGACCCTCCAGGAGAAGATCGCCCAGCTCTACGGGGTCTGGGTCGGCGCCTCCGACGAGGGCGGCGAAGTGGCGCCCCACCAGCACGACATGGAGGAGGCCGTCGACCTCGACGCGCTGCTGCCGACCGGCCTGGGCCAGCTGACCCGCCCGTTCGGCACCGCCCCCGTCGACCCCGCGCTGGGCGCGCTGTCACTGCTGCGCACCCAGACCCGGATCGCCGCCGCGAACCGCTTCGGCATCCCGGCCGTCGCCCACGAGGAATGCCTGGCCGGCTTCGCCACCTGGGGCGCCACCGCCTACCCCGTGCCGCTGTCCTGGGGCGCCACCTTCGACCCGGAGCTGATCCGCCGCATGGCCGCCGCCATCGGCCGGGACATGCGTGCCGTCGGCGTCCACCAGGGCCTCGCCCCCGTCCTCGACGTGGTGCGCGACGCCCGCTGGGGCCGCGTGGAGGAGACCATCGGCGAGGACCCGTACCTCGTCGGCACCATCGGCACCGCCTACGTGCAGGGCCTGGAGTCCACCGGACTGGTCGCCACGCTCAAGCACTTCGTCGGCTACTCCGCCTCCCGCGCCGGACGCAACCTCGCCCCCGCCCCCATGGGCGCCCGGGAACGCGCCGACGTGCTGCTGCCCCCGTTCGAGATGGCGATCCGCGAGGGCGGCGCCCGCTCCGTCATGCACGCCTACACCGACACCGACGGCCTGCCCGCCGCGGCCGACGAGGACCTGCTGACCGGGCTGCTGCGCGACACCTGGGGCTTCGACGGCACGGTCGTCGCCGACTACTTCGGCATCGCCTTCCTCAAGACCCTGCACGGCATCGCCGGCGACTGGGCCGACGCCGCGGGCGCGGCGCTGCGGGCCGGCGTCGATATCGAACTGCCCACCGTGAAGACGTTCGGCGCGCCCCTGGTTGAGGCCGTCACCGCGGGCCGCGTCCCGGAGAGGCTCATCGACCGCGCGCTGCGCCGGGTGCTCACCCAGAAGGCCGCGCTCGGACTGCTCGACCCGGACTGGAACCCGGTGCCGGCCGCGCTCGACGGCGCCGACCTGGACGACCCCGACGCGCTGCGCGGCAGCATCGACCTGGACACGGCCGGCAACCGCGCCCTGGCCCGCGAGGTCGCGGAGAAGGCCGTCGTGCTGCTCACCAACGACGGTGTCCTGCCCCTGGACCGGCCGCGCCGCATCGCGCTCGTCGGCCCGAACGCCGTCGAGCCCACCGCCGTGCTCGGCTGCTACTCCTTCCCGCTGCACGTCGGCGTGCACCACCCGGAGTCCCCGGCCGGCATCGACCTGCCCACCCTGCGCGACACGCTCGCCGCCGAGTTCCCCGACGCCGAGATCACCGTCGTACGCGGCACCGGCGTCGACGACGGCGACGTCTTCGGCATCCCCGAGGCCGTGCAGGCGGCGCGCGACGCCGACGTGGTCGTCGCGGTCCTCGGCGACCGCGCCGGACTGTTCGGCCGCGGCACCAGCGGCGAGGGCTGCGACGCCGAGTCGCTCGCCCTGCCCGGCGCCCAGCAGCAGCTCCTCGACGCGCTGCTCGACACGCGCAGACCCGTCGTCACCGTGCTGCTCGCCGGACGGCCCTACGCCCTCGGCCGCGCCGTGGACGAGGCCGCCGCGATCGTGCAGTCCTTCTTCCCCGGCGTCGAGGGCACCGCCGCCATCGCCGGGGTGCTCAGCGGCCGCACCGAGCCCTGCGGGCGGCTGCCGGTCAGCGTGCCGCGCGGCCCGGGCGCCCAGCCGACGACGTACCTCGGCGCGCGGCTCGCGCACGCCAGCGAGGTGTCGAACATCGACCCCACCCCGGCGTTCGGTTTCGGCCACGGCCTGACCTACACGACGTTCGCGTGGAGCGAGCTGGCCGTGGACGCCGAAGAGGCCGCCACCGACGGCGAGTTCGGGCTCTCCCTGACCGTCCGCAACACGGGGGAGCGGCCCGGCACGGAGGTCGTCCAGCTGTACCTGCACGACCCGGTCGCCTCGGTCGTCCAGCCGGTCCAGCGCCTCGTCGGCTACACCCGCGTCCCGCTGGCCCCCGGCGAGTCCCGCCGCGTCCGCGTGACGGTCCCGGCGGACCTGGCGTCCTTCACGGGCCGCGACGGCCGCCGCGTGGTGGAGCCGGGCGAGCTGGAGCTGCGCCTGTCGGCCTCCAGCGCCGAGCCCCGCCTGACGGCCCGGGTCAGACTGACGGGCGAACCCCGGGAGGTGGACCACACACGGCGCCTCCACGCGACGTTCGCCTAGGACCTGTCGTTCGGATCGGCCTGGCGGTGACGCGCTGTGCCTCCGGGCCGACCCCGCGACGCCGGGGTGATCCAAACGACAGGCCCCAGGGGGAGGGCGGGCGCAGGCGGCACCCGCGAACGCCGGGCCGCGCAGCCCGGCGGCACCTGCGCCCACCCGCACCCGAAATCGACAGGCACCACGGGACACCCCCTCGGTACGGTGAGCCGAACGCGCCCAGGCGCATCCCACCCACCGCCACCTCAGAGGCACCCGTGTTCCTGACGATCACCACCACCGGCACCCCCGCGTCCCCCGCGACCGACCTCGGTTTCCTGCTGCACAAGCACCCCGACAAGGCGCAGGCGTTCGCCACCTCCTACGGCACGGCCCACGTCCTCTACCCCGAGGCGGACGCCGGACGCTGCACCGCGGCGCTGCTGCTGGAGGTGGACGCGGTGGCGCTGGTGCGGCGCGGCAGGGGCAAGGGCCGGGGCGGCGCCCCCGACGCGGCGCTCGCACAGTACGTCAACGACCGCCCCTACGCCGCGTCCTCGCTGCTCGCCGTCGCCCTGAGCAGTGTCTTCTCCAGCGCGATGCGCGGCGTGTGCCACGCCCGCCCGGAGCTTCCCGGGCAGCCGCGCCCGCTGCGCGTGGAGGTGCCCGCGCTGCCCGCCCGCGGCGGCGCCGACCTCGTACGGCGTCTGTTCGAACCGGCCGGCTGGACGGTCACCGTGGAACCGGTGCCGCTGGACGCGGAGTTCCCGCAGTGGGGCGATTCGCGGTACGTGCGTCTCGTCCTGGAGTCCGACGGGCTGACCGTCGCCGAGGCGCTGCGGCACCTGTACGTCCTGCTGCCCGTACTGGACGACGCCAAGCACTACTGGGTGTCCTCCGACGAGGTCGACAAGCTGCTGCGGGCCGGGGACGGCTGGCTGGCCGGCCACCCCGAGCAGAGGCTGATCACCAGCCGCTACCTGTCGCGCCGCTGGTCGCTGACGCGCGAGGCGATGCAGCGGCTGGAGCTGGTCCGGCTGGCCGAGGCCGACGACAGCGAGGTCGAGGAGATCGACAACGCGGTCGGGACGGAGGCGGAGACCGAGGAGCGGCCGGCCCCGCTCGCCGAGCAGCGTCGGGACGCGATCGTCACCGCGCTCCGGGCGTCCGGTGCCGCCCGCGTCCTCGACCTCGGCTGCGGCCAGGGCCAGTTGGTGCAGACGCTGCTGAAGGACCCGCGGTTCACGGAGATCGTCGGCGTCGACGTGTCGATGCGGGCGCTCACCATCGCCGGGCGGCGGCTCAAGCTGGACCGGATGGGCGAGCGCCAGGCGGCCCGCGTCCGGCTTCTCCAGGGCTCCCTCGCCTACACCGACAACCGGCTGGGGGGCTACGACGCCGCCGTGCTCAGCGAGGTGATCGAGCACGTCGACCCGCCGCGGCTGCCCGCCCTGGAGTACGCGGTGTTCGGCGCGGCCCGCCCCCGGACCGTCCTCGTGACCACGCCGAACGTCGAGTACAACGTCCGCTGGGAGAGCCTGCCCGCCGGGCACGTCCGGCACGGCGACCACCGCTTCGAGTGGACCCGCGCCGAATTCCGCACCTGGGCGCAGGCCGTCGCCCAACGGCACGGCTACGCCGTGGAGTTCGCACCCGTCGGCCCCGACGACCCGGAGGTCGGCCCGCCCACGCAGCTGGCCGTGTTCACCGTGCAGACCGAGAAGGAGGCGAAGGCGGCATGACCGGGACACCCAAGGGGCGCGTCCTGCCCGTCACCGACCTCTCCCTCGTCGTGCTCGTCGGCGCGTCCGGCGCCGGCAAGTCCACCTTCGCCCGACGGCACTTCAAGCGGACCGAGGTGCTCTCGTCGGACTTCTGCCGCGGCCTGGTCAGCGACGACGAGAACGACCAGAGCGCGACCCGCGACGCCTTCGACGTGCTGCACTACATCGCCGGCAAGCGCCTGGCCGCCGGCCGCCGCACGGTGGTCGACGCCACCAGCGTGCAGCAGGACGCCCGGCGCCGGCTCGTCGAACTGGCCCGCGAGCACGACGTGCTGCCGATCGCCGTCGTGCTCGACATACCCGAGGAGGTGTGCGCCGAGCGCAACGCGGCCCGCACCGACCGCGCCGACATGCCCCGCCGGGTCATCCAGCGCCACATCCGCGAACTGCGCCGCTCCCTGCGGCACCTGGAGCGCGAGGGCTTCCGCAAGGTGCACGTGCTGCGCGGCGTGGAGGAGGTCGAGAACGCCACCGTCGTCACCGAGAAGCGGTTCAACGACCTGACCCACCTCACCGGGCCGTTCGACATCATCGGTGACATCCACGGCTGCTCCGCCGAACTGGAGGCCCTGCTCGGCAAGCTGGGCTACGTCGACGGCAGGCACCCCGAGGGCCGCACGGCCGTCTTCGTCGGCGACCTCGTGGACCGCGGCCCGGACAGCCCGGGCGTGCTGCGCCGCGTGATGACGATGGTGAAGTCGGGCAACGCGCTGTGCGTGCCGGGCAACCACGAGAACAAGTTCGGCCGCCACCTCAAGGGCCGCACGGTCCGGCACACCCACGGCCTCGCCGAGACCGTCGCGCAGATGGACGCCGAGAGCGAGGAGTTCCGCGCCGAGGTACGGGAGTTCATCGACGGGCTGGTCAGCCACTACGTCCTGGACGGCGGCCGGCTGGTCGTCTGCCACGCCGGGCTGCCCGAGAAGTACCACGGCCGCACCTCCGGCCGGGTCCGCAGCCACGCCCTGTACGGCGAGACGACCGGCGAGACCGACGAGTTCGGGCTGCCGGTGCGCTACCCGTGGGCGGAGGACTACCGGGGCCGCGCGGCCGTGGTGTACGGCCACACCCCGGTCCCGGAGGCGACGTGGCTGAACAACACGATCTGCCTGGACACCGGCGCCGTCTTCGGTGGCAGGCTCACCGCGCTGCGCTGGCCGGAGCGCGAACTGGTCGACGTACCGGCCGAGCGCGTGTGGTACGAGCCGGTGAAGCCGCTGCGGTCCGAGGCGCCCGGCGGGCAGGACGGGCGCCCGCTCGACCTCGCGGACGTGAGCGGCCGGCGCGCCGTGGAGACCCGGCACGCGGGCCGTGTCACCGTCCGGGAGGAGAACGGGGCCGCCGCGCTGGAGGTCATGAGCCGCTTCGCGGTGGACCCGAGGCTGCTGCCGTACCTGCCGCCGACGATGGCGCCCACCGCGACGTCGCAGGCCGACGGGTACCTGGAGCACCCGGCGGAGGCCTTCGCGCAGTACGCCGCCGACGGGGTCGCGCGCGTCGTGTGCGAGGAGAAGCACATGGGGTCGCGGGCCGTGGCCCTGGTGTGCCGGGACGCGCGGACGGCGGCGAGACGCTTCGGCGTGACGGGCCCGACGGGCTCGCTCTACACCCGTACCGGACGCCCGTTCTTCGACGACGAGTCCGTCACCGAGGAGGTCCTCGCCCGGCTCCGCACCGCCGTGGACCAGGCCGGACTGTGGGCGGAGCTGGACACCGACTGGCTGCTGCTGGACGCCGAGCTGATGCCGTGGTCGCTGAAGGCGTCCGGGCTGCTGCGCTCGCAGTACGCCGCGGTGGGCGCCGCCTCCGGCGCGGTGTTCCCGGGCGCGCTGGCCGCGCTTGAGGGCGCGGCGGCCCGGGGCGTCGACGTGGCGGACCTGCTGGCACGGCAGCGTGACCGGGCCTCGGACGCGGCGGCGTTCACCGCGGCGTACCGGCGCTACTGCTGGACGACGGACGGCCTGGAGGGCGTGCGCCTGGCCCCGTTCCAGATCCTCGCCGTCCAGGGCCGCAGCCTCGCCGCGCTCCCGCATGACGAGCAGCTCGCGCTGATCGACCGGCTCGTGGAGCACGACGGCAGCGGCCTGCTCCGGACGACCCGGCGCCTGTACGTCGACACCGGCGACCCGGAGTCGGTGCGCGCCGGCGTCGACTGGTGGCTGGAGACGACCGGCCGCGGCGGCGAGGGCATGGTCGTCAAGCCGCTCGGCGCGCTGGTCCGCGACCACCGGGGGCGGCTGGTGCAGCCCGGCATCAAGTGCCGGGGCCGCGAGTACCTGCGGATCATCTACGGTCCCGAGTACACCCGCCCGGAGAACCTGGACCGGCTGCGCCACCGCTTCCTCAACCACAAGCGATCCCTGGCGGTCCGCGAGTACGCCCTCGGCCTGGAGGCGCTGGACCGGCTCGCGGACGGCGAGCCGCTGTGGCGGGTCCACGAGGCGGTGTTCGGCGTGCTGGCCCTGGAGTCGGAGCCGGTGGACCCCCGGCTGTGACGGGTCAGACCACCAGCCGCAGCCGCCGCGTGCACACCCCGACCCGCACGGACTGACCCCAGGTCAGTTGCAGTGCGTCGCCCTCCATGCCGTCCCCGAAGGCGACCAGCCGCTCGGACTCGACGGTCAGGCGCAGCGCGGCCGGGGCCGTCAGCTCGCCCGCCACCAGCGACGTGCCGGTGGCGGGCGAGGGCCAGGCCTCGCGGACGAACCACAGCAGCCGCGTCTCCGCGGGGCCCGGCAGCCGCAGCCCCGCGCCGCGCTCCTGCCACACCGACCGGATCCAGCCCGTCGCCCCCGTCCCGGTCCCGACCAGCACCCCCGAGGAGGCCTGGGCCTCGACGACACCCCCGTCGCCGTCGGGGCCCAGGCGGTACCTGGCCGTCGCGTGGCCCGCGGCGCCCAGGTAGATCTCGTTGAGGGCGACCACCCGCTGCGTGTCGTCGGCGACCGCTTCGACCATCGTCAGGTCGTCCGTCGCCGCACCCGCGTGCGCCGACCGCAGCAGTGCGCCCGCGTCGCCCACCGCGTGCCGCACCAGCACGCCCGGATTGCGTCCGGGGTCCGTGTCGACGCCGATCACCGGCTGGCCGGCGAGGTACTTGGCGGCGTTCGCCACCAGCCCGTCCTGTCCGACCACGACCACCACGTCCTCCGGTGCGAAGAGGAACCGGTCCAGGTCGGCGCGTTCCACCCGGGCCTGCCGCCAGGTGAGCGGCACGGCCGCGGAGACCTCGGCCAGCGCCCGCCGCGTGCGGTGGTGCCGGGCGGCGATCTCCGCGATGTCCCGGCCCCGGGAGGCGAGGAAGAACGCGGCCTGCCCGTGCGTGCCGTGCCGGGCCACCAGCTCCTCGTACTCCGTGGTGCGGTGCACGAGCACGGCCCGCGGGGCGAGGCTCACGCCCGCTCCCCGCCGCCCAGCCGGGCCAGCAGCCCGGTCAGCACGTCCGGCGACACGGTCACGCTGTCGATCCGCGGCAGGTTCTCCGCGAGCCGCGCGCCGGTGAGGGCGTGCAGGGTCGCCACGTCGGCGTCCGCGTGCACGCGCAGCCACGCCGCCTGCGCCTGGGCGCGCGCCTCGCCGACTTCCCGCGCCCCCTCGGCCTCGGCCCTGGCCAGCCGCACCGAACGGGTCGCCTCAGCCTCCGCCAGCCGTACCGTCCGGGCGGCCTCCGCCTCCGCGAGCCTGACCGTGCGGGCCGCCTCCGCCTCGGCGCGCACCGCGTCCGCGGCGGCCTGCTCCTCGGCGGTGCGGCGGGCGTTGGTGCCCTGCTGCTCGACCAGGCGCTCCTCGCGGCGGGCGAGTTCGATCCTGCTGGCCAGCTCGTTCTCGGCGATGGCCCGCTCCCGCTCGACGGCCACGGCCCGCCGCTCGTACGTGGCGCGGTCGGCGCCCTGCTGGATCAGTTCGCGGGCCGGGGTGCGCAGGGCCCGCTCGACCTCCGGTTCCGGTCTGAGTGCCACGACCCGCACGGTGACCACCTCGATGCCGGTGGCGGGCAGCCGGGGCTCGGCCGCGAGGCCCGCCGCGACCCGTTCGCGCACCGCCGCGACGCCGTCGACCAGCGCGGTGGCGAGCGGCGTGCGGGCCAGGACGTCGAGCGCGTGCTGCTGGGCCGTCTCGGTGAGCAGTGTGCCCAGCTGCTCCAGCGGCGCGCCGCGCCAGGCGCCGGTGTCCGGGTCGATGGAGAAGTCCAGCCGCTCGGCGGCGAGCGCGGGATCACCGACGCGGTAGGTGACCGTCGCCTGCACCGTCACGTCCTGGAAGTCCGAGGTGCGGGCATGGAAGGTCATCGCCAGTTCCCGGTCGTCCACCGGCACCTCGGACAGCGCGGCGGTCAGCGCCCGGTACCAGAAGCTGAGACCGGGCCCGTCGTGCACGAGTTTCCCGGACCGGTGGTGCCGGACGTGCGCCGTCGGAGCGCCGCGCAGATGGCGCCAGCCGAGGCGCCGGGTGATGTCGGCCATGAGACCCCCCAGTGATTTCGTCACATCGACGATAATGGAGCGGTCCGATTATCGTCAAGAGGACGAAAAACAGAAGGTGTCGGAATCGGTCGAGAAGCGGGTGAAGGCGGTCCGGAATGGCCAGGATGGAGGCATGGGATTCCATGTCGACTCCGAGGCCGGGCGGCTGCGCCGCGTCATCCTGCACCGGCCGGATCTCGAACTCAAAAGGCTCACACCCAGCAACAAGGACGCGCTCCTCTTCGACGACGTGCTCTGGGTGCGCCGGGCGCGCGCCGAGCACGACGGGTTCGCGGACGTGCTGCGCGACCGCGGCGTCACCGTCCACCTCTTCGGCGACCTGCTCACCGAGACCCTCGATGTCCCCGAGGCCAGAACCCTGGTCCTGGACCGCGTCTTCCACGAGAAGGCCTACGGCCCCCTCGCCGCCGACCATCTGCGCGCCGCCTTCGAGTCGCTGCCCTCCCGCGACCTGGCCGAGGCGCTGGTCGGCGGCATGACCAAGCGGGAGTTCCTGGACGCGCACCCCGAACCGACCTCCGTGCGCTTCCACGCCATGGACCTGGACGACTTCCTGCTCGGACCGCTGCCCAACCACCTGTTCACCAGGGACACCTCCGCCTGGATATACGACGGCGTCTCCATCAACGCGATGCGCTGGCCGGCCCGGCAGCGCGAGACCGTGCACTTCGAGGCGATCTACCGGCACCACCCCCTGTTCCGCGAGGAGGGCTACGGCAAGGGGTTCAACGTCTGGTCCGAGGGGCAGGCCGACTACCCCTCGACCATCGAGGGCGGCGACGTCCTCGTCATCGGCAACGGCGCCGTCCTCATCGGCATGAGCGAGCGCACCACGCCCCAGGCCGTCGAGATGCTCGCGCACAAGCTGTTCGCCGCCGGTTCCGCGACCACCATCGTGGCGATCGACATGCCGAAGCGGCGCGCGTTCATGCACCTCGACACCGTGATGACGATGGTCGACGGCGACACCTTCACCCAGTACGCCGGGCTCGGCATGCTCCGCTCGTACACCATCGAACCGGGCACCGGCGAGAAGGAGCTGAAGGTCACCGACCATCCGCCCGAGCACATGCACCGCGCGATCGCCGCCGCCCTCGGGCTCAGCGAGATCCGCGTCCTGACCGCCACCCAGGACGTGCACGCGGCCGAGCGCGAGCAGTGGGACGACGGCTGCAACGTCCTCGCCGTCGAGCCGGGTGTCGTCGTCGCCTACGAGCGCAACGCCACCACCAACACCCATCTGCGCAAACAGGGCATCGAGGTCATCGAGATCCCGGGCAGTGAACTGGGCCGGGGCCGGGGCGGTCCGCGCTGCATGAGCTGCCCGGTGGAACGGGGCGCCGTCGGCGCGTAGCCCCGGCGGGACAGGAAGGCGGCAGGGGAAGGTGGCATGGTGAAGGCGAGCTGACGAAGGCGATCTGACGAAGGCCTCTGTATAGAAATGCCGACCGTCGTATAGACTTCCAAGGGTCTCTGTCCCTCCCTGTCCACGCACCCCTGGAGCGCCCCCATGGCGACAGTCCCGACCGCTCTCACCGGCCGCCACTTCCTCAAGGAAGTCGACTTCAGCGCGCAGGAGTTCCTGGGCCTGGTCGAGCTGGCGGCCGAGCTGAAGGCCGCCAAGAAGGCCGGGACCGAGACACGCCACCTGCGCGGCAGGAACATCGCGCTGATCTTCGAGAAGACCTCCACGCGCACCCGCTGCGCGTTCGAGGTCGCCGCCGCCGACCAGGGCGCGTCCACGACGTACCTCGACCCGTCCGGCTCGCAGATCGGCCACAAGGAGTCCGTGAAGGACACCGCACGCGTGCTGGGCCGGATGTACGACGCCATCCAGTACCGCGGCGACAGCCAGGCCAAGGTCGAGGAACTCGCCGCGCACGCGGGCGTGCCCGTCTACAACGGCCTCACCGACGACTGGCACCCCACCCAGATGCTCGCCGACGTGCTCACCATGACCGAACACAGCGGCAGACCCCTGAAGGAAACCGCCTTCGCCTACCTCGGCGACGCCCGCTTCAACATGGGCAACTCCTACCTGATCACCGGCGCCCTGCTCGGCATGGACGTGCGGATCGTCGCCCCGAAGTCCTACTGGCCCGCCCAGGAGATCACCGACCGGGCCCGCGAACTCGCCGAGGCCTCCGGCGCCCGGGTCACGCTCACCGAGTCCCTCGCGGAGGGCGTGCGCGGCGCCGACTTCGTCGCCACCGACGTGTGGGTGTCCATGGGCGAGCCCAAGGCGGTCTGGGACGAGCGGATCGCGGACCTCGCCCCGTACGCCGTGACCATGGACGTGCTGCGCGCCACCGGCAACCCGGACGTGAGGTTCCTGCACTGCCTGCCCGCCTTCCACGACCTCGACACCGAGGTCGGCCGCGCTGTCCACGAGCGGCACGGCCTGCGGTCGCTGGAGGTCACGGACGAGGTGTTCGAGTCGGCCCACTCGGTCGTCTTCGACGAGGCGGAGAACCGGCTGCACACGATCAAGGCGCTTCTGGTGGCGACCTTGACCTGATCACGGTCAGCGCGGTCCTGTCCTGGCGCGGTCGGGCGGTCCCGGCGGCGAGCCGTTCACGACCGAGGCGGTCCCGGTCGCGGCCCCGGCCCGATCGCGCCTATCCTGTCCGGCGGCCCGGAGCCACCCCTTCCGCGGCCGTCGCCCGCGGCGGAACCCCGTCGCACCCGCACCACCAGAAACGAGCACGACCCGCATGCCCAGCACCACCGGCGCGCCCGGCACGCGCGCCCCGCGCGTCACCACCCCGCGCATCAAGTCCCCCGCCCTCCTCGTCGCCGAATCCGGCGCCGACCGCGAAGGCCACGGCCTGAGGCGCACGATGGGCCTCTTCCAGCTCATCTGCTTCGGCGTCGGCGCGATCGTCGGAACCGGCATCTTCGTCGGCCTGTCCGACTCGGTCGCCCAGGCCGGCCCGGCCGTCGTGGTCTCCTTCCTGCTCGCCGCGCTGACCTGCGTGCTCACCGCCTTCGCCTTCGCTGAGCTGGGCGGCGCCATCCCGGTCGCCGGCTCCTCGTACTCCTTCGCCTACGCCGGACTCGGCGAGACCACGGCCTTCCTCGTCGGCTGGTGCCTGCTCCTGGAGTACGGCGTGTCCGTCTCCGCGGTCGCCGTCGGCTGGAGCCAGTACGTCAACGAACTGCTCAACAGCGTCCTCGGCATCCGGCTGCCCGCCGCGCTGTCCGCCGGACCCGGCGAGGGCGGGCTGGTCAACCTGCCCGCCGTGCTCGTCATCGCCCTGGCCTGCGTGCTGCTGGTGCGCGGGGTGCGCGAGAGCGCCCGCGCCACCGCCGCGATGGCCGTGCTCAAGCTCGCCGTGCTCGTCGCGTTCTGCGCGATCGGCTTCACCGCCTTCCGGGACGGCAACCTCAGCCCGTTCTCCCCGGCCGGGCTCGGCGGCATCGGCGCCGGCACCACCGCCGCGTTCTTCTCGTACATCGGCTTCGACGCGATCACCACCGCCGGTGAGGAGGCGAAGAACCCGCGCCGGGACATCCCCGTCGCGATCCTCGTCTGCATCGGCCTGGTCACGCTGCTGTACTGCGCGGTCGCCCTCGCCGCCCTGGGCGCGGTCGGCGGCGACGCCGTCGCCGACCGGCCCGCCGCCCTGTCCTACGTCGTCAACGAGGTCACCGGCGCCACGATCGGCGGCGGGATCGTCGCCTTCGGCGCGGTCGTCGCCATCGCCTCGGTCGTCCTCGCCGTCATGTACGGCCAGACCCGCATCCTGATGTCGATGTCCCGCGACGGGCTCATCCCGGGCGTCTTCGAGAAGGTCTCCCCGCGCACCGCCACCCCCGTGGCCGGCACCCTGATCGTCGGTGTCGTCTTCGCGGTCCCGGCCGCCTTCGCCCCGCTGGACGCGGTGGTCAACCTGTGCACCATCGGCACGCTCGCCACCATGGCCGCCGTCAACGTCGCCGTGCTCGCGCTGCGCCGCCGCGAACCGGGCCTCGCCCGCACCTTCCGCGTGCCGCTCTACCCGGTCACGCCGCTGCTCGGCCTCGGCTTCTGCCTGTACCTGATGTACGAGACGGGCGCCGGCACCTGGATCCGGTTCGCGGTGTTCCTCGCGGCCGGCCTCGCGCTCTACGCCGGCTACGGGCGCCGCAACTCCCGGCTCGCCCGGCTCACGGCGAGCGACGCCGCTGAGCGGGAACCACAGGCAGTCTGAACCACACCGCCTTGCCGGACTCGGTGGGGCGGTGTCCGCAGGACGAGCTGAGGGCGCGGATCAGCAGCAGGCCGCGCCCGTGCTCCTGCCACGGGTCGGGCGCCTCCGGCACCGGACGGGTCAGATCGCCCGGCGGTGCCGGGTCGGGGTCGTGCACCTCGACCCGGCAGCCGGTCGGCCGCACCTCCACGACCAGCTCGATCGGGGTGTCCCCGGTGGTGTGCTCGACGGCGTTCGCCACCAGCTCCGCCGTGAGCAGCTCGGCGGTGTCGCAGTCCGCGCCATGCTCCACCTCCGCCAGCGCCGTGCGGACCAGGGCACGCGCGACCGGCACCGCGGAGGCGGCGTGGGGCAGGGCGACGCGCCAGGAGGCGGGGGCGTGGGAGTCGTGCACAACAAGTCCGTCATGTGCAGGCTGTCCTGATTTCAACCGTACGCATGGTACGGGGGCGCCCGTCAGCAGTGTCCGGGGGGCACGGTAGGGGGCCGCCGGCCCGTCGCCCGGCGGCCTGCGGCCCTCCGTCCGCCCTCCCGGCACGCTCCCCGGGCGACGACACGTATATCGCGCACTCGTGACGACAGTCACGGATCGGTGATAACTTCGAAGGGCAGGGCTCGGCTCGGCTCCGGAGGCCGCAGCTAGGCCCAGTGAGGCAGTGCCCGCCCGAGGAGGCCGCCCGTCATGAGTCCCTTCACCGGCTCCGCCGCCCCCACCGCCGACTGGCGGCACCTGCGCGTCGACCTCGCCGACGGCGTCGTCACCGTCACCCTCGCCCGCCCCGACAAGCTCAACGCGCTGACCTTCGGCGCCTACGCCGACCTGCGGGACCTGCTCGCCGAGCTGTCCCGCACCCGTGCCGTCCGCGCCCTGGTGCTGGCCGGTGAGGGACGCGGCTTCTGCTCCGGCGGCGACGTCGACGAGATCATCGGCGCCACCCTCGCCATGGACACCGCCGGACTCCTCGACTTCAACCGGATGACCGGCCAGGTGGTGCGGGCGGTGCGCGAGTGCCCGTTCCCGGTGATCGCCGCCGTCCACGGGGTCGCCGCGGGCGCCGGCGCGGTCCTCGCCCTGGCCGCCGACTTCCGCGTCGCCGACCCCACCGCCCGCTTCGCCTTCCTCTTCACGAGGGTCGGCCTGTCCGGCGGCGACATGGGCGCCGCCTACCTGCTGCCGAGGGTCGTCGGCCTGGGCCACGCCACCCGCCTGCTGATGCTCGGCGAACCGGTCCGCGCCCCCGAGGCCGAGCGCATCGGCCTGATCAGCGAACTGACCGACGAGGGCCACGCCGACCAGGCCGCCCAGTCCCTGGCCCGCCGCCTCGCCGACGGCCCGGCCCTGGCCCACGCCCAGACCAAGGCCCTCCTCACGGCGGAACTGGACATGCCGCTGTCGGCAGCCGTCGAACTGGACGCCTCCACCCAGGCCTTCCTGATGACCGGCGAGGACTACAGGGAGTTCCACGCGGCCTTCACGGAGAAGCGCCCTCCCCGGTGGAAGGGGCGGTGACGATGACGGCCGACCCCGGGGCACGACCGGCCACCCGTCACCCGCGCCGGCACGAGAACCCCCGGCGCATCGCCGTCATCGGCGGAGGCCCCGGCGGCCTCTACACCGCCGCCCTCCTCAAACGCCTCGACCCGGCCAGGGACGTCACCGTCTGGGAACGCAACGCGCCCTACGACACCTTCGGCTTCGGCGTCGTCCTCTCCGACGAGACCCTCGGCGGCATCGAACACGCCGACCCCGAGGCCTATACGGCCCTCCAGCACCACTTCGTCCGCTGGGACGACATCGACATCGTCCACCGCGACACCCGCCAGACCTCCGGAGGCCACGGCTTCGCCGCCCTCGGCCGCCACCGCCTCCTGCGGATCCTGCACGACCGGTGCCGCGCCCTCGGCGTCGACCTGCGCTTCAGCACACCGGCCCCGCACCCGGACCGGCTGGCCGCGGCGTACGACCTCGTCGTCGCGGCCGACGGGGTGCACAGCCAGACCCGCGACACGTACGCGGACGTGTTCCGCCCCCACGTCACGCCCCACCGCTGCCGCTACATCTGGCTCGCCGCCGACTTCGCCTTCGACGCCTTCCGCTTCGAGATCGCCGAGACCGGGCACGGCGTGATGCAGCTGCACGGCTACCCGTACGCGGCGGAGGCCTCCACCGTCATCGTCGAGATGCGCGAGGAGGTGTGGCGCGCCGCCGGGTTCGGTGAGCTGCACGAGCGGGAGGCGGTCGAGCGCTGCGCCAAGACCTTCGCCGAGGCGCTCGGCGGGCGCCCGCTGCGATCCAACAACTCGGCGTGGACGACGTTCCGCACGGTCGTCACCGAACGCTGGTCGCACGGCAACGTCGTCCTGCTCGGCGACGCCGCCCACACCGCCCACTTCTCCATCGGCTCCGGCACGAAGCTCGCCGTCGAGGACGCCCTCGCCCTCGCCGCCTGCCTGACCGAACAGCCCTCCCTGGAGCAGGCGCTCGCGGCCTACGAGGAGGAACGCAAGCCGGTCGTCGCCTCCACGCAGCGCGCGGCCCGCGCCAGCCTGGAGTGGTTCGAGAACCTCGCCCTGTACGTGGGCCAGCCGCCCCGCCGGTTCGCCTTCAACCTGCTCACCCGCAGCCGCCGCGTCACCCACGGCAACCTTCGGCTGCGCGACGCCCGTTTCACGGAGTCGGTGGAGCGCGAGTTCGGCTGCCCGCCCGGCACACCGCCGATGTTCACGCCGTTGCGGCTGCGCGGCCTGACCCTGCGCAACCGGGTCGTCGTGTCCCCGATGGACATGTACTCGGCCCAGGACGGCGTCCCCGGCGACTTCCACCTCGTCCACCTGGGCGCACGGGCGCTCGGGGGAGCCGGGCTCGTGATGACCGAGATGGTGTGCGTCAGCCCCGAGGGCCGCATCACGCCGGGCTGCGCCGGCCTCTACACCGGACGGCAGACCGAGGCGTGGCGGCGGATCACCTCCTTCGTGCACGAGCGGGCGCCGGGCACCGCCATCGGCGTGCAGCTCGGGCACAGCGGGCGCAAGGGCTCCACCAAGCCGATGTGGGAGGGCATGGACGAGCCGCTGGACGACGGCAACTGGCCGCTGGTCGCCGCGTCCCCGCTGCCGTACACCCCGCGCAGCCAGGTCCCGCGGGCGCTCAGCCGGGCCCGGCTCACGGACCTGAGGGAGCAGTTCACGGCGGCGGCGGTCCGTGCCGCCCGCGCCGGGTTCGACCTGCTGGAACTGCACTGCGCGCACGGCTACCTGCTGTCCGGCTTCCTCTCCCCGCTGACCAACCACCGCACCGACGCCTACGGCGGCCCGCTCGCCAACCGGCTGCGCTTCCCGCTGGAGGTGTTCGACGCCGTACGGGCCGTCTGGCCGGAGGAACGCCCCATGACCGTGCGGATCTCCGCCACCGACTGGGCCGACGGCGGCACCACCGCCGACGACGCCGTCGAGATCGCCCGGGCGTTCGCCGCGCACGGCGCCGACGCGATCGACGTGTCGACCGGGCAGGTCGTCGCCGACGAACGACCCGAGTTCGGACGGTCGTACCAGACGCCGTTCGCGGACCGCATCCGGCACGAGGCGCGCATCCCGGTGATCGCGGTCGGCGCGATCTCCTCCTGGGACGACGTCAACTCCCTGGTCCTGGCGGGCCGCACCGACCTGTGCGCGCTCGCCCGCCCGCACCTGTACGACCCGCACTGGACACTGCACGCGGCGGCCGAGCAGGGCTACGCCGGTCCCGGCGCCGTCTGGCCCGCTCCGTACCGCGCGGGCAGCAGGCCCCCGCGCACCGGACGCGCGGACGCCCCCAAACCCCGGCTCAGCCTGTCCGGCTGAGACCGCGGACGGGCGGGATCACGCGTCCGGGCCGAGACCGGCGTACGCCGCTCCCGCGTCCCGCAGCCGCTCGTGCAGCTCACGGAAGACGGCGGCCGACCGGACGCCCGGCCAGTCGGCGGGCAGCAGCCGGGCGGGCAGGCCGGGATCGGCGTAGGGCAGGTGGCGCCAGGAGTCCAGGGCGAGGAGGTAGTCGCGGTAGGCCTCCTCCGGCGGGGTGTCCGCGCGCCGCCGCCACGCCTCCAGCACGCGCGCGTGGCGGTCCAGGAACGCCTCGTGCTCCTTGGCGATCGCCGCCAGGTCCCACCAGCGGGCGACGGCCTCCACGGTCGGCGCGAACCCCAGGTGCTCGCCGCGGAAGAAGTCGACGTACCCCTCCAGGCGCAGCCGCTGCAGGGTGTGCCGGGTCTCCTCGTACAGCCGCGCCGGGGCGATCCACACGCCGGGCGCCGCCGTGCCGAAGCCCAGTCCGGCCAGCCGGGAGCGCAGCACGTGCCGCTTCTGCCGCTCCGACTCGGGCACCGAGAACACCGCGAGGACCCAGCCCTCGTCCTGAGGCGCCGCCGCGGCGTAGACGCGCCGGTCGCCGTCCTCCAGCAGCTGCCGTGCGTCCGGCGACAGCCCGTACCCGGCGGCGCCCGATTCCGTGCGGCCCGGGACGAGCAGCCCGCGCCGCTTGAGCCGCGACACCGAGGAGCGCACCGAGGGCGCGTCCACGCCGACCGCGGCCAGGAGCCGGATCAGCTCGGCGACGGGCACCGGGCCCGGGGCGAAGCGGCCGTACGCGCCGTAGAGCGTGACGATGAGAGACCGTGGTGCATGCTGGTCGGACACGTTGATCATCTTAGGGTCTTCGGCATCACTGCTGGTCACCCTCGGCGACGGCGGACGCGCGCAGCTTGAACCGCTGGAGCTTGCCGGTCGCCGTGCGCGGCAGCGCGTCCATGAAGACGATCTCGCGCGGGCACTTGTACGGCGTCAGCTCCGCCTTCACGAAGGCCCGCAGCGCCTCGGCGTCCCGTGCGGCGCCCTCCTTCAGCACCGCGTACGCCACGACGGCCTCGCCGCGCGCCTCGTCGGGCCGCCCCACGACCGCCGCCTCGACCACGTCCGGGTGACGCAGCAGGGCGTCCTCGACCTCGGGGCCGGCGATGTTGCAGCCGGCCGAGATGATCATGTCGTCGGCGCGGGCCACGTACCGGAAGTAGCCGTCGGGTTCGCGGACGTAGGTGTCGCCGGTGATGTTCCAGCCGTCGCGCACGTACTCCCGCTGCCGCGGGTCGGCGAGGTAGCGGCAGCCGACCGGGCCGCGTACGGCGAGCAGGCCCGGTTCGCCGTCGGGCACGGGGTCGCCGTTCTGGTCCTGCACGCGCGCGTGCCAGCCCGGCACCGGAAGGCCCGTCGTGCCGGGGCGGATCCGGTCGTCGGCGGCGGAGATGAAGATGTGCAGCAGTTCGGTGGCGCCGATGCCGTTGATGAGGCGCAGCCCGGTCCGCTCGTGCCAGGCGTGCCAGGTCGCCGCGGGCAGGTTCTCCCCGGCCGACACGCAGCGGCGCAGCGAGGTGACGTCGTGCGCGTCGAGGGCGTCGAGCATCGCGCGGTACGCGGTCGGCGCGGTGAACAGCACCGAGACCCGGTGCTCGGCGATCGCGGGCAGCAGGTGCCGGGGCGTCGCCTGCTCCAGCAGCAGGGCGCTCGCCCCGGCCCGCATCGGGAAGACCACCAGCCCGCCGAGGCCGAAGGTGAAGCCGAGCGGCGGGCTGCCCGCGAACACGTCGTCCGCGCGGGGCCGCAGCACGTGCCGGGAGAAGGTGTCGGCGACGGCCAGCACGTCCCGGTGAGCGTGCATGCAGCCCTTGGGACGGCCGGTGGTGCCCGAGGTGAAGGCGATCAGCGCCACGTCGTCGGCCGCGGTGTCCACCGCCCGGTACGGCCCCTGCGGCGCCGGACGGTGGAGCAGGTCGCCGGGGGAGTCACCGCCGTACGTCGTGATCCCCAGGTCCGGGATCTCCGCCTTGACGAGGTCGTCGACCGCGCGGACGTCGCACAGCGCGTGCCGCACCCGCGCGATCTCGCACATCGTGGCCAGCTCGTGCGGGCGCTGCTGGGCCAGCACCGTCACGGCGACCGCGCCCGCCTTCAGCACCGCGAGCCAGCAGGCCGCCAGCCACGGGGTGGTGGGGCCGCGCAGCAGCACCCGGTTGCCGGGGACGACACCGAGGTCGCCGGTCAGCAGATGGGCGATGCGGTCGACGCGGGCGCGCAGCTCCCCGTACGTCCAGGCGGGGCCGGCCGGGGTGCGGAACACCGGCCGGTCGGCGGGCGGGCCCGACAGCAGCTCGTCGGCGCAGTTGAGGCGGTCCGGGTAGCGCAGTTCCGGCAGGTCGAAGACGAGCTGCGGCCACTGGTCGGGCGGTGGGAGGTGGTCCCGTGCGAAGGTGTCGACGTGGGCGGTGGCCGCGCGCCGGGCGCCCGGGGTGTCCCCGTGATGCATGACGATCGCCCCCTTTGTGGTGGTGGGCTCGCACGAGGAGCGTATCGTGTTGGTGACGGCAGTCAACGGTGCGCGATAACCTCGGAGGTGTCCCGGCGGCCACGAGGGCGGCGGGGGAGAAGCGACCGGGAGGCCCGGGAATGACCGCGTTCTCGCTCGAACCGGAACAGACCGCCTGGTGCGCCGAGCTGCGCACCCTGGCCGCCGAACGGCTCCGCCCCCTCGCCGACAAGGGCGAACCGGGCCACGTCAACCGGCCCCTGCTCGCCGAACTGGGCGCCCTCGGCCTGCTCACCCGCCTGTTCACCTCCGGCGCGCTCGGCCTGTGCCTGATGCGGGAGTCCCTCGCGTACGCCTGCACGGAGGCGGAGACGGCCCTCGCCCTCCAGGGCCTGGGCGCCCACCCCGTCCACGCCCACGGCACCGACGCGCAGCGCGCCCGCTGGCTGCCCCGGGTGAGCGACGGCACCGCGGTGGCGGCGTTCGCGCTCAGCGAGCCGGGGGCGGGCTCGGACGCGGCGGGGCTCGGGCTTCGGGCGGAGCGGCACGGACCAAAGACCCCGGACACCCCAACCGCCCCGCACACCCAGCCGCCGCCCCTCTGCGCCGACCCCGACGGCGGCTCCCGCTGGCGGCTCACCGGGGAGAAGTGCTGGATCTCCAACGCCCCGGAGGCCGACTTCTACACCGTCTTCGCGCGCACCACGCCCGGCGCCGGCGCCCGCGGGATCACCGCCTTCCTGGTGCCGGCCGACCGCCCCGGCCTCACCGGCACCGCCCTCGACATGCTCTCCCCGCACCCCATCGGGACGCTGGACTTCGACGCCGTGCCGGTCACCGCCGACGACGTGCTCGGGGAGACCGACCGCGGCTTCCGCGTCGCCATGGGCACCCTCAACCTGTTCCGCCCCGGCGTCGGCGCCTTCGCCGTCGGCATGGCGCAGGCCGCCCTCGACGCCACCCTCGCCCACACCGCCCGGCGCGACGCCTTCGGCGGGACACTCAGCGGCCTTCAGACCGTCGCCCACCAGGTCGCCGAGATGGCGCTGCGCACGGACGCCGCCCGCCTCGTGGTGTACGCGGCGGCCACGGCGTACGACGCGGGCGCGGCGGACGTCCCGAAACGGGCCGCCATGGCGAAACTACTGGCCACCGAGACCGCGCAGTACGTCGTCGACACGGCCGTCCAGCTGCACGGCGCCCGCGCCCTGCGCCGCGGCCACCTCCTCGAACACCTCTACCGCGAGGTCCGCGCACCGCGCATCTACGAGGGCGCGAGCGAGGTCCAGCGCGGCATCATCGCCAAGGAGCTGTACGCCGCCGCGGCGCAAGGGAAGGACGCCCCGTGACCGCCGAGCGCATCAACCCGCCCGACCTGTCCCCGCCCACCGGCTTCTCCCACGCCGTCGTCGCCACCGGCACCCGCGTCGTCTTCCTCGCCGGCCAGACCGCGCTCGACACCGACGGCAAGGTGACCGGCGGCACCCTCCCCGAACAGTTCACCCGCGCGCTCACCAACCTCCTGACCGCGCTGCGCGCCGCGGGCGGCACCCCGGCCGACCTCGCCCGCGTCACCGTCTACACCACCGACGTCGCCGCCTACCGCACCCACGCCCGCGAACTCGGCCGCACCTGGCGGCGGTTGGTGGGCCGGGACTACCCGGCGATGGCGGTCGTGGAGGTCGTGCGCCTGTGGGACGAGCAGGCGATGGTCGAACTGGACGGCTTCGCCCTGCTGACCTGAGTGCTCCCGCCGGACGGTGAGCGCCAACTCGCCACCGAAGGGGTGACGATCACGCCCCCGGGGACGGGCGCCCGGTACCTGTTGGAAGCCCCGACACCCGGGTTCACCCCAGGAGGTACCCCATGTTCTCGCGTCCCGCCCTCGGCGCCGCCGCCGGTGCCGCACTGCTCCTGCTGGCCGCCCCCGCGGTCCCGGCCGCCGCCGCGCCCGAGCCCCTTCCCGCCTACGAGACCGTCACCGTCGACCCGACGGGCAGCATCGCCGCGGACGGCACCGTGACCCTCTCCGGCACCTACCGCTGCACCGGCAGCACCGGGCCGGTGTTCCTCAGCTCGTCCCTCACGCAGAACCCCTCGAACGTCCGGCACGGCATCGGCGGCACCCGCGCGGTGTGCGACGGCGTGGAGCGCCGCTGGGTGAACACCGGCAAGCCGTACGCCACCACCCTGACGGCCGGCCCGGCCCAGGTCGAGGCGACCCTGATGGAGCTGCGGACCACGACCGGCCTGCCCCTGCCCGCCTTCCACGCCGCGCGGAACCAGGCCGTCACGCTGATCCAGGCCTGACCGGCGGGAGCCCCGGGGGCGGGCGGCCGGAAACCCGGCCGCCCGCCCCCGCGCGGAGTGTACGTTCGTACGCGTGTCGACGGACCCCTTCGCCCAGGACCCCCGCACCCAGCTGGAGCGCATTCTCGCCGGGGACCTCTGCATGGCCGACGACCCGGAGATCGCCCGCCGCCGGCAGCGCGCCGTACGGCTCACCGCGCGCTACCGGGCCGCCTACGCCGAGGACCCCGACGCGGCCAGGGCCGTGCCGGCGGAACTGCTCGGCTCCCTCGGCGAGGAGGCCCACGTACGGCCCCCGCTGCACGTCGACCACGGCAGCTCCCTGTCGATCGGGGCGCGCACGTTCGTCAACGTCAATCTGACCGCCCTGGACGTCGCCGCCATCACCATCGGCGAGGACTGCCAGATCGGCCCGAACGTCCAGTTGCTCACCCCACCCACCCCGTGCGGCCGGGGCCCCGGCGCGACAAGCTGGAGGCGGCACGGCCCATCACCGTCGGTGGGCAAACCGGCCCGGGTCGTCCGCACGCTCTGACGGGACGGCACATGGCACCCGGACACGCCGACCCGCGGCGGCGCGCGCGCCTCACCGCCGCCACGCTCGACCTGATCGCCGACGAGGGCCTCGCCGGCGTCTCGCACCGCAAGGCCGCCGCACGCGCGGGCGTACCGCTCGGGTCGACGACGTACCACTTCCGCGGCCGGGAGGAGCTGCTGCGCGAGGCGTTCACGCGCTTCGCCGACGGTGCCGTCGCCGCCTTCGACGCCCACCTCGGCGGGGCCGCCGACGCCGACGGGGCCCGCACGGCGGCCGCCGACCTGATCCACCGCCTCTACGACCGGCCGCGGCGCTACGTGGTCCTCACGCACGAGCTGTACACGCTCGCCGCGCGGGAGCACGCCCACCGCGAGCCGACCCGGGAGTGGATGCGCCGCAGCCGGGTATGCCTGGAGCGCCACGTCGACCCCGCGACCGCCCGGCAACGGGACGCGCTGATCGAGGGTCTGGCGCCGCACCGGGCGCTGGACACCGCACCGCACGACCGCGCGCTGACCGCCGAGGCCGTCGCGCGCATCACCGGCGGCCCGGCCCGGGACCGCCACCTGAGCCGCCCGTGCGGCACGGACCTGACACCGTGCCGCACGGGTGCCCCCGCATCCCGGGCCCCGACCGGACGGACCGCATCGGCGCGCGGCGACACCGGCGTCGGCCGCGGGGCCGCACAGGTCGGCGCGGCGATGACTCACGCGCGCCCCCTCTCACCGGGCTGCTTGACACCGAGGCCCGTCCGGCTGCGCTCGTTCGTCTCGGCCAGCCGCGCGCGCAGCAGTTCCTCCGCGGTCAGCGGCCGGACATCGGCGGGCTCGGCGTCCCATTCCCGGCCACCGGACAGAGGACGGAGCTGGAGATACGGCCCCTCGTGACCCATCACCATGCCGACCCGGCCCCGCGCGGCATCCCGGACCGCCACGCCGGGCGGCGGGGGAGCACCGGCATCGGGGGCCGGGGTGACGTGCGGGCCGTTCACCGAGCGGCGCCCCGGGCGATGACGGCGGCCAGGGCCAGGGCGACGGGCGCCGAACACACCCCGAGGTGCACGAGCGCGTAACGGGCGCTCACGGGAGCGCGGTAGTCGTCCGGCGCGGTCTCCCTTCCTTCCTCCGGGGTGTCGGGCAGAGGGGCGCCCCACGGCGTACGGACGTCCATCGCGGGGAGCTGGATGCCGGCGTCCGTGAGCGCGGCGGCGAGGGCGTCACGGGCGGTGAGGGCCTCCTGGAGTTTCGGGTCGGGCGAGCGGGGCTTGGTGCGCCTCGGGAGCGGGGGGCGGCCGGGGTTCGGATGCGGCATGGGGTGTCCTTCCGGGCTGCGGCAAGCGGGACGTGAATCGACGATTCCGGCACCACTTCCGCCTGCCGTGAATTACCGTGCGTAGTCGGTGTGTTACGAGAATGCCGCGCGTCCGGGCCGGGATGCGCCGTGGCCGGGGACCGGTTCCCCGCCGGGTGACGCACGTTCCACAACTTCCACGGGAAGGAGCGACCTTGCCGCAGCGACGCCTCGTCACGGGCCGCAGCCAGGAACCACGCCAACGGTTCGCCGAGGAGTTACGGCGGTTGAGGGCGCGGAAAGGGGAGAGCCTGCGGCAGCTCGGTGAGCGGCTGGGCTGGGACTGGTCGCTGTTCGGCAAGATGGAGAAGGGGGAGACGCTGGGCGGCCCCGAGGTCGTGCAGGCGCTCGACCACTACTACGGAACGCCGGGCATGCTGCTCGCGTTGTGGGAACTGGCGCGGGGGGACCACACGCAGTTCCGTGAACGGTATCGCCAGTACATGGCGTTGGAGGCCGAGGCGGTGAGCCTGTGGCACTTCGCGGTGAGCGTGCTGCCGGGGTTGTTGCAGACGGCGGGATACGCGCGGGAGGTGCTGTCCGCGGGTGGGCTCAGGGGCGAGGAACTGGAGCAGCAGATCGAGGCGCGGATGGGGCGGCGCGAGCTGCTGGAGGGAGACGACGCGCCTCCGTTCCGCACGATCCTGTCGGAAGCCGTACTGCGGACGGCCCTGCGGAACAGGACGGCTTGGCGGGAACAGTTGGAGTCCCTGCTGGAGGCGGCGGACCGGCCGGGCATGTCCGTCCACGTCCTGCCGTTCAGCGCCGGACACTACGGGCTCGACGCCACGGACGTCTGGTTCTTGAGGCTGCCGGGAGGCCACACGGTCGCGTACATCGAGAACGCGCATCGCGGTGAACTGATCGAGGAGCACGGGCCTGTCGAACGCCTACAGCGCGCCTATGATGCCGTACGCGACATGGCCATGTCCCCTGCCGAGTCGCGGAAGTTCATCCTGCGCATGTTGGAGGAAGTACCGTGCGACCCCACGCCCTGAACGCCGCGACTTGGCGCAAGAGTTCCTACAGCAACTCCGACGGCGGCGCCTGCCTCGAGGTCTCCGACGACTTCGGTGCCGTCGTCTCCGTGCGGGACAGCAAGCAGCCGTGCGGCCCGGTGATCACCTTTCGGGCTGGGGACTGGGCCTCGTTCGTCTCCGCCGTGCAGCGCGGTGCCTTGGACACCTGACAGAGGAAGTACCGTGCGACCCCACGCCCTGAACACCGCAACTTGGCGCAAGAGCAGCTACAGCAATCAGGACGGCGGCGCCTGCCTCGAGGTCTCCGACGACTTCGGTGCCGTCGTCCCCGTGCGGGACAGCAAGCAGCCGTGCGGCCCGGTGATCACCTTTCGGGCTGGGGACTGGGCCTCGTTCGTCTCCGCCGTGCAGCGCGGTGCGATGGGCAGCTGACGCCGGCCAGGGCCCACCGCACCGGCAGTGCCGTTCCTGGCCGCGGCTTCCCGGCGGTCGGGCCCTCGTTCACCGCGTGCTGCACACCGTCTTCGGGGCCGCCCTCCTGTCGCCGCTCCTCGCGGACTGCGCGTCCTGCACCCGCTGCACGTCCTTCAGCAGGCCCGGCACGTCGACGTCCTGACCGGCGGCGGCCCTGGCGACGGTCAGCAGAGCGGCCTCGTAGAAGGCGTCCCGCACGGCGGGTGCCATGACGTCCGAGGCGTCGAGGCAGCGGGGTCCCGCACCGAGCCGCCGCATGATCGCGCGTTCCACGGGGCCGCCCCGGTGCTTCACCCGACGGTTCGCCGAGAAGACGTCCGCCAGATCGGCCCACTTCTGCTGGCCCTCCGCGGAGGCGAGCCGCCGGATCAGGTCGCGGGCCGCGGGGCGGTCGCTGAACAGCGCGGCGAAGTCGCCGGTCACCTCGTGCGCCCGGACCCGGCCGCCGCCCCCGGGCAGGAGCGGGGCGGAGTCCATCAGGCCCGCGTGCCTGGCCTCACCGCGGTAGAAGGAGGGCGCGAAGGAGCCCTGGTGCTCCAGGGTGCAGCCCTGCCGGTCGTCGAACAGCAGCCCGTTGCCGTCCGGGGCGCCGCGGTGGTCGGTGAGCAGAGCGCGCTTGGCGGCGTCCTCGTTCTGCCGGAGCAGACCGGCCCAGGCCTCCCAGGCGGTGCGCACCGGGTCGCTCCGCCACCACTCGGGCGTGCCCGTGTCCAGCGCCCACTTCTCGTAGAAGGCCGGTCCTTCCCGTTGCAGTACGAGGTCCTCGATCCAGTCGGTGCCGGGCCAGCCGGAGGCGCCGTCGTCGCCCATGCCCAGGCACCAGCTCTCCACCGGGGCCGGTGCGGCGGCCGGCCGGTTGCCCTCGCGGTACCAGACGATGCTCTTCAGGTCGGCCTTGACCGGGACCCAGTAGACGTCCTCGGAGGGCGAGCCGGTCGACTTCCAGGGGGCGCCGTACTCCTGCGGGTCGTAGAGCGCGTTCAGCGGTTCGAGGAGGTTCTGGTCGGCGTACTCCGCGAGCTCGCCGAGACCGGGCATGATCACGATGTCCGGGGGCTCCCCCGACTGCACCTTGGACAGCAGCACCTCCCGCTGGGCGGCGGTGCCCTGGTAACGGAAGGGGATGCCGAAACCGCGCAGCACGGTCTCGAACCGCTCCTCCTGCGCCGCGGTCCACGTCCCGAGGATGGTCACCGGCTCCTCGTCGTCCTGCTGCGTCCACACCACCACCATGGAGCCGGCGGCCACCAGCAGCAGGGCCATCACGAGGACCAGCAACCTGAACCGCCGCGTCACCGCCGCCTCCAGTAGTCGTTGTCGAGGCGGAGACCGAGTCCCAGCACCGGCAGGACGAGGGCCAGCAGGCTGCCGACGAAGGCGCCCCGGTACACCCCGTCCGTCCAGGCGGTGTCGGCCATCCTCTGCCGCAGCTCCTCCGACTCCTCCGTCACGCGCTGCTGCGCGAAGGCCAGCCCGGGGCCGCTGCGCTGCGACACGTCGCTGATCGACCGCAGATCGCTGACCGCCCGGCCCAGGTCGTTGCCGGTGGAGGCCGCCGCCATCACCGGGACCACCGCGAGCAGCGCGGTGAGCACGAAGGCCGCGAGCAGGTACGCGTTCCAGTCCCGGCCGCAGCGGTCCCGCAGCACGAACAGCGCCGACAGCAGCGTCAACGCCACCGCCGCCAGGGCCAGTTCGGCGATCCACCACCCGGCGCGCTGCCAGCGCCCCATGGTGGCCGTGGCCTCGGCGTGCCGCAGCTGGGCCCGCTGCAGCGCCTCCAGGCGGAGGGCGACTCCCACCCCCTCGCGGTTGAGCAGCGAGTCCGCCTCCTTGAACCTCAGCTCACGCATGAGCGGCTGGTCGCGGTAGAAGGACGCGCCGAGGCCGAGCGAGTTGCTGTAGGTGGCGAGCAGCCCTTTGACCGTGCCGAGATCCTGGTCCGTGCGGTCGGCGATGCGGGACAGGCCCTGGTCGGCGGCCGAGAGCTGGGACCGGTACGCCTCGCCCGAGCCCGCCACGCCGATGAGCTGCATCTCCACCAGGGCGTTGGCCTCCTCGTGCGCACGCAGCGCCGCGAGCCGCGTGGCGACGAGCCCCTGCACGGCCGGCGCCTCACGGGACGCGAGTGCTTCGGCGCTGTGCTGGATCTGACGGCAGGACAGGAACAGGGCGGTCGACGCCACGGCCGTCAGCAGGAGCAGCACCAGCAGGTGCACCTCCAGCAGCCGACGGGTCCGGAAGGGCCTCATCCGCCTTCGCCAGTACGCGGCGGGGGAGTACCGGCGCCAGGTGGCGGCGGGTTCGGTCGTCACCGCAGCTCCTCTCCGCAGGCGATGCAGTACCGAGCCCGGCTCCCGGCCGGGTGGCCGCAGTCGGCGCAGCGCGGACCCGGCGCCGCACCGGCGGCTCCGGCCGGAGGCCAGTCGGTACGGGACCCGGCGCGCAGGATCGCCGGGCCGAGGCTTCCCGGGTCGACGTGGCGCAGCCTCACCTGGATCGTGGGGGAAAGCTCGACGTCGGCGACCGTGCGGATCACCTCCAGCACCCAGTCCGTGCCGAGCCGCACCGCGAGCCGGGCGGCCTGCCCCAGGCACTCCTCGGCGACGTCCCGCCGGTTCTTCTCGGCGGCGAGGAGCCCTCGGCGCAGCGCGTTGCCCATCCTGGCGGTGTCGTTGAGGTACCGGACGCTGCCGGTGCCCGTGCCGGCGCGGGGCGGGGACTGCCCGGGAAGGCGCCAGCGGCCGGTGACCGGCACGTGGACGTCGCCGACGGACACCATGGCGAACTGCAGCTCGGTCTCCAGCGGGTCGGCGTCCGCGTCGGCGACCAGGGTGAGCAGGTAGTCGCGCCGGCCCTCCTCCCACTGGTACGTCGGGAAGCTCCAGCGGTGCGGCCGGCCGGGCCCCCGCACCCCGCCGAGCAGGTGCGGCCGGGGCGACCTCTCGCTGAGCGACACCTCCCGTACGGTAGGCCGCACGGTCACGTCGATCGGCAGCTGGGCGGTGTGCACCCGGCCCAGCCGGTGGACGGCGGCGGTGATCGCGCGGCCGAGCCCGTCGTCCACGAACTCGGCCGTGCCGTGCAGCCGTTCGGCCAGGGTCAGCAGGGGATCGGGGGCCCAGTCCGCGCCGACGGCGAACACGTGGCAGCTGAACTGCCCGGCGCAGGCGTCCAGTTCCGCTTCGAGGCGGGTCTCGCCGGCCGCGCTGCTGCCGTCGGTGATCAGCACCAGATGCCGTACGCAATCCGGCCGGCCGGCGAGCAGGGCGCGCGCCGCGGCCACCCAGGGGGCGTACCCGGCCGGGCGCGGCCCGTCCCGGTGCAGGGGGAGGGACCCCGTGACGAAGGCCGCGCGGCGTCTTTCGTCCCGGTCGGCGACGGCCCACTCGGCGTCGCCCCGCGGATAGCACCGGACCGGCTCGGGGCCGCTGCCGAGCACGGCGAAGGAGATCCGGTCGGGCAGGGCGCGCAGCGCCGCCGGCAGGGCGTGCCGGACGGCCGCCCGGTTGGCCTCGGCGACGTCCACCGCGACGACCACGGCCAGCCGGACCGCGGGCAGGTCGGAGGGAGCGCCGTCGGCGGCCACGTCGACCTGGAGGTGGGCCTCGATCCGCGCGCCCCGGCGCGGGTGCAGATCGCCGTCGGCGTCGACGCGCAGCCGGATGCCCGGCTGGGGCGACCGGGTGGGGCTGCTCGTGCCGTGCGTCACCGTTGCTTCACCTCCGTCGCGGTGGCACGCCGGGTGCGGGGTGCCGGTTTCCTTGTCGTGCCGCCCGGTCGGAACACGGTCCGTGCGGGCCGAGTTGGGGCGATGCGGGTTGAGAGGGGTCCGTGCGGGTTGAGCGGGGCGGTGCGAGTCGAGCGGGCTCCGTGCGGGTCGAGCGGGGGCGGTGCGGGCCGAGCAGGGGTGGTGCGGGCCGAGCAGGGGTGGTGCGGGCCGAGCAGGGGTGGTGCGAGTCGAGCAGGTCCGTCCGTGCGGGGCGAGCGGGGTCCGTGCGGGCTGACCAGGCTCTGTGTGGGGCGAGCGGGGGTGGTGCGGGTCGAGCAGGTCCGTGTGGGCTGACCAGGCTCCGTGTAGGACGAGCGGGGTCCGTGCGGGGGAAACTACCCGCCCCAGTCGTCAGAACACGGTCTGCGGCCGTATCGCGTGCATGAGGTCCACGAGATGCTCGTGGGTGCCGGCAGGCTCCTGGTGGCGGGCCGCCAGCCGCCGGTAGTGCGCCTCCAACTGCTCGCGCAACTCGCGCTCCGGAGCGCTCAGACGTCTCAGACGGCGCGCGTCGAGCCGCACCACACCTCTTCCGGGGGATCCGGGCCGGTCGCTGAGGTGGTGCACCGCGTCCAGCTTCCACTCGTGGAGCTCGGTGCTCAGCCGCAGCGCCTCGTCCTCGGACAGGCTCGGCTCCCCGGCGCCGGGGCTGCGGCCCACCAGGCCGGGCAGCTCGGCCAGCGCCGCGTCGACCTCGGCGGGCGCGGGCAGCGGATCCCCCTCCCCGGGCAGCCGGGCCGCGCGGATGCGCAGGGAGGCGATCCGGGCGACCGTGTGGTCCAGGGTGCCCTGCCGGACCCGGCCGAGCACGTCGATGGCGGCCCGGCGGTCGTGCGCGCGCAGCGCGAGCCTGGCCAGGCCGAGGGCGGCACCGCCGTGCGCGGGGTTGCGGGCGAACACCGCCTCGTAGAGCTCCCTGGCCGTGGACTCGGCCGTGTCGGCGCCGAGCCACTCCGTGCAGTAGGCGAGGGCCAGCTTGGGGGCGTACTCGCCGGGAAGTTCCAGGTTGACCTCCGTGAAGTGGGCCCTGGCCTCGGCGACGTGCCCCCGGTCGCCGTCGAGGCCGGCGTTGCGCAGCGCGAGCAGGGCGCGGTGCCACTCCAGCCGCCAGCGGCGCACGGCGGGCGGCCCGGGGACGGAGTCGGCCGTGTCGAGCTGCTCCTGGGCCAGGTCCAGGTCCTGCCGGGTGTTCCGGCCCAGCAGGACGCGCACGTTGTGCAGGCAGATCTCCACCGAGCGGGGCTTGTCGTCCTCCTGCGCCAGGAGCCGGCGCGGGTCGTAGCCGCTGCTCACCTCGAACCGCGCGGCCTGCGGATCGCCCGGGTACGGCCTCGGCACCGGCAGGCAGCCGGCGATCTCGGTGGGCGTGGGGGCGCCGGGGTCGAGCGCCGGGGCCACGGGCGGCTCGTACCGGTCGGGGCGGGGACGCTTCAGCCAGTGCTCGATGCCCGGCACCGTGCCCAGCCGGGCGCCGAGCAGCTGCGTGGACGGCCGGAAGTAGTCGGAGGGCTCGGGCGGGTCGCTCTTGCCGCGCAGCGCGCGGATCTCCCGCAGGGCGCCGCGCAGTTGGCCGACCATCTCCCGGGCGTCGGCGAACCGCCGCCCCGGGTCGTGCCGGACGGCCCGCTCGACCACGCCCCGGAAGGAGGCGATGCCGAGACCGGGCACCTCGGTGACGGCCCAGCCGGCCAGTTCCCGCAGGGTGACGCCGACCGTGTGCAGATCGTGGGCGACGGTGAGCACCCCCGACGACCGGGTCTCGGGCGCCATGTAGTCGGGCGTGACATGGGCGGGCGGCTGGCTCTGGCCCTGCTCGCGCATGCCCCCGAGATCAATGATCTTGATGCCGTCCCGGTGGTGCACGACGTTCGACGGCTTCATGTCCCCGTAGACGAAGACCCGTTCGCCGTCGGCGTGCAGATGGGCGAAGGCCTCCAGGATCTGGCAGCCGTACGCCGCGACGTGCTCGATGTCGAGCACGGACTCACCGCGCCTGACCTCCTCGACGACCTTCACGAGCGTGCCGTCGCCGACGTCGTCCATGACGATGTGGCCACCGGTGACCCGCCCGGTGTCGTCGTCGCTGCGGGCCACGAAGTCGCGGATCTGGACGATGCGGGGATGGCGGATGGCGACGAGGTTGCGGCGCTCGACGTCGGCGAGCCGGGCGCCGTCGTGCTCGTACCGGTTGAGCAGTCCCTTCACGGCGACGACGTCACCGAGGTGGGTGTCCTCGGCGAGGTAGACCCAGCCCTGCCCGCCGTGCGCGATGGGCCCGAGGATCCTGTACTGGCCGCGCAGCATGTCGCCCTCGGCGAGTTCGGGCCGGTACGAGTAGCGCCGTCCGCAGGCCGGGCAGTACCCCTCGGTCCGCACCGGGCCCTCGGTGTACGGCGGGGCGAAGGTGATGCCGCAGTCGTCGGACGAGCAGCGCATGCGGATGCGCAGCGGCGCCTCCGGGCTGATGAGGCGTTCCCCGGCGGGGCGCGGCTCACGCTCGGGCAGCGTCAGGAGGTCGCGGGGGCCCAGCTCCCGGGGGTCCTCGGGCAGCGCGGGCAGCCCCGGGTCGTTCCGCGCGCGGCCGCAGGCCGCGCAGTAGCCGGTCGGCAGCACGGCGCCGCCGCAGCGGGCCCCGGTGAAGTGCCGGTGCGCGCACACCGCCGTGCGCCCGTCATCCCACCCTCCCGCCGCGGCCGGACGAGGCGGCACGTCACCGCCGCCCACGGCGGTCCAGGTCGGCGCGCAGGGACTTGATCAGTGCGCGTAACCGGGTGAGCTGCTGCTGCGGGTCCCGTACGTCGTCGATCAGGCGGCGTGCGGCCCGGTGCCGGTCGGCGGTCTCGGTGACGGAGCCGAGGGAGGCGCTGTCGACCATGCCGATGCCGAGCATGTCGCTGAACTCCAGACGCTCCAGCCGGTCGAGCAGCAGGTCCGCGTGACTCAGCAGCGCGGGCAGCAGGAGACGGTCACGGGACGCGGTCCAGCCGGGGCCGCCCTCCTGGCGGAAGACGAGCAGCAGCCGGAAGCCGAGCACCCGCAGCCGGGCCAGGACGTCGATCAGGTCGCCGGGCCGGGGCTCCTCGTCGAGCCCGTCCACGAGGACCGTGACCGGCCGCAGGGGCGCGCAGTCGGCCGCCCGCGCCGGCCGGGGCTTGGCACCGCGCAGCCAGTCCCAGTACGCCAGGTACTCACTGGCCGGGAAGGCGACCTGCCCCAGGGCGTGGTCGATGAGGTCCGGCCTGCTTCCGCCGCCGCGGTGGACGACCTGGGCGCGGTGCGTCAGATGGCGCAGCGAGCGGTCCTTCCCGCTGCCCGCGGGCACCACCGTGATCTTCACCGGGTCCTCGTGCGGGTCCTCGAACCACCGGGTCAGCCGCTCCTCGAAACCGTGGTCCCACGCGCGCGGGCTGATCAACTCCTTGATGTGCGGCGACAGTTCGGCGATGCGCCCGACGGGGATCAGGTACGAGAAGGACAGCCGGTTGTCCTCGGGCAGCCGCTCGCCGAGGTCGCCGCGCCAGCTGACGACGAGGCCGACCACCCGGGCCGGACGCCCCTCATGGGGCCGGGTGCACACACCGGCGCCGCTGAACCCGGCGCGCACCACCTCCGACTTGGTGACCGCGTCGAGCTGCACCCGCTCACCGCTGGCGCCGCCGATGCGTCCCCACAGGCTCATGCCGTCGTCGAAGCCCTCCGCGTAACCGGTGGCGTACACCTCCATGCCGCCCCACAGCTCCGGGTCCAGCGGAGCGCGGCGGGCCTGCGGGCGAGGGCTGTCCAGACGCAGTACGGCGACGTCCTCGCCGCCGCTGTCCGGCAGCCAGCCGCCGGGCATGACGCGCGCGGAGACCGGTTCGAGCGCACTGTTCTCCGCGAACTCCAGCCACATCACGGCATCCGGGCGACGCACCACGTGCGCACACGTCAGCGCCGTGTACTGGTCGACGAGCACACCGGCCCCGCAGACCGGGCCGTGCGCGTCCTCGCGCCGCAGCCTGAGCCTCCAGTCCGCACGCAGTTCCCCCATGTCGTCTCACACTACGTGCAAAGCGTGCCGCGTCCCTAGACTTGTGGACGGCGTGGAATCGGCCAATTGACATGAGACGGGGGCGTGTTGCCATGAGGGACTTGGAGCCGATCGGCCTGGCGGAGGCCATCGGCGCGGTCCGCGCGGAGCTGGCGCGGGCCCAGGCCGAGGGCGCCCGGAGCGACTGGCGGTTCAGCGTGGAGCAGGTCAGCCTGGAGTTCTCCGTGCAGTTCCACCGGGCCGGCGAGGGCGGCGCGGGCCTGCGCCTGGGCGTGGTCGACGCCCGCCTGGGCGGCACGGTGAGCCACGACTCCACCCACCGGATCGAGGTCGCCCTCAAGCCCTTGCGCCGCCCCGACGGCCGCCACCACGAGGTGAGCCGCGAGGACGGGGCTGCGGGGGCGGAGGGGGAGACGCTGGGGCGGGGGTGAGGGGCTGGGCGGGCACGGGGGGCGTGCGTGCGGCCAGGCGCAGATGCAGATGTCGTGTCACGTCCCCGACCCTGCGCTCGCCCGTGCGGCGGGCCCGGCGGTGCGGATCCGGCCGCACCACGTACAAGGAATCGTGACGGCCGGGCGGCAGCGCGCACGAGAGGCGGGCAGCAGGGCGCACAGTCAGGGCCATGGTGACCGTTCGGTCGTCGCGAGGACTCGGCGCAGGGGCAGGGGCAGGGTCCGTCCCCCACGTGTCCACCCGGTGAGCTTCCGCTTGGCGGCCTCGGCGCGTTCCGGGGCCAGGCCGGGCAGGTAGAGGCCGTCGACCAGGACGGCCGCGTCCTCGGGCGTGCGCAGGACGAGGGTGAAGACACGGCGCTCGTCGGACCGGATCGTGAATCCGGCCCGCCGCAGCACGGTGGCGACGGAGTCCCGTGCCTGCGGATTGGGCCAGGGCTGACGTGCCACGCCGAGCGTCCACATGACCCGGGACCAACCGATCAGGCCCGAAGCGGCGAGTCCCGGACGGGCCGGGACGAGCGCCGCGAGCATCCCGCCGGGGCGCAGCACCCGCCGGATCTCGCCGAGCACCCGTGGCAGCGGAGTCAGCACCGGCAGGCACATCGACGCGCAGACCGCGCCGGCGCTCCCCGAGGCCACGGGCAGGGCATCGGCGCCGGCCCGGACGAGTGGGCCGCGGCCGAGACGAGCGGCCGCGGCCAGTTCCCCCGGTGAGGAGTCGATCCCGACCCAGTCGGCGTCCGGGAGAAGGGGACGCAAGGGTGCCGTGCCGCAGGCCAGGTCCACCACGGTGCCGGACGCCGTCCGCAACGGCTCGGCCAGCCAGGCGTGCGGAGAGGCGTCGGCCCGCTGGAAGAACCGTTCGGTGATGCCGGGGCGGTCGTCATGGTAGGCGGCGAGATAGCGGCGCCACTGCCTCTCATCCAACGCGAAGGCTCCTTGTGGTCGGCTGGTGGGTGCGGGAGGCCCTGGAGTCGGGCCCGGCCCTTCCATGGAATGCCTTGCCTCACGTCCCGGTTCCTGGTCCGTGAGGAAGCAGGGCGTTCCCGGAGGACGAGAGCACCTCCCCGGAGGACGCCTTGACGGCCTCTGTCACGGAGTCCGCTCCTGTCATCGAGTCGGTCGACACCTCGGACACCATGTTCCCCCCTGGGCGAAGACGGTGATGACGGCGGCGTGTGCCGTCGTGCGCCGGGAACCCGTCCCAGGGCGGTCGGCACTCCTGGTGCCCGACACGCCCGACATGCCCGAACCAGTGATGGCCCTGTCTCTGCGGTGCGGCGTGTCGAATGAGTCCTGCCCGGAGCAGAGACCGGGGGTCACCCGAGCGGGTTCCCTTGCCGCGGCGGACGGAGAGGCGAGTGAGGCAGCCGATGAGTATGGGACATTCCCCGCGAGGCGACGGGACGTACGACCTGGTGGTGATCGGCGGCGGAAGCGCGGGCCTGACCGCCGCCCGGACCGCAGGCCGTCTCGGCGCCCGTACGCTGCTGGCCGAGCGGGACCGGCTGGGCGGCGACTGCCTGTGGACGGGGTGCGTGCCCAGCAAGGCGCTGCTGCATGTGGCCGCCGGGGTGCAGGCCGCCCGGGGAGTGGGGCGGTACGGGCTCCGGGCCCCGGACGGTCCGGCCGACCTCGCGGCGGCCATGGCACACGTCAAGCAGGCGATCGGGGCGATCGAGCCGCACGACTCAGCCGAGTCCTTGGAACCGTTCGGCGTCGAGGTCGCCCACGGGGACGCCCGCTTCACGGGACCGCGCACCGTGCGAGCCGGGGAGCGGGAGGTGGCCTTCCGGTACGCGGTGATCGCCACCGGCTCGGCCCCGTCCCTGGTCCCCGTCCCCGGTCTGGCCGAGGCGGAGCCGCTGACCAGCGACAGCGTGTGGGGGCTGACCGAGCTGCCGGAGCGGTTGGTGGTGCTGGGCGGCGGGCCGATCGGCTGCGAGCTGGGGCAGGCTTTCGCGCGCCTCGGCTCCCAGGTCTCCCTCGTGGAGGCGGCAGACCGGCTGCTGCCCCGCGAGGAACCCCGTGCCTCCGCGCTGGTCCGAGCGCGGCTGGAGGCCGAGGGCATCACCGTCCGCACCGACTACCGGGCCGAGAAGGTCGACGGCGGCGCGGTGCACGGCCCGGGCGCCCCCCTGGCGTACGACGCGCTCCTGGCCGTCACCGGACGCCGCGCCAACACGACCGGCCTCGGGCTGGAGACGGCTGGAGTGGAGCTGACCGAGCGCGGTGACATCCGAACGAATGCCCGACTGCGCACCGCGAACCCGCGGGTCTTCGCGGCCGGCGACGTCACCGGCCGTTCCGCCTTCACCCACCTGGGCGGCGTACAGGGCGCCTCCGCCGTCACCGAAGCGCTGCTGGGCGTGCCCCGGCGCATCGACTACGACGCGGTGCCCTGGGTGACGTACACCGACCCCGAAGTCGCCCGCGTCGGCCTGACCTCCGCCGAAGGAGACCGCACGCTCACTCTGGAGCACGACCGGGTCGACCGGGCCGTCGCCGACGGCCGTACCGACGGCTTCACCTGCCTCGTACTGGACAAGCGCGGGCGGATCGCCGGCGCGACGGTCGTCGCCCCGCGCGCCGGGGAGACGATCGCCCACCTGGCGACGGCGGTACGGCTCGGCTGGACGCCCTCGCACTACGCCAAGACCGTGCACCCCTACCCCGGCTACACCGACGGACCCTGGCACGCCGCTCACACCGGCGTCTACGAACGGCTCGCCGCACACCGCACCCTCACTGGCGCCGTGCTGGACCTGCGCAGGAAGGTACGGCCGTGATCCTTCGACTGGTCCTCGGCGTACTCATGGCGGCCATGGCGCTCGGCCAGCTGACCACGCCCTGATCACTCCCACGACGTCGAAAACGGAGAGGTACGCGCATGGGAATCGTGGCGCGACTGCGGGCCCTCGAACATGCGACTCGGCCTTACGACGCCGAGTTCGCAGCGGCCATGGAACGCCGGTGGGCCGAACTGCCCGACATCGTCAAGACACCGGGCCAGATCATCGGACGGCACGGCGTGGGCTGCGAAGGCACCCACGGCGTCTTCCCCAAGTGCAACCTGAAGTGCACTCCCTGCTACCACTCCCGGGACGCCAACCAGGTACGCGTCGACGGCCCGCACACCCAAGAACAGGTGGCGGCCCAGCTGGGCCTGCTGCGCACCGTGCGCGGCCCGCGCGCCCATGCCCAACTCATCGGCGGCGAGGTGAGCCTGCTCCCGCCCGACGACCACGCGGCCACGCTCGCGATCATGCGTGAGCACGGCCGGGAGCCGATGAGCTTCACCCACGGCGACTTCGACTACGACTACCTGGAGCGCCTCGCCCTCGGCGACGACGGCAAGCGCCGCTTCACGCGGCTGTCGTTCGCCGCGCACTTCGACAAGTTCATGTACGGCAGGCGCGGCATCGAACGCCCGCCCAGCGAAAAGGCGCTGAACGACTACCGACGGCGGTTCGCCGACATGTTCGCCAAGCTGCGGCGCGAGCACGGGGTGCGGTACTTCCTCGCCCACAACATGACCGTGACCCCCGGCAACCTCGACGAGATCGCCGGCGTCGTCCGCGATTGCCGGGGGATGGGGTACGGCATGTTCTCCTTCCAGCCCGCCGCCTTCCTCGGCGACGAGCGGCGCTGGAAGGAGGAGTACCGCGAGGCCACCCCGGACGCGGTGTGGGCCGAGATCGGCCGCGGGGCCGGACGCACGCTCGGATACCACGTCTTCCAGAACGGTGATGTGCGCTGCAACCGCACCGCGTACGGCTTCTGCGTCGGGGAACGCTGGTACCCGTTCCTCGAAGAGGACGACCCGCGGGACCTGGCGGTACGCGACGGGTTCTTCCGCTACTTCGGCAAGGTCAGCTTCACCGGCACGCCCCCCGTCCTGCTCGCGGCCAAGCTCATCCGGGTCGTCACCCGCCACCCCGGTACCGTCGTCACCGCGATGCGCTGGCTGGCCCGGACCATACGCCGCGTGGGGCCGGGACGGCTGCTGCGCCACCGCTTCCGCATCCGCCCGGTCACCTTTGTGATGCACCAGTTCATGGACGCCGAAGTCGTCGCGCCTGCGTGGGAGATGATGCAGCGCGGCGAACAGGCGCAGGACGCGAAGCTGCGCGCCACCCAGGAGCGGCTGGCCGCCTGCCACTACGCCATGGCACACCCCGAGGACGGCATCCTGGTTCCGGCCTGTGTGCAGCACGCGGTGCTCGACCCGGCCGAGAACGCCCAGCTGCGCACACTCCTCCCGCTCGTAGAGGTCCGCACGTCCGTCCGCCGTCCCGCCACACAGGAGAAGTAACCCATGCGCATCGGTGTCATCACTGGTTCCGGCAGCTACGACTGGCCCCACCTGGAGGACGCGGTCCAGCGAACCGTCAAGACCGAGTACGGCGAGGCCACCGTCACGGAAGGGCGTCTGAACGGCGCCGAGTCGGTGCAGCTGTCCCGGCACGGTGCCGGCCACCACCGGCTCTCCCACCAGATCGACCACCGGGCGAACCTGGCGGCCCTGCTCGCCTGCGAGGTGGACGCGCTGGTGTCGTTCACCGTGTGCGGCGCGGTCGACCCGGCGATCGAGCCCGGTTCCCTGGTGGTCTTCGACGACCTGTACTTTCCCGCCAACCGGCTGCCCGACGGGTCCGCCTGCACCTGGTACGACACTCCTGGCGCCGCCGGGCGAGGCCACTGGATCTTCGGCCGGCCGTTCAGCGAGCCGTTGCGCCGTGCCCTGATCGAGGCCGCCGCGGCCACCGGAGCACCCGTCGTGCCGGGCGGGGTGTACGGGCATGTGGACGGCCCCCGCTTCAACAGCCGCCCCGAGATCGCCGCCCTGGCCGCGGCGGGCGTCACCGCCGTCAGCCAGACGGCGGGCCCGGAGGTGGTCCTTGCCGGGGAGGCCGAGCTGCCGATGGCCCTGGTCGGCTTCGTCACCGACTACGCCAACGGTGTCGCGCCCGTCCCCGAGCCGGTCGAGGCGCTGTTGGCCCGGGTGGCGGTGAGCAAGGAGATCTTCGCGTCGCTCGCCGCCCACACCCTGCCGGACCCGCAGCTCGTGGCACCGGTCGGCACCGTCCACCGGTTCGGCTCATGAGGGCGCGGCGCACACCGTCTGTACTGGTCATGGCGAAGGCGCCCCGGGCGGGCACGGTCAAGACCCGGCTGCACCCCCTGCTCGGCCCCGAGGGCTGTGCCGCCCTCCAGGCGGAACTCATCCGTCACGCGATGGAGTTGACCGGCACGCTCGGGGCGCGCACCTACCTGGCGTACCACCCGGGTGAGGGCGAGGACGGGACAGGCGGCGTGGCCCCGCCCGGCGTCCGCCTGCTCCTCCAGCGCGGCACCGATCTCGGTCAGCGGCTCACCTCTGCCGTCACCGATGCCTTCGCGGACGGTGCGGGTCCCGTGCTGGTCATCGGCACCGACGCACCGACCCTGACCGTTGGCGAGCTGACGGCCGCGTTCGCGGCCCTGGAGCACACCGACCTGGTGCTCGGCCCGGCACTGGACGGCGGCTACTACCTGATCGGCATGAGGGAGCCACGCACGCGGTTGTTCGGCCTTGATGCGGCGCTGTGGGGTACGGACCGCGTGCTGGACGCCACCCGTGCGATCGCCGCCGCGGACGGCTCGGGCGTGGAACTGCTCGGGCCGCTGCGGGATCTGGACACGCCCGAGGACGCCGCGGCACTCCTCGCCGACCCGCGGATGCCGCACCGCATCGCCGCGCTGCTCCAGCCCGCGGAGGCGTGATGAACCAGGTGTCGATCATCGTGCCCGTACTGGACGAGGAAGCCACGATCGAGGCCGCGCTGAGCCGCCTGTGCCGGGACTTCCCCGGCTGCGAGCTGATCGTTGTCGACGGCGGCTCCACCGACGCGACGGTGGACATCGCCGCTCTCCACGCCACCGTGGTGCACAGTGCCCGTGGCCGCGCGCGGCAGATGAACGAGGGAGCCCGGCACGCCGGCGGCGACGTGCTGTGGTTCGTCCACGCCGACACCGCCGTCGCCCCGGCGGCCCTCGGCCAGATCCACGCCTGCCTCAGCGACCCGGCAGTGGTCGGCGGCGGTCTGACCATCCGCTTCGACCGCCGCACGCCCGGGCTGGACTACCTGGCGTGGACGTCGAACGCCCGGGCCCGCCGCCTGCACCACATCTTCGGCGATCAGGCCATGTTCATCCGCCGTACCGTCTTCGAGGAACTCGGCGGCTTCCCGGACCTGGCCATCATGGAGGACCTGGAGATGTCGCGGCGCCTGCACCGGCGGGGCCGACTGTGCCTGTTGCCCGCCGTCTCGACGGCCTCGTCGCGCCGGTTCACCGCTCACGGCACCTGGCGCATGATCGCTTTCATGCAGTACCTGAAGTTGCTGTACTTCGCCGGTGTCGAGCCGGAGTCGATCCGCGCCCGGTACGCCGCGGGCCCCTGGCCCGCCCGCCGCCGGTCGACGGCGCCCCACACTCATGCGTGACCGCCCGACCCTGGAGACACCCCTATGCGTATCGCGGTATGCGGAGGCCCCTACGGCAACCCGTACGCCCTGCAGGCCTTCGTCGACGACGCCCGCACCCGGGGAGCCGAGCGGCTCTACTGCCTGGGCGACCTCGGCGGGTTCGGCGCCGACGTCGATGCCCTGTGGCCGATTCTGACGGACAACGACATCGCCTGCGTCGCGGGCAACTACGACGTGGCGATCGCCCGCGGCGACACCGACTGCGGTTGCGGCTACCGCGACCCCAAGGACAACGAGTACGCCCAGATCGTCTACGACCACACCCTGGCCACCACCAGCCGCGACTTCGCTGCCTGGATGGGCCGGCTGCCCACCGAGCACCGCGAGAGCATCGACGGCGTGGACGTCCACATGGTTCACGGTTCCCCGTTGGCGCTGAACGACTTCTGGTGGGAGTCCCTGCCCGAGGACCACCACCGGCTGCGCGCGGAGGCGTCCGGCGCCGACGTGGTGCTGTGCACCCACAGCGGCCTGCCCTGGCAGCGGCGGATCGGCGACACCCTCGCCGTCAACGTCGGTGTGCTCGGCAAACCGGCCAACGACGGCCGCCAGGACGTCTGGTACGCGGTCCTCGACCTCGCCGACGGGCACGCCGCGGCGGAGCTGGTCCCGCTCTCCTACGACTGGCGGGCGCAGGCTCACTCCATGCGGGCCGCCGGTCTCCCCGACGTCTTCGTCGAGACCATCGAGACCGGCTGGTGGACCACCTGCCTGGAGATCCTGCCCCCGCGCGAACGCTCCCGGGGCCGCTACCACCTCTACCGCTCCACCCTGCCGTCCGGGTTCCGGCCCGCCGACGACGGCTGGGGAGAGACCGCGCCCCAGGCCCTGGGAGGCGACCGGCCGGTGGTACCGCTGTTCGGCACCGAGTACTTCCCGTCCCGGCTGTGGCTCTACACCAACTTCCACTGCAACCTGGCCTGCGACTACTGCGCCGTCGCCTCCTCCCCGAAGGCGGCCGCCCGCACGCTGCCCGCCGACACCTTCCGCGCCCTCGTCGACGAGGCCGTGCGGTCCGGGTTCAGCGAGCTGTACGTCACCGGCGGCGAGCCCTTCCTCCACCCCGACATCGTCAGGCTCCTGGACTACGCCTCCCAGCGGCTGCCCACCGTCGTCATGACCAACGCGATGCTGCTGCGCGGCCGCCGCGCGGACGGACTCGCGGACCTGGCAGGCCGCGAGCTCACCGTCCAGACGTCCCTGGACGGCGCCACGGCCGCCGCCCACGATCTGCACCGAGGCCCCGGCTCCTGGCAGCGCACCATGGACGGCATCCGCCACCTCGTCGAACTCGGCCTGCCCTCACGCGTCGCCCTCACGGAGACACCGGAGAACAGGCACGAGGTCCCCGCCGTCGCCGACCTGCTGGCCGGACTCGGCCTGCCCGCCGACCACTTCGCCGTCCGCCCCCTTCTGCGCCGCGGCTTCTCCGACACCGGCGTGGAGATCGGCGCGGACTCCAGCATCCCTGAACTGACCGTCACGGCCGACGGCCTGCACTGGCATCCCGCCGGGGCCGACCTGGCCACCAGCCCCGACCTGCACCTCGCCACCGCCGGCACCTCGCTCGCCACGGGCAAACAGATGGTGACCGAGCGCTTCTTCGCCGCCCGTCTCACCGACGGCAGCCTGCCCCGCCCCGTCCACTGCGCCATCTGAAGCGCACGGAACAAGGAGTCGCCATGCAGCGACACGTCGCGATCCTCGGCGCCGGTCCCGTCGGTCTCGACGCCGCACTGGCCTGCGCCGACGCCGGACGGCCGTTCACCGTCTACGAGGCCGCCGGCACCGTCGCCGCCCACGTACGCGCCTGGGGCCACGTCCGCCTGTTCACCCCCTGGGACCTCAACGTCTCGGACCGGATGCGTACCCACCTGCCGAATGCCCCGACCGGCGACGACTGCCCCACGGGCACCGATCTGGCCACCCGCCTCCTCGCCCCTGTCGCGGCACTGCCCGCCCTGGAAGGCCGCATCCGGCTGCGTACCCGCGTCGTGGCCGTCGCCCGGAGCGGACTGCTCAAACACGAGCAGATCGGCACCGAGGCCCGCGCCGCCGCGCCTTTCACCCTCCTCCTCGACACGCCCGACGGTGAGGAGACGGCCGAGGCCGAACTCGTCCTGGACTGCACCGGCACCTACGCGGTCCCCAACACCCTGGGCAGCGGGGGGATCCCGGCCCGCGGCGAACGGGCTCTCACCCACCGCATCACCCGCACCCTCCCGCCCGTGCACGATCCGGACCGATGGGCGGGCACCGTCCTGCTCGTCGGCGCCGGAAAGTCCGCGCAGACCGCCGCCCGCGACCTCGCCGCGCTGCCCCGTACGCACGTCGAGTGGATCGTGCGGAACCCGGCACCCGACTGGGGAGCCGTGCCGGACGACACTCTGCCCGCCCGCCGACACCTGGCCGAAACGTCCCAGGCGTTCGCCGACGGCGCCCACGAGCGCGTCACCGTCCGCACCGGGGCCCACGTCCAGGCCCTGAGCGCCGACGGCGACCGGGTACGCGTCACCCTGGCCACCGCGGGTGGCCCGCGCGCCGTCGTCTGCGACCACATCGTGGCACTGACCGGGTACGTCGGCGACGCCTCCCTCTACCGGCAACTACAGGTCCACGAGTGCTACGCCACCGCCGCACCCATGAACCTCTCCGCCGCCCTGCTCGGCTCCGCGGGCGGCGACTGTCTCGCCCAGCCCGCCGTCGGCGTCGACACCCTGCGCAACCCCGAACCGCACTTCTTCATCCTCGGCGCCAAGTCCTACGGCCGTCTCAGCACCTTCCTGCTCCGCACGGGATACGCACAAGTCGACGAAGTCCTCGGCGCGTACGCCTCCGCCGCATCAGGGTGAGCAGACTCATGGCGGCAGTTCCCGGCGCCGGTCACGGGGGAGGAGCGTCTGGTGCGCGACGCGGCCCGTTCACCCCGGCTTGATCATCCGGCGTTGCAGCCAGTCGTGTGATCGCCCGTGGCAATGGCCACTGAATGGCCGCGCCTGGCGGGCGGCGTGGTGGCGCTCGTGGTCTCGTAGAGCTGCGTCCGTCAGCCATGCGCTGAATTCGTCGGGGACCCGGGAAGCAGCCGGTCCGTCCCCATGAACCAAGCCGTCGGTCGGCCGACCGGTTCAGGACCCGCGGGCGCTGTCCGCGACTCAGCGCACGCCGGCACCGGGCCCTGGACGCCTTGTCCGAGGGAGGACTGTGATTCAGCAACCCGCCGCTGACCGGCGGCCGCGAAGCACCGCACGCCGGTGGCGGCGTGGCGCGGCTGCCTCCGTGGGCCTGGGAGTCGGGTTGTTCGTCGCGGGAGCCCTGTGGCTCACCCCGAGCAACGCCGGCCCCACGTCGGTGAGCGAACCTCGGGCGGGATCGCCGAAGGGATCCGTCACCGCACTCCTCGAAGACCTGCGCCGACTGCCTCAGAACCATGTCGGGTGGGCCCGGCTGGGCATGGCGTACGTACAACAGGGCCGCACCACCGCGGATCCCGCGCTGTATGCCAAGGCCGAGTCCGCGCTCCGCAGGTCGATAAAAATCCAGCCGAGCGACAACTACCAAGCCGAGACCGCCATGGGCGCGCTGGCCGCCGCGCGGCACGATTTCCGCACGGCTCTGACCTGGGGGCGCAGAGCTGCGGCCTCCAACCCGTCGAACGCCGCAGCTCAAGGTGTCCTCGCCGACGCCTATACCCAGCTCGGCCGGTACGAGGAGTCGTACCGTGCCGTACAGCGCATGACGGACCTGCGGCCCGACGTGTCCTCGCTGGCCCGTGCCTCCTACACCTGGGAGCTGCGGGGCGACATCGCACAGGCGCGCACGCTCATGAAACGGGCGCTGGACAGCGCCGCGACGCCCGCGGACCGGGCTTTCGCCCGGCTTCATCTCGCCACCCTCGCGCAGGAGGCGGGCGACGCACGTACCGCGCTGCGGGAGGCGCAGGACGGCCTGCGGGCCGCTCCGGGAGACGCTCCGCTGCTGGAAGCACGGGCCCGCGCGCACGCGGCACTCGGCCACAACCGGCAGGCCGTCGCCGACTACGCCGCGGCCGTCGAGACCGTCCCACTGCCGCAGTACCTCATCGGTCTCGGCGAGCTTCAGGAGTCGCTCGGCAACACCAAGGAAGCCCGGAAGCAGTACGAGGTCCTCCGCGCCCACGAACAGGTACGCCGGGCCTCCGGAGAACCGCCCGACGTGGACGCGATCCTCTTCGAGGCAGACCACGGCAGCGTCGAGCGGGCCGTCACCATGGGCCGCACCGCTGTCCGGGACCGGCCCTTCATCGCCGTACAGGATGCCTGCGCCTGGGCGCTGCACCGGGCCGGACGGAACGAGGAAGCGCTGGCGTACGCCGACCGCGCGCTGGCCCTCGGCACGCGCAGTGCCCTCTTCCATTACCACCGGGGCATGATCCGCCTGGCCCTGGAAGACCCCGCAGCCCGCGAGGACCTCGAACGGGCCCTGGCGATCGACCCGCACTTCCACCCGTTGCACGCCCCGCGCGCCCGTGCCGCGCTCAGTCGCATCGAAAGCGCCTCATGAAGACCACCTCACGCCGCGCACTCACAGCCTGGGCTCTGCTGAGTCTCGTGCTCTGCGTCAATGCGGCGAACGCGCCCGGCTCCGCCGCACACCCGCTGGGCAACTTCACGGTCAATCACCACACCGGTCTCACGCTCTATCCTGACCGTGTCGAGGCCCTTCTCGTTGTCGATCGGGCCGAAATCGCCGCCGCCCAGGAACGCCCTGGTGTGGACCGCAACGGCCGGGGCGGCGTGGACGCGGCCGAGGCACGCGCCCACGCACGTACCGCGTGCGCCTCGGCGGTAGGCCGATTGCGGGTGAAGACCGACGGGACGGCCCTGCGCTTCAGCGTCCGGCATGCGGCATTCTCCTACCGTGCCGGGGAGGCAGGACTGCAGACGAGTCGCCTCGAGTGCGGGCTCACCGCCGACGCGAATCTGCGGCAGCCCGCCAAGGTGAGCGTCCGGACGGCCTATGACAGCGGTCGGATCGGCTGGCACGAGATCACCGCGCGGGGGCGCGGCGTCACCCTCGACTCGAGGGACGTTCCCGCAGACTCGGTCACGGACGAGCTTCGCCGCTACCCGGCCGATCCCCTGGCCACCCCCCTGAACCAGCGATCCGCCACCCTGCGCACCACCCCGGGCGGATCCGGCGGACCGCAGGCGGGTTCCGCTGCCCCGCCCGGCGGGGAGTCCGTACCCGGCCCTGTCGCGGCAGCGCTGAGCAAGGTCTCCGGCACCTTCGACTCACTGGTCGGTACGCGCGAACTGACCGTGCCGGTCGGCCTGCTGGCCCTCCTGCTGGCCATCGTCCTGGGCGCCTCTCATGCGGCCATGCCTGGCCACGGCAAGACCATCATGGCTGCCTACCTCGCCGGCCGCCGCGGCACATCCCGAGACGCAGTGACCGTCGGCATGACGGTGACTCTCACCCACACCGCAGGGGTCCTGGTACTGGGCCTGCTGCTGCCCGTCGCAACGACGCTCGCGGGCGAAACCGCGCTCACCTGGCTGGGGCTGGCCAGTGGCCTGCTGGTGGCGGGCATCGGCCTGTGGTTGCTGCGCTCCGCGGTGCGAGGCACGCCCACACACGGCCACCATCACCACGGACACGGACACGGACACGGGCACGGGCACGGGCACGGGCATGCCCACGGGCATGGTGAGGACCACGTGCACGCGTCACCGCACCAGGACGCGCCTCCGACCGCGCCCGGCGGTGACGTTTCGCCCCTCGCGGTCCTGACTCCGGTTCAGGCGGAGGCGCACCACCACGCACACCACGGCCACGACCGCGCCCACGGATCCCCTCAGGACCACTCGCACCCCCTCCCCGCCACCACGAACCGCGGCGGGCTCATCGGCATGGGCATCGCGGGCGGCCTCGTGCCCAGCCCTTCCGCTCTCGTCGTCCTGCTCGGGGCGGTCGCGCTGGGCCGTACGGCGTTCGGAGTACTTCTCGTCCTCGCTTACGGACTCGGTATGGCCGGCACGCTCACGCTGGCCGGTCTTCTGCTCGTCCGGTTGCGCGACCGCTTCGATCTCGCTGCGCGCACCTCCACGGCCGCCCGCTGGACCAGGCTGCGGAAGCTGGCCCGCTGGGGCCCTGTGGCGACATCGAGCCTCGTACTGCTGGTGGGTGTCGGTTTGGTTCTCCGAGCCACTGCCGGACCCTGGTGAGGCACACCCCGAAAAGGTGACAGGGGTTCATCAGGCCCCTCCAGGCTCCGGCGTGGCCCGCTCTTCGGCCCTCATCGCTCTCGGTATGCGTGCGATGGCGTTGGGGTATGGATAGGGCTCTGCCAGGAGTTCGGATCGTGCGGGCGGTGCAGCCCGGATCCGGTCGCCGGAGTGGAGGGGGCGGATCGGCATGGACGAGGGGCGGGGAATTCTGGCACTGATGGGGTCGGGCGAGACCAGTCCGACCATGGTCACCCTGCACCGTGAACTGGCCGCCCACATCGGCGGCGACCGCGATGCGGTGATCCTGGAAACCCCGTACGGATTCCAGGTCAACAGGGACGACATCTCCACCCGTGCGCGAGAGTACTTCCGAAAATCCGTCGGGCTCATGACCGAGGTCGTGCCGGACGCGGACACGTCCGCCGGCGGTCCGGCCGACGTCCGCGCGGACCGAGTGCGTGACCGGGTACGCAGGGCGAGCTGGGTGTTCTCGGGCCCCGGCAGCCCCTCGTACGCGCTGGGACGCTGGCGCACCCAACGCCTCGGGGAGATCCTGCGTGAACGCGTCGCACGCGGGCACGGCGTGACGGTGATGGCCTCCGCAGCGGCCTGCACGGTGGGCTTCGCAGCGCTGCCCGTCTACGAGGTGTACAAGGCCGGGCACCCACCCGTCTGGCTGGACGGGCTGGATCTCCTCGGGGTGCTGGGCCTGCCGGTCGCGGTGATCCCTCACTACGACAACGCCGAGGGCGGCACACACGACACCCGGTTCTGCTATCTGGGTGAATCCCGACTCTCCCGCCTGGAACGCGAACTGCCCGAGGAAGCAGCCGTGCTGGGCATCGACGAGCACACCGCGCTCATCATCGACCTCGACGCTTCGCTGGCGCGGGTGTGGGGGCGGGGAGTGATGACCGTGCGCCGCAGAGGCGTCAGCCAAACGGTACGTGGGGGCACCACGCTGGTGCTGGATCAACTGCGTGATCTGGTGGGCGGTCGAGGGCCGAGCACGCCCCTGCCCGCCCAGCACCGCCCTGCCGCCGCCGGTCACGGCTGCGCCGGCCCCGCGGCGGAGGATGCCCCTGCCACCCTTCAGGAGGCCGTTGCGGCGTCGGAAGCGCGATTCGGCGAAGCCAGGAAGGCATCTGACGCTCAGGCCATGGCCGAGGTGATAGTCGAACTGGAGACCGTGATCGCGGCGTGGAGCGCGGACATGGAGGAGGACCAGGGCGGCGAATGGGCCCGCACGGTTCTGCACGGCATGATCCGCCTGCTCGCCCGGCAGGCGGGGCGCGGCATGGCGGAACCGGAGTACACGCTCGCGCGGATCCTCGGACCCTTGCTCGACCTCCGCAGGCGCTTGCGCGCGAGCGACGCCTGGGACCTGGCTGACGGACTGCGTGATGCCCTTGCCGCCGGAGGGGTACGTCTGCACGACACCCCGGAGGGCACCGAGTGGCGGTGGGAGGAAGAAGGCGACGAGACAAGGACGCCGACCCGCTCGCAGGAGTGAGGCACCATCACCCCTTTGCGCTCACATTGCGCACCTGCACATGTATGGCAATAAGATCGGCGGTGGGATGCACCTCTGACCACCGGTCCCCCCGCCGACGCTGGAGTCATGCGCGATGACGCTCACCCCCTGTGACACACGCGATGCCGCATCGCCTCCCGTGTGCGTGGAAGCGCTCCTGCTGCGGCACGAGCCGACGGGAGGCTGGTCCTACCGTCGGCTGATCACAGGGCTGGGCAGAGAAACCAGCCCGGACGGGACCGTCAGGCGCCTCGTGCACCTGGACGCCGGTGACGAGACGCACCTGGTGCACTCGACCAGTTGGCGCGCTGTGGGCGACGGGCGGATCGTCCTGACGTACCTCGTGCACCCGGATCCCGACCAGCACAGTCCCGGGACCCTGCTGCCCGGGCCGCTCACCATCGCCCGCTCCCGGAGGCCGGGCGACCCCACTCCACCCGATCTGGAGATCGGCCACGTGGTGGCACACGCGGTCCGGCACCTCGCGTTTCTGGGGCGCACCGATCCCGTCGTCGCCGCACATCTCGACGCCTGGCCCCACACGCGGCGCCTCCTCGACGCCATGCCCGGCATGACAGCAGGTGAGCTCACGCCCGGCCGATGAGCCTCGGACGGCCCAGCCGCGTTGCGAGGCGATCTCACCCATGGTGACCTGATGGAAACCCAGCGTCACGCTATGTGATGTACCGCACGACGGTCGCCCTCAGGACGACCTCACGCGGGCCCGTGTGGCGCTTGGAAGCTCCAGCTCTCAGCCGCCCCGTCAGGGTTCTCCCGGAGGGCAAGCGGCTCTCACCGGAAACGGATCGCCCATGCACTCTCCCCGCATGCTCCGACGACGGCCCGGTTCACGCCGGGCCGAGCGCACCCTTGCCGCCACCGGCGCACTTGGCCTGTTGACCGCCGCTGCGGTCGCCGGCCTCGCCCCCGCGACCAGCTCGGCTTCGAGCCACCGTGAGGCACCGCTGATCGCGGGGGACCCCAGGGCCGACAACACCGACGTCTACGCCTTCACCAGCCCGGACAAGCCTGACACCGTGACGCTGGTGTCGAACTGGCTCCCGTTCCAGGAACCCAACGGCGGACCGAACTTCTACCCGTTCGCCAACGACGCGCGCTACAACATCAAGATCGACGCGGATGGCAACGGCAAGCCCGACACGACGTACACGTGGGAGTTCACCGACCGCATCCGCGACGACGCCAACCAGTTCCTGTACAACACGGGTGTCGTGGAGTCGCTGGACGACAAGGACCTCAACTTCCGCCAGACGTACAGCCTGAAGGTCACCGACAGCAGGGGAAACACCAAGACACTCCTGAAGGACGCCCCCGTCGCGCCCTCCAACGTCGGCAGGGCGTCGATGCCCGACTACGCCTCCCTGCGCAAGGAGGCCGTGGTTCCGCTGCCCGGGGGCGGCCAGACCTTCGCGGGTCAGGCGTCCGACCCGTTCTTCCTGGATCTGCGGATCTTCGACCTCCTGTACGGGGGTGACCTCTCGAAGCGAGGCCACAACACCCTGGCCGGATACAACGTCAACACCCTCGCCATCCAGGTGCCCAAGTCGACCCTGGCGCTCAAGGGTGACGCCAAGCGCAACCCCGTCATCGGCGTGTGGTCCACCACCGACCGCCGAGGAGCGAACGTCACGGGCGCGGGCAGCAAGGGCGGCGAGGGCACCGGCGCCCAGTCCGACGGCAAGGCGACCGGTCCCAAAACCGCCGCCAGGGGCGGAAACACCGACGACTGGCGCCAGGTCTCCCGCCTGGGCAACCCACTCGTTAACGAAGTGGTCGTGCCGCTGAAGTTCAAGGACGCCTTCAACGCGCTCACCCCGGACAAGGACGCCTCCGTCACACCGGTCGTCGACAAGGTGAAGGACCCGATCGTCCCCAAGCTCATCGAGAAGATCTACGGGATTCCCGCCCCCGCCACCCCGCGCAACGACCTCGTCGAGATCTTCCTCACCGGCATCTGCAAGGAGTGCGGCCCGATCAAGGCGGACCTCAACTCGCAGCGCCTCAACGCCGACGTCGACAAGGCCTCGGTCGTCCCCGCGGAGATGCTGCGGCTGAACATGTCCGTCCCGCCCGCCGCCAAACCCAACCGCCTCGGTGTCCTGGGCAACGACCTGGCCGGCTTCCCCAACGGCCGCCGGCTCAACGACGACGTTGTCGACATCGAACTGCAGGCCCTCGAAGGCGCCGCCCAGACCGGCAAGATCGTACCCGCGCTGGCCGCCGGAGACGCCGTCGACACCCCCTACCGCCAGCCCAGTGACACGTTCCCGTACGTGGCGCTGCCCAACAGCGCAGCCGTCAACCAGGCCGACTCCCTCCGCCCCGACGGCGGCGTCGGCGCCGGTCTCGGCGGCCTCGCGTCCGGCGACGGATTCCCCGTCGTACCCGTCACGGCCCTGGGCGGCGGCGCCCTCCTGGCCTGTGCCGGAGTGCTGGCCCTGCGTCGACGGCGCGCCGGCCAGGCATGAGCAACCCGCTCTTCTCCGGTCGCCCGGCCCGCCACTGGCGGGCCGGGCGACCGGACCGTGGCAGAGGCATACGCCGCCTGCGACTCCGGCGAAGGCCCAGCACGCGAGCAGCCGCAGGAGTGGTGGCCGTTGCCGTCGGCACAGCGCTGGCCTGCGTCGGTGTCTCAGCTCTGGGAACAAGCCCCGGGCAGGCACCGGAGCGGATAGCCAGAGGCTCCATTCCGGTCAACCCGGGATCGGCCGAGGACGCTGCCTCCGACTCCCGGACGGCGGCACCACCAGTCCGCATCCGCATCCCCGCCATCGGAGTCGACCAGCCCCTGATCAGCCTGCGGGTCCAGCAGGACGGCCGCCTCAGCGTTCCCGACGAACCCGAACGCATAGGGTGGTGGAGCGATGGGCCGCGGCCGGGCAGCCCGGGCGCGACGGTCGTCGTCGGTCATGTCGACTCGGCAACCGGCCCCGGCGCCTTCCACGGCCTCTCCGCACTCGACCCGGGCGACGAGGTCACACTGGTGCGCGACGACCGGTCCACCATCACCTTCACGGTCCGGGCACTACGCCAGTACGAGAAGGACGCCCTCCCCGACAGTCAGGTCTACGCGACCAGCGGACCGCCCGCCCTGCATCTGATCACCTGTTCAGGCCCGTACGACCGCAGCCGCGGCGAATACCGCGACAACCTCGTCGTCTACGCCACCCCCGCCAACCCGAAGCGGCCATGACACTGTTGGCGTTCGGATCTTGAGGGGTGCCGTCGTTCAGATGTCCCGGAAAATCTCGATCTGCGCCCCGATCGAGTTCAACCGCTCCGCCAAATCCTCATACCCCCGGTTGATGACATACACGTTCCGCAACACCGACGTGCCCTCGGCCGCCATCATCGCCAGCAGGACGACCACCGCGGGGCGCAGCGCCGGTGGGCACATCATTTCGGCGGCGCGCCAGCGGGTCGGGCCCTCGACCAGGACGCGATGCGGGTCCAGCAGTTGCAGGCGCCCGCCGAGGCGGTTGAGGTCGGTGAGGTAGATGGCGCGGTTGTCGTAGACCCAGTCGTGGATCAGGGTCTTGCCCTGGGCGGTCGCCGCGATGGCCGCGAAGAACGGGACGTTGTCGATGTTCAGGCCCGGGAACGGCATCGGGTGGATCTTGTCGATGGGCGCCTCCAGTTTGGAGGGCCGGACGGTGAGGTCCACCAGCCGCGTACGGCCGTTGTCGGCGACGTACTCCGCCGTGCGGTCGTGGTCGAGGCCCATCTCCTCCAGGACCGCCAGTTCGATCTCCAGGAACTCGATGGGGACGCGGCGCACGGTCAGTTCCGACTCGGTCACCACCGCCGCGGCCAGCAGGCTCATCGCCTCGACCGGGTCCTCGGAGGGGGAGTAGTCCACGTCGACGTCGATGACCGGCACGCCGTGCACGGTGAGCGTGGTCGTGCCGATGCCCTCCACCCGCACGCCCAGGGTCTCCAGGAAGAAGCACAGGTCCTGGACCATGTAGTTGGAGGAGGCGTTGCGGATGACGGTGACGCCGTCGTACCGCGCGGCGGCCAGCAGCGCGTTCTCGGTCACCGTGTCGCCGCGCTCGGTCAGCACGATCGGGCGGTCCGGGCGGACGGCGCGGTCGACCACCGCGTGGTAATGGCCCTCGGTCGCCGCGACCTCCAGGCCGAACCGGCGCAGCGCGATCATGTGCGGTTCGATGGTGCGCGTGCCGAGGTCGCAGCCGCCGGCGTAGGGCAGCTTGAAGCGGTCCATGCGGTGCAGCAGCGGGCCGAGGAACATGATGATGGACCGGGTGCGGACGGCGGCCTCGGCGTCGATGGCGTCCATGTCCAGCTCGGCCGGCGGCACGATCTCCAGGTCGACGCCGTCGTTGATCCAGCGGGTGCGCACGCCGATGGAGCCCAGCACCTCCAGGAGGCGGTAGACCTCCTCGATGCGGGCGACCCGGCGCAGCACTGTGCGCCCCTTGTTGAGCAGCGAGGCGCACAGCAGGGCCACGCACGCGTTCTTGCTCGTCTTGACGTCGATGGCACCGGACAGGCGCCGCCCGCCGACCACGCGCAGGTGCATCGGGCCCGCGTAGCCCAGTGAGACGATTTCGCTGTCCAGCGCTTCGCCGATGCGGGCGATCATCTCAAGGCTGATGTTCTGGTTGCCGCGCTCGATGCGGTTGACGGCGCTCTGGCTGGTGCCGAGCGCCTCGGCCAGCTGCGACTGCGTCCAGCCCCGGTGTTGCCGGGCGTCACGGATGAGCTTGCCGATGCGTACGAGGTAGTCGTCTGCCATGAGGTTGAGGTTATCTCAGATATGAGATGACGCTCGCCCGGGGGGTCGTTCGGGTGACGGAATGTCAGCGCCGTCCGGCCGAACGGGTCCTGCGCCATCCGAACGGTCCGGGCAGATCCATCGACGTCGTACGGCGCCCGGTGCTGCTGCGCGTGTGGCGCGGGCCGTGCGCGCCGCCGGTGGTGATGGACCAGGAGCGCTTGTTGATGTTGAGCCGCACTCCCGGCAGGATCCGGAAACTCTTGCGGAACGTCAGGGGCATGCTCGCCTCCTCGAAGGTGTCGCTCGGGTGAGCCGGTCCCTGACGGTTACCCCGACTTCGTCCACCGATGGCAGGCGCGCGGCGGTTTCCCGGCCGTCGGCGCGCGGAGCCGCGGACGCGCCAGGCTCGTCGGTGCGCCAGGCCCGCGGACACGCCGCGCCCGCGCACGTCCCGGCCCCGGAACACTCCAGCCCCGGACATGACCGCCACCGCCTCATGTACTAGAGTTATCTCGACATCGAGATATCTGCCGAGGCGCACCGCAGCCGCTCACCGCCGGCAGTCTGGCAGTAAGGGCAACCTAACTTAGCCTTGCCTCAGCGGTTCGGCCAGGACGTCGTGGCGGCAGGATGCGGTGGAACGCGCACATCAATGAAGGAGACTGTCGTGTCGGCGAACAGCTTCGACGCCCGCAGCACGCTGCAGGTGGGCGACGAGTCGTACGAGATCTTCCGGTTGGACAAGGTCGAGGGCTCGGCGCGCCTTCCCTACAGCCTGAAGGTGCTGCTGGAGAACCTGCTCCGCACCGAGGACGGCGCCAACATCACCGCCGACCACATCCGCGCCCTCGGCGGCTGGGACTCCCAGGCCCAGCCGTCGCAGGAGATCCAGTTCACGCCGGCCCGCGTGATCATGCAGGACTTCACCGGCGTGCCGTGTGTCGTGGACCTCGCCACCATGCGTGAGGCCGTCAAGGAGCTGGGCGGCGACCCGGCGAAGATCAACCCGCTGGCGCCGGCCGAGCTGGTCATCGACCACTCCGTCATCGCCGACAAGTTCGGCACGAAGGAGGCCTTCGCGCAGAACGTCGAGCTGGAGTACGGCCGCAACAAGGAGCGCTACCAGTTCCTGCGCTGGGGCCAGACCGCCTTCGACGAGTTCAAGGTCGTCCCGCCCGGCACCGGCATCGTCCACCAGGTGAACATCGAGCACCTGGCCCGCACGGTCATGGTCCGGAACGGCCAGGCCTACCCCGACACCCTGGTCGGCACCGACTCGCACACCACCATGGTCAACGGCCTCGGCGTCCTCGGCTGGGGCGTCGGCGGCATCGAGGCCGAGGCCGCGATGCTCGGCCAACCGGTCTCCATGCTGATCCCGCGCGTCGTCGGCTTCAAGCTCACCGGTGAGCTGCAGCCCGGCACCACCGCCACCGACCTGGTCCTCACGATCACCGAGATGCTGCGCAAGCACGGCGTGGTCGGCAAGTTCGTGGAGTTCTACGGCGAGGGCGTGGCCGCGACGAGCCTCGCCAACCGCGCCACCATCGGCAACATGTCCCCCGAGTTCGGCTCCACCGCCGCGATCTTCCCGATCGACGGCGAGACGCTGAACTACCTCAAGCTCACCGGCCGCTCCGAGCAGCAGGTCGCGCTGGTCGAGGCGTACGCCAAGGAGCAGGGTCTCTGGCTGGACCCGGCCGCCGAGCCGGACTTCTCCGAGAAGCTGGAGCTGGACCTCTCCACCGTCGTCCCCTCCATCGCCGGCCCGAAGCGCCCGCAGGACCGCATCGTCCTCGCCGAGGCCGCCCAGCAGTTCGCCAAGGACGTCCTCAACTACGTCGAGGTCCCGACCACGCAGGGCGGCACCGCCGCCTCCCCGGTGGACGAGGCGAGCGACGAGTCCTTCCCGGCCTCCGACGCCCCGGCCTACGGCAGCCAGGAGAACGGCGCGGGCGCCCCGCAGCACGCCGAGGGCACCGGCGCGGCCGTTCCGTCCAACCCGGTCCCCGTGACCGCCCCCGACGGCACGGAGTACGAGCTGGACCACGGTGCGGTGACGGTCGCGGCCATCACCTCCTGCACCAACACCTCCAACCCGTACGTCATGGTCGCCGCCGCGCTGGTGGCGAAGAAGGCGGTCGAGAAGGGCCTGACCCGCAAGCCGTGGGTGAAGACCACCCTGGCCCCGGGCTCCAAGGTCGTCACCGACTACTTCGAGAAGGCGGGCCTGACGCCGTACCTCGACAAGGTCGGCTTCAACCTCGTCGGCTACGGCTGCACCACCTGCATCGGCAACTCCGGCCCGCTGCCGGAGGAGGTCTCCAAGGCGGTCAACGAGCACGACCTCGCGGTCACCTCGGTCCTGTCCGGCAACCGGAACTTCGAGGGCCGCATCAACCCCGACGTCAAGATGAACTACCTGGCGTCCCCGCCGCTGGTCGTCGCCTACGCCATCGCCGGCTCGATGAAGGTGGACATCACCCGGGAGCCGCTGGGCGCCGACCAGGACGGCAACCCGGTCCACCTGAAGGACATCTGGCCGAGCGAGGCCGAGGTCAACGAGGTCGTCGCGAGCGCCATCGGCGAGGACATGTTCGCCAAGTCCTACAGCGACGTGTTCGCGGGCGACGCCCAGTGGCAGGCGCTGCCCATCCCGACCGGCGACACCTTCGAGTGGGACCCGGAGTCCACCTACGTCCGCAAGCCCCCGTACTTCGAGGGCATGACGATGGAGACCACCCCGGTCTCGGACATCACCGGCGCCCGCGTGCTCGCCAAGCTCGGCGACTCGGTGACCACCGACCACATCTCCCCGGCCGGCGCCATCAAGGCCGACACCCCGGCCGGCAAGTACCTCACGGAGCACGGCGTCGAGCGCCGCGACTTCAACAGCTACGGCTCGCGCCGCGGCAACCACGAGGTCATGATCCGCGGCACGTTCGCCAACATCCGCCTGCGCAACCAGATCGCGCCGGGCACCGAGGGCGGCTACACCCGCGACTTCACGCGTGAGGGCGGCCCCGTCGCCTTCATCTACGACGCCTCGCAGAACTACCAGGCCGCCGGCGTTCCGCTGGTCGTCCTGGCCGGCAAGGAGTACGGCTCCGGCTCGTCCCGCGACTGGGCGGCCAAGGGCACCGCGCTCCTCGGCGTCAAGGCCGTCATCGCCGAGTCCTACGAGCGCATCCACCGCTCGAACCTGATCGGCATGGGCGTGCTGCCGCTGCAGTTCCCCGAGGGCCAGTCCGCCCAGAGCCTCGGCCTGACCGGCGAGGAGACCTTCTCCATCACCGGCGTCACCGAACTCAACAACGGCACCACCCCGCGCACGGTGAAGGTCAGCACCGACACCGGCGTCGAGTTCGACGCGGTCGTCCGCATCGACACCCCCGGCGAGGCGGACTACTACCGCAACGGCGGCATCATGCAGTACGTGCTGCGCAGCCTGATCCGCAAGTAGGCGGTAGGCGAGGGCAAGCAAGCGGTACGGCACGGCACTCGAGGGTCGCACCCCCGGTGACGGGGGTGCGGCCCTCGGGCGTCCTGCCGGTCTCGGGCGTGCGGTGGGAGGTTCCCCGGGGCAGGTTCCGGTCCGCCGTCTGGGAACGCTCCCACCGCACTGAGGGAACGTATCGCCGCACGGTGGCGGTTGTAAACGGCCACTGCATCTTCCGGAGCCCGCCGCGTCACGCCGTCAAGACCCGCTGCCCCGCACCCCGCAGGCCCCCCGCGTCACGCCCCGGCGCCGCCTTCCGCCTCCCCCAACACCTCGCGCAGCCAGAGCAGTTGGCGCCGCACCTGTACCGCGTCGCCGCCCTCGTGGCCGTTGAAGGGATAGGCGTGGATCTCCCGGCGCGGGTCCGCGCCCGTCAGTTCCGCGTAGCGGTTGAAGGCGGCGTACGCCCCGCTCGGCGGGCACACCGTGTCGCGCAGGCCCACCCCGAAGTGCGCCGGGGCGTGGGCCCGCCGGGCGAACGAGACGCCCTCCAGATAGGACAGCGTGCGGTACGCGGCCCGCTCGGCTCCGCGGTGCACGGCGAGATACGCGGCGATCTCGCCGTACGGGCCCGCGTCCGTCAGGTCCAGGGCACGCCGGATGCCGCACAGCAGCGGCGCGGTCACCAGGGCCGCCGCCAGGTCGGGGACGAGTCCGGCGACGGCCAGCGCGAGCCCGCCGCCCTGACTGCTGCCGGCGGCCACGGTCCGGGCGGGGTCCACGCCCGGCAGTGCGCGTGCGGCGGCGACCGCGCGCACCGCGTCGGTGATCAGCCGGCGGTAGTGGTGGTCCCGCGGGTCCAGCAGGCCGCGCACGGCCGGGCCGGGACCGCCCGGCGCGCCCGCGTGCGGGTCGGGGGTGGCCCCGCCCGACCCGTACTGGTCGCCCTGGCCCCGGTTGTCCATCAGCAGATGGGCGTACCCGGCGCCGACCCAGGTGAGCCGCTCGTGCGGCAGGCCGCGCCCGCGCCCGTAGCCCGCGTACTCCACGACCGCCGGGAGCGGTCGGCGCACCCCGGCCGGCCGGCTGAACCAGGCGCGCACCGGGTCGCCGGCGAAACCCCGGAACGTCACGTCCCAGGTCTCGGTCAGCCGCAGCCCGGTCTCCACCGGCCGCACCGACTCCAGCACCTCCGCCCCCGAGGCCTCCTTGAGGGTGCTCTGCCAGAACGCGTCGAAGTCGTCCGGCTCGTCGGGGCAGGGGCGGTGGCATTCCAGTTCCGACAGGGTCAGGTCGAACGCGGGCACGGCGGCACCTCGCACGGGACTCGGGGACAGGGCGACCGATTGTTGCGGTCCGGCGGCAGAAATTTCCGCCGACCCTAGCAGCCGGAACAGATCCTTCGCCGCCCCTCGTAGGGGAATTGACCACCCGGCACACCCGCAAGATTCCAGGACGCACCACCCATTGACAGCGCTTACCGGTGCCCTTAGGTTGCCGCGAAGTTACCGGTAAGAGTTCGAAACTTTCGGTTCATTTCCGCGTTCCATGCCCCGGGGAGGCCCGAGCATGAGCACCTCCACAGCGCCCCGCGCAAGCTGGCGGCGGGCGCTGCGGCGCGACTGGCAGCTGTACTCGCTGGCCGTCCTGCCGCTGCTGTTCTTCCTGGTCTTCCGCTACCTGCCGATGATCGGCAACGTGATCGCCTTCCGCCGGTTCGAGCCGGGCGGCTCGATCCTGGGGGAGGAGTGGGTGGGCCTGCGCTATGTCCGCATGTTCCTTTCCGACCCCACCTTCTGGCAGGTGTTCCGCAACACCCTCTGGCTCGGCGGGCTCACGCTCCTGTTCTGCTTCCCGATCCCGATCGTGCTCGCGCTGCTCCTGAACGAGGTGCGCACCCGGGCCCTGAAGAGGTTCGTGCAGTCGGTGTCGTACCTGCCGCACTTCCTGTCGATCGTGATCGTCGCGGGCATCACCCTGCAGATGCTCGCCACGGACGGCCCGGTCAACCACGTGCTCGGCTGGTTCGGGCACGACCCGATCCGGTTCATCCAGGAACCCGAGTGGTTCCGCACCATCTACGTCGGCTCGGAGATCTGGCAGACGGCGGGCTGGGGCACGATCCTCTACCTCGCCGCGCTCACCACCATCGACGAGGACCTCTACGAGGCCGCCCGCATCGACGGCGCGGGAAGGCTGCGGCAGATCTGGCACGTCACGCTGCCCGGCATCCGGCCCACGATGATCACGCTGCTGATCCTGAACATCGGCACGTTCCTCGCGGTCGGCTTCGAGAAGATCCTGCTGCTCTACAACCCGCTGACGTACCCGACCGCCGACGTCATCTCCACATACCTGTACCGCACCGGCGTCGAGTCCAACAGCTTCAGTTACGCCGCCGCGATCGGCCTGTTCGAGGCGGTCGTCGGCCTGATCCTGATCACTTCCGCGAACCGTCTGTCGCGCAGAACCGTGGGGACGAGCCTGTGGTGAGCCTCAAGCCGGCGCGCCCGCGCACCTCCGTGAACCAGCCGACCGGGGGCCACCGCGTCTTCCAGGGGATCAACGGCGTCATCCTCGCCCTGGTCGTGGTCGTCACGCTGTACCCGTTCGTCAACATCATCGCCCGCTCGTTCAGCGGCGAACGCCAGATCAGGTCCGGCGAAGTGACGCTGTGGCCCAAGGGCTTCAACCTCACCACGTACGAGATCGTCTTCCGGGACGCGATGTTCTGGCGGAACTACGGCAACACCGTGCTCTACACGGTGGTCTCCACCGTCATCGCCATGGTGCTGACGACCTGCTACGCCTACGTCCTGTCGAAGAAGCACCTCAAGGGGCGCGGCCTGCTCGTGGGCGTCGCCGTGTTCACCATGTTCTTCACCGGCGGCCTGATCCCCAACTACGTGCTCATCACCAGCCTCGGGATGAAGAACACCGTGTGGGCGCTGGCCCTCCCGAACGCGATCAGCGTCTTCAACCTGCTGGTGATGAAGGCGTTCTTCGAGAGCCTGCCGGACGAGCTGGAGGAGGCCGCGCAGATCGACGGCCTCAGCACCTACGGCACCCTCCTCAAGATCGTGCTGCCGCTGTCGAAGGCGGTCGTCGCCACGATGGTGCTGTTCTACTCGGTGTCCTTCTGGAACTCCTGGTTCAGCGCCTTCCTCTACATGGACCGGGCCGATCTCATGCCCGTCACCGTCTACCTGCGCAACCTCATCGCGGGCGCCACCGGCGGCGGCAACGCCGGCGCCTCGACGGAACAGCTCAGCCAGACCGCGGCGAACATCCAGGCCGTGACCATCGTGCTCACGTCGCTGCCGATCCTGTGCGTCTACCCGTTCGTCCAGCGCTACTTCGTCTCGGGCGTGATGCTCGGCGCGGTCAAGGGCTGACGGCAGCCGCACCCCACCTGCTCAACGAGCGCACCCACCTCACCTGCTCAACGAAACGACACCAGGGAGTCCCCGTGCACAACGCAGGACAGCTGTCGCGGCGCCGGATACTCGCCGCCGCCGGATTCGCCGGACTCGCCGCCCTCACCGGCTGCGGCAGCGGCGACGACCAGGGCGACGGCAAGGACCTCTCCAAGAAGCGCGACGGCGCCATGAAGGAGTACCGGGCGGGCGAGCCGTTCAAGGCGGCCAAGCCGCTCTCCTTCTCGGTGCTGCACAACAACAACCCCGTCTACCCGATGAAGGACGACTGGCTGTTCTGGAAGGAGGTCACCAGGCGTACCGGCATCACCCTCAAGCCCGTCGCCGTCCCGCTCAGCGACTACGAGAAGAAGCGCAGCCTGCTCATCGGCGCGGGCGACGCCCCCTTCCTCATCCCCAAGACCTACCCGGGCGCGGAGACCCCGTTCGTGTCGTCCGGTTCGATCCTCCCCGTCAGCGACTACACGCACCTAATGCCCAACTTCCGGGCCAAGGTGAAGAAGTGGCACCTGGAAAGAGAGATCGACTCGCTGCGCCAGGCCGACGGCAAGTTCTACCTGCTGCCCGGCCTGCACGAGAAGGTCAAGTCCAACTACTCGCTCGCGCTGCGCACGGACGTCCTCGACCGGCTCGGCCTGGCCCTGCCCACCACCTGGGACGAGGTCCACGAGGTGTTCAAGGCGCTCAAGGAGGAGTACCCCGACCGGTACCCGTTCTCCGACCGCTGGAGCATCAACACGCCGTTCCCCGTCGGCGCCCTGATGGGCTACCTCGGCCAGGCCCACGGCGTGCGGGCCGGCTGGTCGTACCAGAACACCACCTGGGACGCCCGGGCCGGGAAGTTCGTCTTCACCGGCGCCACGGACGCCTTCCGCCAGGTCGTGGAGTACCTGCGCAAGCTGGTCGCCGAGAAGCTGATGGACCCGGAGAGCTTCACGCAGACCGACGACGAGGCCGTGAAGAAGCTGCTGTCCGAGAAGTCCTTCGCGATCAGCACCAACGCGCAGGAACTCGTCCAGAACTACCGCTACAACCTGCGGAAGCAGGTCAAGGGCGCGAAGATCGAGATGATCCCGGTGCCGATCGGACCGGCCGGCCCGGTCGTCCTCGGCGGCAGCCGCCTGGAGAACGGCCTCATGATCTCCAGCAACGCCCTCAAGAGCGACAGCTTCGTCGCGCTCCTGCAGTTCACCGACTGGCTGTGGTACTCGGACGAGGGGCAGCTGCTGTCCAAGTGGGGCGTCGAGAACGTCACCTACACCAGCCCCCGCCCCGGCCAGTACCGGCCCAAGGACGGCATCAGCCTCATGGGCTCCGACCCGGACGCCCCGAAGGACCTCCAGAAGGACTTCGGCTTCCACAACGGCGTCTTCACCTACGGAGGCAGCTGGGACCTGGTGTCGTCCTCGTTCGGCCCGGACGAGAAGGCCTTCCAGGCGGCCATGGCCCGGCGCAAGGAACTGCCCGTCGACCCGGCCCACCCCCTTGAGTCCGCCGAGCAGGAGCAGGCGAGCCTGTGGGAGACCCCGCTGAAGGACCACGTCACCCAGAACGTGCTGCGGTTCGTGCTCGGCAAGCGCCCGCTGTCCGAGTGGAACACCTACGTCGCCGAGCTGAAGGCGAAGAACATGGACCGGTACATCGACCTGCACAACAAGGCGTACGAGCGGTTCACGAAGGAGAACGGGTGATCCGCGTCCCCGCCGAGCCCGACGGGGAGCTGTCCGGCGCCTGGCGGGCCTGCGTCGGCACCGGCCGCGTCGAACTCGCCCTGCGCCGCGACTACCAGGACTCCCTCGCCCTGCTCCAGCGCGACATCGGCTTCCGGCACATCCGGGGCCACGGCCTGTTCAGCGACGGCATGGGCGTCCACCGCCCCTACGACTGGCAGGGCACCCGCCGCGTCCACCACTCCTTCACCTACGTCGACCAGGTGATCGACGCCTATCTCGGCCTCGGCATCCGGCCGTTCCTCGAACTCGGCTTCATGCCCGAAGGGCTGGCGTCGGGGGAGCAGACCGTGTTCTGGTGGCGCGGCAACGTCACCCCGCCGCGCGACTGGCGGGAGTGGGCGGGGCTGGTCCGCGCCACGCTCGGCCACCTCGTCGACCGCTACGGCGCCGACGAGGTCCGCACCTGGCCCGTCGAGGTGTGGAACGAGCCCAACCTGCGGGACTTCTGGCAGGACGCGGACGAGACCGCCTACCACCGGATGTACGAGGTGACCGCACACGCCGTGAAGGAGGTGGACCCCGGGATCCAGGTCGGCGGGCCCGCGATCTCACCGGGCGCCGACGAGTGGCTGGAACGGTTCGCGGAGTTCACCGACCGGCGCGACGTGCCCGTCGACTTCGTCTCCCGGCACGCCTACACCTCCGGCCCCGCCCAGCACGTCCCGTTCGCCGTGCACCAGACCCTGGCCCCGGCGACCGGCCTGCTCGACCAGTTCGCGGCACCGCGCCGGGTCCTCAAGGGCACCCGCCTGGACGGACTGCCCGTGCACATCACCGAGTTCAACTCCTCCTACCGGCCCGACAACACCGTCCACGACACGGCCTTCCACGCCGCCTACCTGGCCCCCGTCGTCGCGGCGGGCGGCGACCACGCCGACTCCTTCTCCTACTGGACGTTCAGCGACATGTTCGAGGAGACCGGCGTGCCGACCGCCCTGTTCCACGGCGGCTTCGGCCTGCTCACCCACCGGCAGGTGCGGAAACCGACGTACCACCTGTACGCCTTCATGGCCCGGATGGGCGAGCAGCGGCTCGCGCGCGGCGCGGACCACCTGGTGAGCCGGCACGCCGACGGCCGGGTCACCGTCCTCGCCTGGGCGCCCGTCGACCCCACCGGCCGCGCCCCCGGCCCCGACCGGCACACGCTGCGCCTGTCCGTCCCGGTCGGCGACCGGGACGGCGGCGAGGCGTTCGTCCGGCGCTCCACCGTGGACGAGGAGCACGGCAACGCGTACACGGCCTGGCGGCAGCTGGGCAGTCCGCGCTCACCGAAGGCCGCGCAGCTCGACCTGCTGCACGAGGCCGCCGAGCCCGCCCGCAACCACCGGCGGCTCCCGGTCGAGGACGGCCGCGTGGACCTGTCCCTCACCCTCACCCGCCACGAGATCACCCTGGTCGAGCTGAGCCCGCTCCAGGACGAGACACCACCGTGGTGGGACGAGCGGAGGCTGCTGGGAGGGGAGGTGCCGTGAGCGGCCCGGCCGGGCGGGGACCGAGGGGCGCCCCCGCCGCCTTCGGTGACGGCCCCGGTGAACCGAGGAGCGCCCCCGGCGCCGCCGTCTTCGGTGACGGCCCCCTCTCCCGTGCCGTCACCCTCGTCCACACCCTCCTCACCGTCGAGGTCCTGCTGCTCCTCGCCGCCTCACCAGGGCTGGCCGCGCTGCTGCTGCTCCGCCCCGGCGCGGCCGGCCTGCCGCTCGCGGCCGGGTGCCTGCTGCCGCTCGGCCCGGCGCTGTCCGCCGCGCTGTACGCCCTGCACCACCGCGGTCACGACCTCACCGACCTGCACCCCGCCCGCACCTACGGGCGCGGCTGGCGCCTCAACGCCGTCCCCGCCCTGAAGCTGTGGGCGCCGCTGCTGGCCTGGCTGACCGTCATCGCGTTCACCCTCACGCACTTCTCCGCGACCGGCCTGCCCGGCTGGTGGGCGGTGCTGCTCGCGGGGATCGGCGTCGGTTCCCTGCTGTGGGGCGCGCACGCGCTCGTGCTCACGTCGCTGTTCACCTTCCGCGCCCGCGACACCGCCCGCCTCGCCGCGTACTTCCTCTTCCGGCACTGGCGGGCCACCCTGGGCGCCGCCTCGCTGCTCGTGCTGACCGGCGCCCTGACCGCCCTCATGACCGAGGCGCTGCCCGCCCTGCTGGCCGCCCCGCTGCTGCTGTCCCTGCTGCACAGCAGCCGCCCGGTGATCGCCGAGACCCGGGAGCACTTCACGGCGTGACCGCGCCGCGCACACCGTTCACCGGCACACGCACCGTCAGTAAATCCGCCGCCCCCGCTCGTCCGGCACCCCGGACTTGCGGAAGAAGTAGCTGTTGATCTGGTCGCGCCACTCGCGGGCGCTGCGCAGCTGCTCCTCGTACCGCTGCGCCACGCGCGCGTGACGCGCCGGTTCCACCAGGTCCGCGAGGCCGGCCCACACCCGGCGGGCCTCCTCCACCTCCGCCACGCCCTCGAAGTGCGTGTCGTAGATGTGCTGGATCACGGTCTTCCCGCTGCGCAGGACGTGCCCGTACGGCACGTGGTGGAAGAACAGCAGCAGCTCGTCGGGGCAGCCGGCCGGCGACTCGTACACCTCGGCCCACGGCTTGGCGTACTGCGCCGCGTACCCGGTGCCGGTCGCCGCGCTGCGGTCCACGCCGATGCCGTCCCGGTCGGCGAAGTGGTAGGTGCCCCAGGGGCTGTACTCGTAGCCGTCCACGCTCGGCCCGTAGTGGTGCCCCGGCTGCACCATGAAGCCCACCCCGAGCGGCGCGGTGTACTTCTCGTACGTCCGCCACGAACCCTCCAGCACGGCGCGCAGCCCGGCGGCCTGCTCGCCGGGGGCGCCCGGGTGGGTCAGCGCGATCCACTCGCCGAGGACCTGGCCGGGGTCGGCGTCCGGCCGCCAGGCCAGCCGCCCGAAGGTGTACAGGTTCGCCTGGGCCAGCGGATGCCCCGTCCAGAACGGGTCGTCGCCGGCGTTGGACACCGCCACCAGACCGCCGCGCGCCAGCTCGCCGACGGCGGGCCCGGCGTCCCCCTGCGGCCGGAACCGCAGCACCTCGCTCCACATCGGCCCGAGCCAGCACACGTGCCGCTGCTGCCCGGTGTACTCCTGCGTGGCCTGCACCTCCACCGCCAGCCGGGTGCCGGGCATCGCACCGATCAGCGGCGACACCGGCTCGCGCACCTGGAAGTCCATCGGCCCGTGCTTCACCTGGAGCACCGCGTTCGCCGCGAACTGCCCGTCCAGCGGCGTGAAGTGGTCGTACGCGGCGCGCGCCCGGTCGGTCGTGCGGTCCCGCCAGTCCTGCCGGTGGTCGTAGACGAAGGCCCGCCAGTGCACGGTCCCGCCGTACGGCTCCAGCCCCGCGGCCAGCATGTTGGCGCCGTCGGCGTGGCTGCGGCCGTACGCGAACGGGCCGGGCTGGCCCTCCGAGTCGGCCTTCACGACGTATCCGCCGAAGTCGGGGATCACCCCGTACACCCGCCGGGTCGCCCCGGCCCACCAGTCGCGCACCGCCGCGTCCAGCGGGTCGGCGGTGGGCAGCCCGCCCAGCACGATCGGCGCGGCGAAACTGACCGACAGGTGGGTCCTGACGCCGTACGGCCGCAACGCGCCGGCGATGGCGGCGACTTCACCGATCCGGTCGGTGAGCAGGTGTGCCTCGGTCTCGTGGACGTTGACGTTGTTGACCGAGATGGCGTTGACGCCGCAGGCCGCGAGCAGCCTGCCGTACGCGCGCACCCGCTCCAGGTCGCCGCGGGCCCGCCCGTCGGCCCAGAACAGCGAGCCGCCCGCGTAGCCGCGCTCCACCTGGCCCATGACGGGGTGCACGGCGACGTTGTCCCAGTGGTCGAGCATGCGCAGCGCGGTCGCCGGGCGGTGCGTCTCGCGGGCCCGCTCGCCCCGGAGAACGCCGGGGCCGAGCCGTACGACGTGGAACAGCCCGTACAGCAGCCCGCGTTCACCGGTGGCCGTGACGGTCGTCGTGCCGTGCTCCCGCCCGACGGCGAAACCCTCCTCGCCGAGCCCGGCGTTCCCGGCCGCGTCGCTCAGCTCCAGCACCAGGTCGTACGGCCCGTCACCCGCGTCGCGCGTCACCCGCCCCCCGAACCGCTCGCAGGCGGCGGCCACTTCGCCGTGCACGGTGTCCACGAGGAGCCCGGAACCCCTCACGAGCGTGCGCCCGGCGCCGACCGCCCGGAAGGCGGCGGGCGGCAGCCACGCGGAATCGACGTCGTCGCGCGGGACGGGCGGGGAGAACGTCATGGGACCCTCGGGAAGTCGGCGGCTGCCTCGGCCCGATCATTGTGGTGCATCCCCGCCTCAGGGGGTACCCCGTGCGGCAGGAGGGGAAGGCGGGTCCGGACGCCCCGGCGCCCGGACCCGCCATGACCTTCCGTCAGGCCAGCAGCTCCACCTCCGCCAGCGTCGCCCCGCCGTCCAGGACCAGCCGGTAGTGCCGGTACGCGGCCGGCTCCGGCACCGAGAACGCCCGGGTCTGCCGGTCCCAGCGGAACGACTCACCGGAGCGCCGGTCCAGATCACGCCACCTGCTGCCGTCGGCCGAGCCCTGGAGCACCCACCCGGTGGGCGCCTCGGCGCGGTCCGCCGACGTCAGCGTGTACTGCACGGCCTTCGTCTCCCCGCCGACGGGCAGCTCGGCCGTGGACACCGCGGCGTTCGTCGCGGACGTGTCGTCGAACAGGGCTCCCTCGCCCTCCAGGACGTCCGCGCGCGGCGCCGGCACCGTGTCGTCCTGCGTGATCGACACGGGCGCCGCGTCCTCGCCGGTGCCCCACGACGACGGACGCGGACCCATGTCGAACTCCAGCACCCCGCCCCTGGCGAGCAGCGAGTGCGGCAGCGAGGTCTTCGTCCACGGGCGGCCGTCCACCGTCAGGCCCTGCACGTACACGTTCCGCGCGCTGTTGTCCGGCGCCTTCACGACCAGCTCACGGCCGTTCTCCAGGTGCACGGTCGCCTTCGTGAACAGCGGGGACCCGACGGCGTACTCGCCGCTGCCCATCACCAGCGGGTAGAAGCCCAGCGCGGAGAACAGGAACCAGGCCGACTGCTCGCCGTTGTCCTCGTCGCCGTGGTAGCCCTGCCCGATCTCGCTGCCGGTGTAGAGCCGGGACAGCACCTCGCGGACGTTCTTCTGCGCCTTCCAGGGCTGCCCGGCCGCGTCGTACATGTAGATGGCGTGGTGCGCGACCTGGTTGGAGTGCCCGTACATGCCCATCCGCACGTCCCGCGCCTCCGTCATCTCGTGGATGACGCCGCCGTAGGAGCCGACGAACTCGGGCGAGGCCGTCTCGGGGGTGGAGAAGTACGCGTCGAGCTTGTCCGCGAGGCCGCTGCGGCCGCCGTACAGGTTGGCCAGGCCCCGGCTGTCCTGCGGGACGGTGAAGGCGTAGCCCCAGCCGTTGGTCTCGGTGTAGTCGTGGCCCCACACGCGCGGGTCGTACTTCCCGGACTCCACGCGCCAGTCGCCCCTGGCGTTCCTGCCCTGGAAGAAGCCGGCCCTCGTGTCGAAGAGGTTGACGTAGTCCCGGGCGCGGTCCAGGAAGTAGTCGGACTCCTCCTTGTAGCGCTTGTCGCCGGTCTCCTCGTACAGCTTCCGGCCCATGCGGGCGATGCCGTAGTCGTTGAGGTATCCCTCCAGCGCCCACGACAGGCCCTCGTGCGTCTCGGTGCTCGTGTAGCCGAGGAACGGAGACGTGGCCATGCCCTTGCGGCCGACGCCGGACGCCGGGGGCACGACGGTGGCGTTCTTCACGGCCGCGTCGTACGCCGCCCTTGCGTCGAAGTCGACGCCCTTGACGTACGCGTCCGCGAACGCGACGTCCGAGGAGGTGCCGGTCATCAGGTCGGCGTAGCCGGGGGAGGACCAGCGGGAGGTCCAGCCGCCGTCCTTGTACTGCTGCACGAACCCGTCGACCAGCTCACCGGCCCTGCCCGGCGTGAGCAGGGAGTAGGCGGGCCAGGTCGTCCGGTAGGTGTCCCAGAAGCCGTTGTTGACGTACACCTTGCCGTCCACGATCTTCGCGCCGGTGTGCGTCGGGGTGTCCGGGTTCGGCATGGGCGAGAACGGCGAGGCGTACTTGTACGTCCCGTCGACCTTCTCGAAGCCCGAGTTCGGGTACAGGTACAGCCGGTAGAGGCTGGAGTACAGCGTGGTCAGCTGGTCCGGCGTGGCGCCCTCCACCTCGACCTTGCCGAGCAGGTCGTCCCACTGCTCGCGGGCGCGGTTCCTGACCGCGGAGAAGTCCGTGCCGTCCGGGATCTCCTGGCGCAGGTTGTCCTTGGCCTGGTCGACGCTGATCAGCGAGGTGGCCAGGCGCAGCGTCACCGTGCGGTCCTCGCCCGCGTCGAAGCGCAGGTGGCCCTTGACGCCGCTGGAGTCCCCGCCGGTCACCCGCTTGTCGAACACGCCGTACACGAACAGGCGGGTGGCGCCCGCCGACAGCCCGGACTTCACGTCCGAGTAGCCGGTGACCGTGCCGTTCTCCTTGTCGAGGGTCAGGCCCGCCTGGTCGGTGACGTTGTCGAACAGCACGCTCGCGTCGTCACCGGGGAAGGTGAAGCGCAGCATCGCCGCGTGGTCCGTCGGCGTCATCTCCGCCTTCAGGCCGTTGTCGAACCGCACCCCGTAGTAGTACGGCCGCGCGGTCTCGTTCTCGTGCCGGAAGGCCAGCTCCCGGGCCTCCCGGCCGGTGTCCGGGGTGCCGGACGCGGCCGACGGCATCACCTGGAAGGTCTGCCGGTCGCCCATCCACGGGCTCGGCTCGTGGCTCGCGCTGAACGCCTGGATCGTCGGCAGGTTGTCCGCGTTGTTGCCCCGCGCGTAGTCGTACAGCCAGCTCAGCGAGCCCGCGTTCGTCACCGGCGTCCAGAAGTTGAAGCCGTGCGGCACGGCCGTCGCCGGGAAGTTGTTGCCGCGCGAGAAACCGCCGCTGGAATGGGTGCCGCGGGTGGTCAGCGCGTAGTCCGACAGGTGTGCCCTGGGCGCCTCCGGCGGCACGGGCCGGATCGTCACGTCGTCCACCCAGCCCCGGAACCTCGCCGGGCCCTTCGGAGAGTCGTACGCCACCAGGATCCGGTCGACGGTCCTGCCCGCGGCGACCGACCCGATCCGGGAGGTGACGTTGTTCCACTGGTTGACGTACAGCACCTTGGCCGCGCCCTGCCCGCGCGGCGTCAGCGGGAAACCGTGGCTGTCGGTGGCGCCCAGGTCGCTGAGGTAGGTGCCGTCGGTGAAGGCGAGGTCCACGGAGACGTTCGTGGCGTCGTAGTCGAGGTCGCCGTCCGCCATCGACGGGAAGACGCGGTAGCCGAGCCGGGTGTTCCGGTGCACGGCCACGTCCACGTCGAAGACCTTGTTGTACGAGTACGCCCGCCCGTCCGCGGTGTGCCGCCCGGCGTACCTCAGGGCCCGCTTGCCCGTGAAGCCGGCGCCCGCCTTCGCGGTGGGCGAACCGCTCGGGCCGCGGTCGACCAGCGACAGCATGTCCTGCGGCACCGGCCCGTCCCCGCCGCCGGTGGAGAACTGCACGTCGGCGAGTTGCAGGATGCCCCCGCCGTTGTTCCTGGCGATGTCGAGCCGCAGGTGCCGGTACTCCGCGGGCTCCGCCACGTCGTACGTCCTGGTCCGGAACCGCTCCGGGAACGACTCGCCGGAGCGGGTGTCGAGCGTCGTCCACTCCCGGCCGTCCGTGGAGCCCTTCAGCGTCCAGTCCGCGGGGTCGCGCTCGGCGTGGTCGTTGGCGGAGGTGAGCGCGTAGCGGGCCACCCTCACGGGCCGGTCCAGGTCGAACTCCACCCAGCCGGTCGCTTGGAACGTCAGCCACTTGGTGCTCGGCTCCCCGTCGACGAGGTTCTCCTTCACCTCGCCGCCGCCGGTGTTCTCGCCGCTCGCCCGGACGTCCGTGACGTGGTCGGTCACATTGCCCGGTATGCCGCTGCTGTACCCGCCGTCGACCCCCGAGGCCCGCTTGCCGCCGTCCGGTGCCGCCTCGACGGTGTTCAGCCAGTCCGGGGCCGGATCGTCCGCCTCGAACGACGAGGCGAACTCCCGGTCCGCGGCACCGGGGGTCTCCGGCAGGGCGACCGCCACGCCCTGCGAGCCCACGGCCACGACGAAGGCGGCCGTGAAGACGACCGCCGGACCCCATCTGTGCCGAGTTCTGCGCTGCATACCCGGGCCACCCTCCCTGCGTGCGGACAACGTTGTCACCTTGAACGGGCAAGGACCAGTAGTGCGGCAAGTGCTCAGCGGTGTCAAGGGTGTTGAGTGCGGCATTCGGGGCCAATACCGGGGATTTTTCCGCTGGTGAGCCCCCAGGTCGCCGATATTTCCGCGAGGTCTCAACTCGGAAAAGACCCACGGCCAACCTTGCATTCGATCTTGCTCCGTCGGCGGGAAGTGGACTATACCTGTCGGCGTCCGCACACTTCGGCCGCACCGGCCGCAAGCGGGCCCGGGGGAGTCGGAAGGGGTGCTTTCGCACAGGAAACACGCCGACCGCGGGGCAATTCCCCGCGATCCCGGAACAGCACGCATTGAGTAGTCCGCACACTGCACCACGCATTTCGCACGACCCGCACTTCCTGCACGACCCAGCTTGACCCGAACGCGGTGCCGGGGAGGATCCGGTTCACCGCCTGAGTCCTGGAAGAAGGCGAGGACTTGAGCATGGGATCCACCCACACCGAGAACACCGGTTCCGAGCACGGCGGCACGGCGGGCGTCGGTCGGCGCGACCTGATCAAGAGGTCGGCCGCACTCGGCTTGATCACCGTCCCCACGATGATCTTCCTGTCCGCGTGTGCCAGCGGCGGCGGGGGCGACGAACAGGACAAGGCCAAGGCCGGCAAGAAGACCGCCAAGAACCCCCTCGGCGTCAACGACAGCGCGCAGCTGGAATTCGTGCTGTTCGACGGCGGTTTCGGCAAGGAGTACGCCGAGGACGCCGTCAAGATCTACGAGAAGAACTTCCCCAAGGCGAAGGTCAAGTTCTCCGCCACCCAGAAGATCCAGTCCACGCTCCAGCCCCGTTTCAACCAGGGCACCCCGCCGGACCTGATCGACAACTCCGGCGCCGAGCAGATGGACATGGGCGTCCTGGTCGGCAAGAAGCAGCTCGCCGACCTCACCCCGCTGCTCGACGCCCCCTCCTACGACGACCCGAACAAGAAGGTCCGCGACACGCTGCGCCCCGGCATCGTGGAGATGGGCCAGTTCGACGGCGACCAGGTCTGGATCCTGTACTACGCCTACACGGTGTACGGCGTCTGGTACTCGCAGAAGGCGCTGGACTCGCTGGACGAGCAGTACCCGCAGACCTGGGACCAGATGCTCGCCGTGTGCGAGAAGGCCAAGAAGAAGGGCATCGCGGGCTGGACGTACGCGGGCAAGTACCCGTACTACGTGCCGTTCTCGCTGTACCCGATGATCGGCAAGGTCGGCGGCCGCGAGGTCCTGGACGCCATCGACAACCTGGAGCCCAACGCCTGGAAGCACCCGGCGGTCAAGGCGTGCTTCGAGGCCTACTACGAGCTGTTCAAGAAGGGCTACATCCTCAAGGGCACCCCGGGCCTGGACCACATCCAGTCGCAGACCGCGTGGGCCAAGGGCAAGGCGCTGTTCATCCCGAACGGCTCCTGGGTGGAGAACGAGTCGGCGAACGTCATCCCGGCCGACTTCGGCCTGGCCGTGTCCGCGCCGACCGGCCTCGACAGCTCCGACAAACTGCCCTTCGGCACCATCTGGGCCTCCGGCGGCGAGCCCTTCGTCGTGCCGGCCAAGGCGAAGAACGGCGCGGGCGGCATGGAGCAGCTGCGCATCATGCTCAGCGAGGCGTCGTCCAAGAACTTCACCAGCAAGGTCAAGTCGCTCACCGCGTACAACGGCGGCACCGACGGCATCAGCCTCACCCCGGGCCTGAAGGCCGGTGTCGCGGCCCTGGAGAAGGCCGGCGAGAACGTGGTGAACCCGCGCATCCAGGACTGGTACGTGCAGCTGCAGAAGGAGAAGATCGGTGTCGCCGGTCTCGGCGAGATGATGGCCGGCCGCATCACCCCGGCCGAGGCCATCAAGAAGATCCAGGCGTTCGCCGACGAGGCGGCCAAGGACACGTCGATCAAGCACTACAAGCACCAGTGACGCACCGTCACCAGGGCCTGCCCGGCGCGTCACGCGCGCCCGGCGGGCCCTGACGGCGGTACCCGCGCGCAGATCGGGGTCGGTAGCAATGCAGCACGGCAAGTACCGGTTCATCGTGGGGTTCCTGGCGGTTCCCCTGGGGCTGTACGCGCTTCTCGTCGTCTGGCCGTTCATCCAGTCCATCTACTACTCGTTCACGGACTGGACCGGCCTGAGCCCCGACTTCAAGATGGTCGGCTTCGACAACTACGAAAGGATGCTCGACGACGACATCTTCTGGAAGTCGCTCCAGCACAGTCTGATCTTCGCGCTGCTCGTGCCGCTGGTGACGATCGGCATGGCGCTGTTCTTCGCCTTCATGATCAACGTGGGCGGGCGGCGCCGCCGGGGCGGACCGGTCGTCTCGGGCGTCCGCGGCTCCGGCTTCTACAAGATCGTCTACTTCTTCCCGCAGGTGCTGTCCATCGCGATCGTGGCGCTGCTGTTCGCGTTCGCGTACAACCCGGACAGCGGAGCCATCAACTCCCTGCTGCGCGGCATCGGCCTCGGTGACGTCCAGCCGCTCTGGCTCGGCGATCCGGACCTCGCGCTGTGGTGCGTGATGGCGGTGGTGGTGTGGTCCACGGTCGGCTTCTTCGTGGTCCTGTTCTCCGCGGGCATGGCGTCCATCCCCGCGGACCTGTACGAGGCGGCGCTGCTGGACGGCGCCAACCGGATCACCACGTTCTTCCGGATCACCGTGCCGCTGCTGTGGGACACCATCCAGTCCGGCTGGGTCTACATGGGCATCCTCGCCCTCGGCGCCGAGTCGTTCGCGGTCGTGCAGATCATGACGACCGGTCCGGGCGGCCCCGACTACTCGACCACCGTCATGGTCCTGTACGTGTACCAGAAGGCGTTCCGTGACGGTCAGGCCGCCTACGCCACCACCATCGGCGTCGCCCTGCTCATCGTGACGCTGGCCTTCGCGGCCGTCGTGATGCGGCTGGGCCGGCGCGAGCGGCTGGAGTACTGATCAGATGAAGACGACCGAGACCCCCGCCCCCGTACCGGCCGAGTCCGGTGCGTCCGTGACGAAGACGGGCGCGCCGCAGGGGCCGCCCGCGAAGGAGAAGAAAGAGGGCACGGTCCTCAACGTCTTCTCCCACGGCGTGCTGATCCTGTGGGCCTTCATGGTGGTCATGCCGCTGCTGTGGGCGGTGATGACCTCCTTCAAGGACGACGCCTCCATCTTCGGCTCGCCCTGGTCGCTGCCGGACAAGCTGCACTTCGACAACTGGTCGCGGGCCTGGACCGACGCCAACATGAGCGACTACTTCCTCAACACCGTCCTGGTGGTGGGGGGCTCGCTCATCGGCACCCTGGTGCTCGGCTCGATGGCGGCGTACGTGCTGGCCCGCTTCGACTTCCCGGGCAACCGCTTCATCTACTACCTGTTCGTCGGCGGCATGAGCTTCCCGATCATGCTGGCGCTGGTCCCGCTGTTCTACGTCGTGAACAACATGGGGCTGCTGAACACGATCCACGGCCTGATCCTGGTCTACATCGCGTACTCGCTGCCGTTCACCGTGTTCTTCCTGACGTCGTTCTTCCGCACGCTGCCGTCCTCGGTGGCGGAGGCGGCCTTCGTGGACGGCGCCTCGCACACCAGGACGTTCTTCCAGATCATGGTGCCGATGGCCAAGCCGGGCCTGATCAGCGTCGGCATCTTCAACTTCCTCGGCCAGTGGAACCAGTACATGCTGCCGACGGTGCTCAACACCGACCCGGACAAGCGCGTCCTCACCCAGGGCCTGGTCCAGCTGGCGGTCAGCCAGGGCTACAAGGGCGACTGGTCCGGACTCTTCGCCGGCCTGGTGATGGCGATGCTGCCGGTGCTCGCGGCGTACATCATCTTCCAGCGGCAGGTGGTGCAGGGGCTGACCGCGGGCGCGCTGAAGTAGGCGCGCGCCCTCGACAGGAGCAACGCTTCCTGCCCCGTCCGGCAGCACTGTGTCACGGCTCGCGCGCACTCCGTTCCCGCCTCCGGGGACGGCGTGCCGCGTTGTGCCGCTGTGTCCCGATGCGGTTCAACCTCTTGACGGCAGGCAACCCGAACGGGTCAGCTTAGAGTTCACTAGTTGGACATGGACGGGGCCTCATCGCTGCGGTCCCGCGCGCAGGAGGTCGTCGTGGAGACTCCGGGGTCGCAGTCGTCGCTGCACCGAGCCAACCTGGAGAGGGTCGTCCGAGCCGTACGGCTGGCCGGATCGCTCACCCAGGCGGAGATCGCGAGGACGACGGGCCTGTCGGCCGCGACGGTCTCCAACATCGTGCGGGAGCTGAAGGACAGCGGAACCGTCGAGGTCACCCCCACCTCGGCCGGTGGCCGCCGGGCCCGCGCCGTCTCGCTCAGCGGCGACGCGGGCATCGTCATCGGCGTCGATTTCGGCCATACGCATTTGCGCGTCGCGGTCGGGAACCTCGCCCACCAGGTGCTGGCCGAGGAGGCCGAGCCGCTGGACGTGGACGCCTCCTCGACCCAGGGCTTCGACCGGGCGGAGGAACTGGTCAGCCGCCTGATCGAGGCGACCGGCGTCGACCGCTCCAAGATCGCCGGGGTGGGCCTCGGCGTGCCCGGCCCCATCGACGTCGAGTCCGGCACCCTCGGGTCGACCGCGATCCTGCCCGGCTGGGGCGGCACCAGGCCCGCCGAGGAGCTGCGGGAGCGGCTCGGCGTGCCGGTGCGCGTGGACAACGACGCGAACCTCGGCGCCCTCGGCGAGATGGTCTGGGGCAGCGGGCGCGGGGTGCGGGACCTCGCCTACATCAAGGTCGCCAGCGGTGTCGGCGCCGGGTTGGTGATCAACGGCAAGATCTACCGCGGCCCGGGTGGCACAGCAGGAGAAATCGGGCATATTACTCTTGATGAGTCCGGCCCCGTCTGCCGCTGCGGAAACCGGGGCTGCCTGGAGACCTTCACGGCCGCGCGCTACGTCCTGCCGCTGCTCCAGTCCAGCCACGGCACCGACCTCACGCTGGAAGGAGTCGTCCGGCTGGCGCGGGACGGCGACCCGGGCTGCCGTCGGGTGATCGCCGACGTCGGCCGACACATCGGCAGCGGAGTCGCCAATCTGTGCAATCTGCTGAACCCGAGCCGCGTGGTCCTCGGCGGTGATCTCGCCGAGGCCGGTGAGCTGGTGCTCGGGCCCATCCGGGAGTCCGTCGGCCGCTACGCGATCCCCAGCGCGGCACGTCAACTGTCCGTTCTCCCCGGGGCACTTGGGGGCCGTGCGGAGGTACTCGGAGCGCTCGCTCTCGCACTCAGCGAAATGGGCGATTCCACCCTTTTGGACGGTACGCTGCACGCAGCGACACCCGCCTTCACTTAGAGAACGGATGGCACCGTTGCCAACCCGTTAAGGATTTACTTCTTGACGTCGCACGTGTGGCCGAGTTGACTTCCAGCCACCTCGGCCGCAACGACGCGGCCTCGTCAGGGAGGTTTTTCGAAGTGAACACGCGTATGCGTCGTGCCGCCGTAGCCGTTGCCGCTGGTGCGATGGCCGTCTCGCTGGCTGCCTGTGGCAGCGCGAAGGAGTCCGGCGACAAGAGCGAGCCCTCCGGCTCCGCCGCGAAGGGCGACAACATCAAGGTCGGTCTGCTCCTTCCGGAGAACAAGACCGCGCGCTACGAGAAGTTCGACCGCCCCTTGATCGAGAAGAAGATCAAGGAGCTCACGAACAACAAGGCCGAGATCCAGTACAACAACGCCCGCCAGGACGCCAACCTGCAGGCCCAGCAGGTCGACACCATGATCACCAACAAGGTGGACGTCCTGATCCTGGACGCGGTGGACGCCAAGGCCATCAAGAACTCCGTGCAGAAGGCCGCCGACGCCGGCATCAAGGTCGTCGCCTACGACCGCCTCGCCGAGGGCCCGATCAGCGCCTACACCTCGTTCGACAACGTCGAGGTCGGCCGCACCCAGGGCAAGGCCCTGCTGGAGGCCCTGGGCGACAAGGCCAAGGACAGCCAGATCGTCATGATGAACGGCTCCGTCACCGACCCGAACGCCGCCCAGTTCAAGAAGGGCGCCCACGAGGTCCTCGACGGCAAGGTGAAGATCGGCAAGGAGTACGACACCAAGGAGTGGTCGCCGGACAACGCCAACGCCAACATGGAGGCGGCGATCTCGGCCCTCGGCAAGAACAAGATCAACGGCGTGTACTCCGCCAACGACGGCATGGCGGGCGGCATCATCACCGCCCTGAAGGCCGCCGGCATCAAGGTCCCGGTCACCGGCCAGGACGCCGAACTCGCGGGCGTGCAGCGCATCGTCTCCGGTGAGCAGTACATGAGCGTCTACAAGCCGTACGCCCCGGAGGCCGACGCCGCCGCCGAGATGGCCGTCGCGCTCGCCAAGGGCGAGAGCCTGGACTCCATCGCCAAGGACAAGGTCTCCAGCGGCAGCGCCAAGGACGTCCCGTCCGTGCTCGTCCCGGTCACCTCGCTGACCAAGGACAACATCAACGACACCGTCATCAAGGACGGCGTCTACACCGCCGCCGAGATCTGCACCGGCAAGTACAAGGCCGCCTGCGACAAGCTCGGCATCAAGTAAGCAGCCCGCACCCCCGCCGCGTACGGGAATCCGGCCCGGATTCCCGTACCGCGACCGCATGCGGGGACGGCTGCACCGAGGCCCCTCCGGCGCCCCGCGCATCAGACAGCCCCGCAAGCTCGTGGCGGGGCGCCGGACGGAACACCTCAGCCCCCCAACTCTCTGCACTACCTTCCGCCGGGTCAGGCGGCGAAGGAGATGGTTCACGTGTCCGCTACGCCCGTGCTGGCGTTGCGCGGGGTCTCCAAGCGTTTCGGTGCCGTCCAGGCGCTCACCGACGTAGAGCTTGAGGTCCACGCCGGTGAAGTGGTCGCCCTGGTCGGCGACAACGGAGCCGGAAAATCCACGCTGGTCAAGACGATCGCCGGCGTGCACCCCATCGATGAAGGCGCCATCGAATGGGACGGCAAGACCGTACAGATCGGCAAGCCGCACGACGCCCAGGCGCTCGGCATCGCGACCGTCTACCAGGACCTCGCGCTGTGCGACAACATCGACGTGGTCGGGAACCTGTTCCTCGGCCGTGAGATCAAGCGGCGCGGCGTCCTCGACGAGGTGGAGATGGAGCGCCGCGCCCGCGACCTCCTGCAGACCCTGTCGATCCGCATCCCCAGCGTGCGCATCCCGATCGCCTCGCTGTCCGGCGGTCAGCGCCAGGTCGTCGCCATCGCCCGCTCCATGCTCGGCGAGCCCAAGCTGGTCATCCTCGACGAGCCCACCGCCGCCCTCGGCGTCGAGCAGACCGCGCAGGTCCTCGACCTCGTGGAGCGGCTGCGCGAGCGCGGACACGCCGTCATCCTCATCAGCCACAACATGGCCGACGTCAAGGCGGTCGCGGACAAGGTCGCCGTGCTGCGCCTGGGCCGCAACAACGGTGTCTTCGAGGTCAAGACGACCTCCCAGGAGGACATCATCGCCGCCATCACCGGCGCCACCGACAACGCCGTGACCCGCCGTGCGGCGCGCTCGAACGGGGAGGGATCCAAGTGAGCACCGAGAAGACCTCCACCGCCAGGCACGACGAGCACGAGGTGGTGAACCCGGAGGCCGCCGCCGCGGCCGTCACCGCCGTCGACCCGCGCCTGCTGGTCCGCGAGCAGGGCCTGGCCGGCTACTGGGGCGAGTTCAAGCGCAAGATGAAGGCGGGCGAACTGGGGTCCATCCCCGTCGTCGTCGGCCTCGTCCTCATCTGCGTCATCTTCCAGAGCCTGAACTCCGCGTTCCTGTCCGCGCAGAACATCAGCGACATCACCGTCACGATGGTCGGCACCGGCATGATCTCGGTCGGCATCGTGTTCGTGCTGCTGCTCGGCGAGATCGACCTGTCGGTCGGCTCGATCAGCGGCGCCTCCAGCGCCATCGCGGCCGTCCTCGCCGTCAACCAGGGCCTGCCCGAGTGGCTCGCGGTGCTGATCGCCGTCGCCGCCGGTGCGGCCATCGGCGCGGCGCACGGCTTCTTCTTCGCGGTGCTCGGCGCCCCCGCCTTCGCCGTCACGTTGGCCGGCCTGCTGTTCTGGCTCGGCTTCATGCTCAAGATCCTCGGCGAGAACGGCACCATCAACCTTGACAGCGACGGCCTGATCGGACAGCTGACGACGTACTTCTTCACGGACGTCGCCGCCGCCTACGGCCTCGCCGCGCTCGTCGTGGCGGTGTTCTTCGTCACCTCCTTCCTGGGCAACCGCCGCCGGGAGGCCGCGGGCATCCCGTCCCGTCCGCTCAGCGACATCGTGCTGCGCACCGTGCTGCTGGCCGTCGTCGGCTTCGCCGCGGCCTTCATGTACAACCAGTACAAGGGCCTGCCGCTGGCCACGGTGATCTTCCTGGCCTTCCTGGTCGCCACGGACTTCCTGCTCCGCCGTACCGCCTACGGCCGCAAGATCTTCGCCCTCGGCGGCAGCGTCGAGGCGTCCCGGCGCGCCGGCATCAACGTCACGGCGATCCGCATCTCGGTGTTCGCCGTCGCCGGCGGCTTCGCGGCCATCGGCGGCCTGTTCCTGGCCTCCAAGATCGCGTCCGCCAACCAGAGCGCCGGTACCGGTGACCTGCTGATGAACGCGATCGCCGCGGCCGTCATCGGCGGCACGTCGCTGTTCGGCGGGCGCGGCCGGACGTGGAACGCGCTGCTCGGTGTGCTGGTGATCGTCTCCATCCAGTACGGGCTGCAGCTGGAGTCCATCGCCGAGCCGGTGAAGTACATGATCACGGCGGCGGTGCTGCTGACCACGGTGGTCATCGACTCGGTCACCCGCAGGACGCAGAAGACCGCCGGCCGGGCGTGACGATCCGGCTCGGCGGGGGCTGTGCCGCGTAGCCGGCCGCGGATGGTTCGCGGCCTGTCGCGCAGTTCCCCGCGCCCCTTGGGGCGCTCCCGTTGCCCGGTGCCTTTCGAGGTGCCGGGCAACCGGCGTTCGCTCGGCCGGACGAGTGATGTACGACGCATGGGCCGGGCCCCGGGTGGCGAGGCGGAACATTAGACTCGACAAGCCCGGCAACAGCTCGAACAGCTCTACTGCAAGGAGGCACGGGTGCCGCTGCTGACCCGCATCAGGGGACCGCGCGATCTGGACACGCTCAGCCCGGAGGAGCTGGACCAGCTGGCCCGGGAGATCCGGACCTTCCTCGTCGAGGCGGTCTCCAAGACCGGCGGCCACCTCGGCCCCAACCTCGGCGTGGTCGAGCTCACCATCGCCCTGCACCGGGTCTTCGAGTCGCCGAAGGACAAGGTGCTGTGGGACACCGGCCACCAGTCCTACGTGCACAAGCTGCTCACCGGGCGCCAGGACTTCTCCCGGCTGAAGATGAAGGGCGGCCTGTCCGGCTACCCCTCGCAGGCCGAGTCCGAGCACGACGTCATCGAGAACAGCCACGCCTCCACCGTCCTCGGCTGGGCCGACGGCATCGCCAAGGCCAACCAGCTGCACCGGCGCGACAGCCACGTCGTCGCGGTCATCGGCGACGGCGCCCTGACCGGCGGCATGGCCTGGGAGGCGCTCAACAACATCGCCGACGCCAAGGACCGCCCCCTGGTCATCGTCGTCAACGACAACGAACGGTCCTACGCGCCCACCATCGGCGGCCTCGCCAACCACCTGGCGACCCTGCGCACCACCGACGGCTACGAGCGCTTCCTGGCCCGCACCAAGGAACTCCTGGAGCGCACCCCGGTCGTCGGCAGGCCGCTGTACGGCACGCTGCACGGCGCGAAGAAGGGCCTGAAGGACTTCATCGCCCCGCAGGGCCTGTTCGAGGACCTGGGCCTGAAGTACGTCGGCCCGATCGACGGCCACGACATCGAGGCCCTGGAGTCCGCGCTCGCCCGCGCCAAGCGCTTCAACGGCCCCGTCATCGTGCACTGCCTCACCGAGAAGGGCCGCGGCTACCAGCCCGCCCTGGCGGACGAGGCCGACCGCTTCCACGCCGTCGGCAAGATCCACCCCGACACGGGCCTGCCCATCGCCACCTCCGGCGCCGACTGGACGAGCGTCTTCGGCGACGAGATGGTCAAGCTGGGCGAGGAGCGCGAGGACATCGTCGCGATCACCGCCGCCATGCTCCAGCCGGTCGGCCTGGACAAGTTCGCCAAGCGCTTCCCGGACCGGGTCTACGACGTCGGCATCGCCGAGCAGCACGGCGCGGTCTCCGCGGCCGGCCTCGCGCACGGCGGCGTGCACCCCGTCTTCGCCGTCTACGCCACCTTCCTCAACCGCGCCTTCGACCAGGTGCTGATGGACGTCGCCCTGCACAAGTGCGGCGTCACCTTCGTCCTGGACCGGGCCGGCGTCACCGGCACCGACGGCGCCTCCCACAACGGCATGTGGGACATGTCGATCCTCCAGGTCGTGCCCGGCCTCAGGCTCGCCGCGCCGCGCGACGCCGACCAGGTCCGCGCCCAGCTCCGCGAGGCCGTCGCGGTGGACGACGCGCCGACCGTGGTCCGCTTCTCCAAGGGCGCCGTCGGCCCCGCCGTACCGGCCGTGGGCCGGGTCGGCGGCATGGACGTGCTGCGCGAGGCCGGCACCGAGGCCCCCGACGTGCTGCTGGTCTCGGTGGGCGCCCTCGCCCCGATGTGCCTGGAGGTCGCCGCCCTCCTCGACAAGCAGGGCATCTCCGCGACCGTCGTGGACCCGCGCTGGGTCAAGCCCGTGGACGAGGCCATGGCCCCGCTCGCCGAGCGGCACCGCGTCGTCGTCACCGTCGAGGACAACTCGCGCGTCGGCGGTGTCGGCTCTGCCGTCGCGCAGGCCCTCAGGGACGCGGGCGTCGACGTGCCGCTGCGCGACTTCGGCATCCCGCCGCGCTTCCTCGACCACGCCTCGCGCGCCGAGGTGCTCGCCGAGATCGGCCTCACCGCCCCCGACATCGCCCGGCAGGTGACCGGCCTGGTCGCCAGGATCGACGGCCGCTACGAGCGGTCGGCCGCCGGGGTCGAGGCCGCCCGCGACTGATCCCCCGCAGGCCGCGCTGGGCCGGTTGCGCCACTGTGAAGAGTGGTGCGACCGGCCCGTTCGCGTGAAGGCGCCCGCGCCGGGGCATACGCATGGAGCCCCCCTCTTGATCATGTCGGGGACGACAAGCGTGGGAGGTCCCGTGAGCAGCAACCTCTTTCGGACGAAGCAGGTCGAGCAGTCCATCCTCGACACGGAGGAGCCAGAGCATGCGCTGAAGAAGTCGTTGTCCGCGCTGGATCTGACCGTCTTCGGTGTCGGTGTCATCATCGGCACAGGCATCTTCGTCCTCACCGGCACGGTCGCCAAGAACAACGCCGGCCCCGCGGTGGCCCTCGCCTTCGTCGCGGCCGGTGTGGTCTGCGCGCTGGCCGCCCTGTGCTACGCCGAGTTCGCCTCCACCGTCCCGGTCGCCGGATCGGCGTACACCTTCAGCTACGCCTCGCTCGGTGAGCTGCCCGCCTGGATCATCGGCTGGGACCTGGTGCTGGAGTTCGCGCTCGGGACGGCGGTGGTGGCCGTCGGCTGGTCCGGCTACGTCCGCTCGCTGATGGACAACGCGGGCTGGACGCTGCCCGACGCGCTCGGCGGCAGGGACGGCGCCGAGGGCTTCGGCTTCGACATCCTCGCCGCCGCCCTTGTCCTGGTGCTCACCGCGATCCTCGTCCTCGGGATGAAGCTGTCCGCGCGGATCACGTCGCTCGTCGTCGCCGTCAAGGTGACCGTCGTCCTCGTCGTGATCATCGCCGGTGCCTTCTTCATCAAGGGCGACAACTACGACCCGTTCATCCCCAAGTCGCAGCCGGTGGCGGCGGGCGAGAGCCTCGACTCCCCGCTCATCCAGGTGATGTTCGGGTGGGCTCCCGCCAACTTCGGCGTGATGGGCATCTTCACCGCCGCGTCGGTCGTCTTCTTCGCCTTCATCGGCTTCGACATCGTCGCCACGGCCGCCGAGGAGACCAAGAACCCGCAGCGCGACATGCCCCGCGGCATCCTCGGCTCCCTGTTCATCTGCACCGTGCTCTACGTCGCCGTGTCCGTCGTCGTCACCGGCATGCAGCACTACAGCAGGCTCTCCGTGGACGCCCCGCTCGCCGACGCCTTCAAGGCCACCGGCCACCCCTGGTACGCGGGCTTCATCAGCTTCGGCGCCGCCGTCGGCCTCACCACCGTCTGCATGATCCTGCTGCTCGGCCAGACCCGCGTGTTCTTCGCGATGAGCCGCGACGGACTGCTGCCGCGCTTCTTCTCGCGCGTCCACCCGAAGTACAAGACCCCGCACCGGCCGACCATCCTGCTGGGCGTGCTCATCGCGGTCGTCGCGGGCTTCACACCGCTCAGCGAACTCGCCGCGCTGGTCAACATCGGCACGCTGTTCGCCTTCGTCGTCGTCGCCGTCAGCGTGATCATCCTGCGCCGCACCCGCCCCGACCTGCCCCGCGCCTTCCGCACCCCGTGGGTGCCGGTGCTGCCGATCCTGTCGGTGGCCGCCTCGCTGTGGCTGATGCTGAACCTGCCCACCGAGACCTGGATCCGGTTCGGCATCTGGATGGCCATCGGCTGCGTCGTGTACTTCGTCTACGGCCACGGCCACAGCCGCCTCGCCCGCGGCCGGGAGACCCCCGCCGGCGAGGCCGTCACATCGCGGCGCGGCGACACCGAGTAACCGGGGCGGCCGTCATCCCGGAGACGTCGGCCCCGTATGTCCCGCAACGCGGGATGTGCGGGGCCGGATAGCGTGCTGCTCATGCGCGCCGAGCCCTCCGCGGCATCACCCTCCGTACCCGTACGGCATCCGCATGGCCGTTACTGGCGCCGCCTGCTGCCCCTGCTGGCGGCGCTGGCCTGCGTCACCCGCGTCCCGTCCTTCACCCGGCCGCTGTGGAATCCCGACGAGGGATATCTCGCCGTCCAGGCCCGGATACTGGCGCACGGCGGCGCGCTGTACGACACGGTCGTCGACCGCAAACCGCCCCTGGTGCCATGGCTCTACGAGGCCGCCTTCGCGGTGACCGGCTCCGGCACGCTCACCTCGGTGCGCGTCCTCGCCGTCCTCGCGCAACTGCTCACCGCCGTGCTGCTCGCCTCGCTGGCCCGGCGCCACTGGGGCGACCGCGCGGGCCGCACGGCCGGCGTGCTGTACCTGCTGATCTCGGTCGGGCTCAACCCCGAGGACGCGCAGGCCGCCGGCTTCGAGGTGTTCATACTGCCGTGCACGGCGGCGGCCATGTGGTGCGCGGACCGCCGCCGCTGGGGCGCGGCCGGGATCGCCGTCGGCTGCGCGTTCCTCGCCAAGCAGACCGGCGGCGCGGTGCTGCTGCCCGTGCTGTGGCTGAGCCGCGGCTCGCACGGCGGGCTGCTCGGGGTGGCCGCGGGCGCCGCGCTGCCGGTGCTGGGCGCGGCCCTGGTCACCGACCCGGCCGGGTTCCTGTTCTGGACCGTCACCGGCTCGGGCGGCTACGCCTCCTTCACCGGCTCCGAACTGCACGTCCTGGGCAGGGCTGTGGCCAACTCCGCGCTCGTGGCGGTGGCCTGCGCGGGGCTGCTCCCGCCGCTGGTGCGGGCGCCGCGCCTCACCCGCACCGGGACGCCCGCCCTGTGGCTGTGGCTCGCCGCGTCGGCCGGCGCGGTCGTCACCGGCTTCCACTTCTTCGGCCACTACTACCTGCAACTCCTGCCGCCGCTCGCCCTGCTGGCCACGGCGGCGCTGCACGTCCTGCCGCGCGAGAGGCTGGTGACCGCCGTCCTCACCTCGGCCTGCTGCTGCGCCCTGTTCCTGGCCTGGGGCCTGTTCGCGCCCCGCCCCGAACTGGACCACGCCCGGCGCCTCGCGGACGCGGTCGCCCGGCGCACCGACCCGGGAGACCGGGTGCTGGTGTGGGGCATGCACCCGGAGACGTACTGGTTCGCCGACCGCGCCCCGGCCAGCCGGTTCCTCACCGCCGGGTTCCTCACCAACTACAGCGGCGGCCGGGACGGGCCCCGGGTCGGCGAGAAGTACGCCGTCGACGGGGCCTGGCCGGTGTTCCGCGCCGAGCTGGCCGCCGCCCCGCCCGCCCTGATCGTGGACGACTCCGGCGGCAAGCCGTACGGCCCGGACCGGGTGCCGAGCCTGCGGCGGCTGCTGGCGTCGGGCTATCAGGAGGCGGTCACGGTGGACGGGGCGGTGGTGTATGTGCGGGTGGCGTCCGGCTAGGGCCCGCCGTCAGGTGGGCGGGGCCGACGGGGCCGGCCGGCTCGCCGCGGGCCGCTCTTCCTGCTCGCGTGCGGCCTGCTGCCGGTCGGAGCCCGCCGCGCCCACCGCGACAGCCTCGCGCCCCGGGCCGGGCTCCCGCAGGCGTGACCGGCGGCCGGTGACACGGCCGTACGGTGCTTCGGCGCCACGGCCGCGTGCGGATGCCGTCGGGGCTACGGACGTACCGTCCGCGGGCCCGTCACGTCCGCGCCCAACTCGCCCACCCGGCGCCGCAGTTCGCGGTCCGCGGTGACGACCAGGACGGGACGCCCGCCCGCCGCGGCGGCCAGCTCGACCATGTGGTCGTCCCCGCTGCCGGGCGCGTCCACCACCCGTACCCCGGGCACGGACTCCACGCCACGGGCCGCGCCCTCCACCACGAGGACGATCTCCACGGGGCCGTCGTGCCCCGGCAGTCCGTCCGCCGCCAGCCGGTCGCGCAGCCGTTCGGCGGCCCCGCGCCGGTCGCGCCACCAGCCGTCGGGCACCGACCCGACGACGTTCGCCGCGTCGACGATCACCAGCAGAGCGGAGTTGTCGGCCATGCCGCCAGGGTCGCACGCCCCGCCGGGAGGAAAGGCGAAGGGCCCCCGCCGCGGCAGGGGCCCTCCTCAGACACGCCGGGACGTCACGCCGGGACCGACGCCACGCCCTGCTCCAGGAACCGCTTGCCGTTCACGCGCTCCGAGACGCCCTCACGGTCCAGGTACGGCGTGATGCCGCCCAGGTGGAAGGGCCAGCCGGCGCCCGTGATCAGGCACAGGTCGATGTCCTGCGCCTCGGCGACGACACCCTCGTCCAGCATCAGGGCGATCTCCTGCGCCACCGCCTCCAGGACGCGGGCGCGGACCTGCTCCTCCGTCAGGACCGTGTCGCCCTGCTTGAGCAGCGCGGCGACCTCCGGGTCCAGCTCCGGCCTGCCACTGTCGTAGACGTAGAAGCCGCGCTTGCCCGCCTCCACGACCGCCTTGAGGTTCGGGGAGACCTTGAAGCGGTCCGGGAACGCCTTGTGGAGCGTCTCCGAGACGTGCAGGCCGATCGCCGGTCCGACCAGTTCCAGCAGCACCAGCGGGGACATCGGCAGACCGAGCGGCTCGATGGCCTTTTCCGCGGTCTCGACCGGGGTGCCCTCGTCGATCACGTTCTGGATCTCGCCCATGAAGCGGGTGAGGATGCGGTTGACGACGAACGCCGGGGCGTCCTTCGTCAGGACGGCCGTCTTCTTCAGCTTCTTGGCGACGGCGAAGGCCGTGGCCAGGGACGCGTCGTCGGTCTTCTCGCCGCGGACGATCTCCAGCAGCGGCAGCACCGCGACCGGGTTGAAGAAGTGGAAGCCGACGACCCGCTCGGGGTTCTTCAGCTTCGACGCCATCTCCGACACCGACAGCGAGGAGGTGTTGGTGGCGAGGATCGCGTGCGCCGGGGCGACCGCCTCGACCTCCGCGAACACCTGCTGCTTGACACCCATCTCCTCGAACACGGCCTCGATGACGAAGTCCGCGTCCGCGAAGCCCTCGGCCTTGTCCAGGACACCGGTCACCAGCGCCTTGAGGCGGTTGGCCTTGTCCTGGTTGATGCGGCCCTTGCCGAGCAGCTTGTCGATCTCGGCGTGCACGTAGCCCACGCCCTTGTCGATGCGCTCCTGGTCGATGTCCGTGAGGACGACCGGGACCTCCAGGCGGCGCAGGAACAGCAGCGCCAGCTGCGAGGCCATCAGACCGGCGCCGACCACGCCGACCTTGGTGACCGGGCGCGCCAGGCTCTTGTCCGGGGCGCCGGCCGGGCGCTTGCCGCGCTTTTGCACCAGGTTGAACGCGTAGATGCCGGCGCGCAGTTCGCCACCCATGATCAGGTCGGCGAGCGCCTGGTCCTCGGCAGCGTAGCCCTGCTGGAGGTCGCCGTTTTTCGCGGCGGCGATGATGTCCAGGGCGCGGTAGGCGGCCGGGGCGGCGCCGTGCACCTTGGCGTCCGCGACGGCGCGGCCCTTGGCGACGGCCTGGTCCCAGGCCTCGCCGCGGTCGATCACCGGGCGCTCGACCGCGATCTCGCCCTTGAGGACGGACGCGGTCCAGATCAGCGACTGCTCCAGGAAGTCGGCGCCCTCGAAGATCGCGTCGGCGATGCCGAGTTCGTAGACCTGCCGGCCCTTGAGCTGCTTGTTCTGGTTGAGGCTGTTCTCGATGATCACCGAGACGGCCTTCTCCGGGCCGATCAGGTTCGGCAGCAGCGTGCACCCGCCCCAGCCGGGGACCAGTCCGAGGAAGACCTCGGGCAGGGAGAACGCCGCGATGGCCGTGGACACCGTGCGGTAGGTGCAGTGCAGGCCGACCTCGACGCCGCCGCCCATGGCCGCGCCGTTGTAGTACGCGAACGTCGGCACCGCGAGGCCCGCGAGGCGCTTGAAGACGTCGTGGCCGCCCTTGCCGATGGCGAGCGCGTCCTTGTGCTCCTTCAGCAGCTCGACGCCCTTGAGGTCGGCGCCGACCGCGAAGATGAACGGCTTGCCGGTGATGCCGACGCCGGTGATCGCGCCGTCCGCGGCCTCCTTCTCGACCTGGTCGAGGGCGGCGTTCAGGTTCGCCAGCGACTGCGGGCCGAACGTGGTCGGCTTGGTGTGGTCGTGACCGTTGTCCAGGGTGATCAGCGCGAACCGCCCGGCGCCGAGCGGCAGGTCGAAGTGGCGTACGTGCGCCTGCGTGACGACCTCGTCGGGGAACAGCTCGGCCGCGCCCTTGAGGAGTTCAGCGGTGGTGCTCACTTGGTGCCTCCGTCGAAGTGCGGGTTCTCCCAGATGACCGTCGCGCCCATGCCGAAGCCGACGCACATGGTGGTCAGGCCGTAGCGGACGTGCGGCTGCTCCTCGAACTGGCGGGCCAGCTGCGTCATCAGGCGGACGCCGGAGGAGGCCAGCGGGTGCCCGAAGGCGATGGCGCCGCCGTACTGGTTGACGCGCTCGTCGTCGTCGGCGATGCCGTAGTGGTCGAGGAAGGCCAGCACCTGCACGGCGAAGGCCTCGTTGATCTCGAACAGGCCGATGTCGGAGATCGACAGGCCGGCCTGCGCGAGGGCCTTCTCGGTGGCCGGGATCGGGCCGTAGCCCATGACCTCCGGCTCGACGCCCGCGAAGGAGTAGGAGACCAGGCGCATCTTGACCGGCAGGTCGTGCTCGCGGGCGAAGTCCTCGGAGGCGATGATCGAGGCGGTGGCGCCGTCGTTGAGGCCGGCCGCGTTGCCGGCGGTGACCCGGCCGTGCACGCGGAACGGCGTCTTGAGGTTCGCCAGGTTCTCCAGCGTGGTGCCCGGGCGCATCGGCTCGTCGGCGGTGACCAGGCCCCAGCCCGTCTCACCGGCCTCCGGGTTGGTGCGGCGCACCGAGACCGGCACCAGGTCGGCCTGGATCTTGCCGTTGGCGTACGCCTTGGCGGCCTTCTCCTGGGAGCGCACCGCGTACTGGTCGGCGCGCAGCTTCGTGATGTGCGGGTACCGGTCGTGCAGGTTCTCCGCGGTCATGCCCATGAAGAGGGCCGACTCGTCCACCAGCTTCTCGGAGACGAACCGCGGGTTCGGGTCGACGCCCTCGCCCATCGGGTGACGGCCCATGTGCTCGACGCCGCCCGCGATGGCGACGTCGTACGCGCCGAACGCGACGGAGCCGGCCACCGTGGTGACGGCGGTCAGCGCGCCCGCGCACATGCGGTCGATGGAGTAGCCGGGGACCGTGGTGGGCAGGCCCGCGAGGATGCCGGCGGTGCGGCCGATGGTCAGGCCCTGGTCGCCGATCTGGGTGGTCGCGGCGATGGCGACCTCGTCGACCTTCTTCGGGTCCAGGCCGGGGTTGCGGCGCAGCAGCTCCCGGATCGCCTTCACGACAAGGTCGTCGGCGCGGGTCTCGTGGTAGATGCCCTTCGGGCCCGCCTTGCCGAACGGGGTGCGGACGCCGTCGACGAAGACGACGTCCCTGACGGTACGAGGCACGATGGCTCTCCTCCAGGGTGCTGGGTGGCACTGCTGCGATGCGCTGAGCGCGCGCTCAGGTCCATGCTACTTGTGGGTAACGTAGCTGCCCAGTCCCCTCGCCCGGAGCGGCGAAGGTCACACCTTCGGGCAGGATCTTGGCGCGATCTCGCCCCACCCGCACCTCCCGGGGGGCGCGGGGAACCGCGCGAGCGACCGAAGCCGGCCCGCACCCGCCACGAGACGGAACCCGAACGGCGCTCGGAGACCACCCGCACCCGCACGAGACAGAACCCGAACGGCGCCTACCCGTCCTGCTCGGCCAGCGCGGCGGCCAGCACCGGCGTCACCTGCTCCACCTGCCAGGCCCGGGCTCCGCACCCGGCGAGGGCCGCCGCCACGGACTCCTCGTCCAGCACCGCGGGCGGCTCCCAGCAGAGCCGCCGCACCGTGTCCGGCGAAATCAGATTCTCCTGCGGCATGTTCAACCGCTCGGCCAGCGCCGACACCGCAGCCCGCGCCGCCGACAGCCGCGCGGCGGCCTGCGGGTCCTTGTCGGCCCAGGCACGGGGCGGCGGGGGCCCGGTCACCGGCTGTCCCGGCTGCGGCAGCTGCGCGTCGGTCAGCGCCCTGGCGCGGTCCACCGCGGCCTGCCACTGCTCCAGCTGGCGCCGGCCCATCCGGTTGCCGAAACCGTGCAGTGCCGCCAGGGCGTGCACGTTGGCCGGCAGGGCCAGCGCGGCCTCCACGATCGCCGCGTCGCCGAGCACCTTGCCCGGTGACACGTCCCGGCGCTGCGCGATGCGGTCCCGGGTCTGCCACAGCTCCCGCACCACGGCGAGCTGCCGCCGGCGCCGCACCTTGTGCATGCCGGAGGTGCGCCGCCAGGGGTCCTTGCGCGGCTCGGGCGGCGGCGCCGAGGCGATGGCGTCGAACTCCTGCCGGGCCCAGTCCAGCTTGCCCTGCCGGTCCAGCTCCTTCTCCAGCGCGTCGCGCAGGTCCACCAGCAGCTCCACGTCCAGCGCGGCGTACCGCAGCCAGGGCTCGGGCAGCGGCCGGGTCGACCAGTCGACGGCGGAGTGGCCCTTCTCCAGGACGTATCCGAGGACGCTCTCGACCATCGCGCCGAGGCCGACCCGCGGGAACCCGGCGAGCCGTCCGGCGAGCTCGGTGTCGAACAGCCGGGTGGGCACCATCCCTATTTCGCGCAGGCAGGGCAGATCCTGCGTCGCGGCGTGCAGCACCCACTCCGCGCCGGACAGGGCCTCGCCGAGGGCGGACAGGTCGGGACAGGAGACGGGGTCGATCAGCGCGGTGCCGGCGCCCTCGCGGCGCAGCTGCACGAGGTAGGCGCGCTGACCGTAGCGGTAGCCGGAGGCGCGCTCGGCGTCGACGGCGACGGGGCCGGACCCGGCGGCGAAGGCGGCGACCGTCTCGGCGAGGGCGGCGTCGTCCGCGATCACGGGGGGAATGCCCTCGCGGGGTTCGAGCAAGGGGATCGGCGCCTCCGTAGCAGAAGATCCGTCGTCGTCCGGAGGGGCGCCTCCGGTGGTTCGCAGTGAGCTGTCTGCTGCGGTTTCGTGGGCGTCGGTCACATGTCAAGAGTATCCGTGCGCGGAAGGCGCCCGCCGAGGGAACGTTCCCTCGGCGGGCGCCACGGGGTCGTAAACAGGACAGCTCAGGGACGGGTCGGGTTCACGGTGACGACGGGCCGGTGCGGTAGGGGGAAGCGGTGGCCGGTCAGTGGATGATGCCGGTGCGCAGGGCCACGGCGACCATGCCGGCGCGGTCTCCCGTGCCGAGCTTGCGGGCGATGCGGGCCAGGTGGCTCTTGACGGTCAGGGCGGACAGGCCCATGGAGACGCCGATCGCCTTGTTGGACTGGCCCTCCGCGACCAGCCGCAGCACCTCGACCTCGCGGCCGGACAGTTCGCGGTAGCCGCCCGGGTGGCTCGGGGCCCCCGGGGGGCGTCGGTGCAGGCGTGCGGCGGCGGCGCCGATGGGGGCGGCGCCGGGTCGGGTGGGGAGCCCGATGTTGGTGCGGGTGCCGGTGACGACGTAGCCCTTCACTCCGCCCGCGAGGGCGTTGCGCACGGCGCCGATGTCGTCGGCCGCGGAGAGGGCGAGGCCGTTGGGCCAGCCCGCGGCACGGGTCTCGGACAGCAGGGTGAGGCCGGAACCGTCCGGCAGGTGGACGTCGGCGACGCAGATGTCGCGGGGGTTGCCGATGCGGGGACGAGCCTCCGCGATGGACGAGGCCTCGATGACGTCGCGGACACCGAGCGCCCAGAGGTGGCGGGTGACGGTGGAACGGACGCGGGGGTCGGCCACGACCACCATGGCGGTCGGCTTGTTCGGGCGGTAGGCGACCAGGCTTGCGGGCTGCTCGAGGAGAACGGACACCAGGCCTCCTGGAAGGGCGGGGACGGGGCCGGCTCGTGGGGGTGTAGCCGGGGACGAACCGTGCTTTCAAGGTCACAGACGTCTTCGGCACCAAACCTCGGGGCCTTTAGAGAATGATCACGATCTGGTGAGTAACAATCAGTGCAATTCGGACACGCGGTCGATCATTCGAAGATCGAACGGTTTCGGTCCGCGTCGCAAAGCGTCCGAAAGTGGCCGTATCGACAAAGTGACCGTTTCTGTCGGGCCCGGGAGCGGTGCCGTGGAACACAAAGGCGTGTGGGGCGGTCGACGACCGCCCCACACGCCCATGACGTACTCAGTGGAACCTCAGGGTGACTGCGGCCCCCTGCGCTGCGGCAGCGTCACCACCGACGCGTCGCCCGGACCGGCCGGCGGCAGCCCCGCCACCTGCGCCAGCAGATCGCACCAGGACGCCAGGTGCGCCCCGGCGTCCGGCACCCCGCCCAGCCCCTCCCGGGGCGTCCACGACGCCCGGATCTCGATCTGCGAGGCGGACGGCCGCGCCGACAGCCCGCCGAAGTAGTGCGAACTCGCCCGCGTCACCGTGCCGCTCGGCTCGCCGTACGTCAGCCCGCGCGCCTGCAGCGCCCCGGTCAGCCACGACCAGCACACCTCCGGCAGCAGCGGATCCGCCGCCATCTCCGGCTCCAGCTCCGCGCGCACCAGCGTCACCAGCCGGAACGCACCCCGCCACGCGTCGTGCCCGGCCGGGTCGTGCAGCAGCACCAGACGCCCGTCCGCGAGATCCTGGTCGCCGTCGACCACCGCCGCCTCCAGCGCGTACGCGTACGGCGCGAGACGCTGCGGAGGGCGCGTCGGCTCCACCTCCACCTGCGGCCGCAGCCGCGCCGCCCGCAGCGCGTCGACCGCCGCACGGAACGGCAGCGGGGCGGCGTCCGCCTGCCGGTCGCCCTCCCCGGCCCGCTCCGCGACGTTCGCGTCCTCGGTGTCCTCCGGGTCCTTCGGGTCCTTGGGTTCGTCCATTCCGCCAGTGCCGTCCGACAGTCGTCCCTGAGCCGCAGCCATGCGGGGAAGGTTAAGGGGAACGGGGGCCTCGCGCAGGGCAAGACACCCGGTGGCGTGATGTACGCGGTGTACGCGGAGGACGACGAGGCCGCGGCGACCGCCCCGGCGCCCGTGGCCACGCCCGCCGCGGGGCCGTGCGAGACTTTCCGTCGTGAGTGCCAACCCCAGCCCCACGGGCAAGCAGCCGACAGCGACGTACGAGTCAGCCTTCCTCAAGGCGTGCAGGCGCGAGCCCGTGCCGCACACCCCGGTCTGGTTCATGCGGCAGGCCGGGCGCTCCCTGCCGGAGTACCGCAAGGTGCGCGAGGGCATCCCGATGCTCGAATCCTGCATGCGGCCCGAACTGGTCACCGAGATCACCCTGCAGCCGGTGCGCCGGCACGGCGTGGACGCGGCGATCTTCTTCAGCGACATCGTCGTCCCGCTCAAGGCCATCGGTATCGACCTCGACATCAAGCCCGGCGTCGGCCCCGTCGTGGAGCGGCCGATCCGCACCCGCGCCGACCTCGACCGGCTGCGCGGCCTCACCCCCGAGGACGTCCCCTACGTCACCGAGGCGATCGGCATGCTCACCCGGGAGCTGGGCGGCACACCCCTCATCGGGTTCGCGGGCGCGCCGTTCACCCTCGCCAGCTACCTCGTGGAGGGCGGCCCGTCCCGCACGTACGAGAACGCCAAGGCGATGATGTACGGCGACCCCGAGCTGTGGGCCGACCTGCTCGACCGCCTCGCCGACATCACGGCGGCCTTCCTGAAGGTGCAGATCGAGGCCGGCGCCGACGCGGTCCAGCTGTTCGACTCCTGGGTCGGCGCCCTCGCCCCCGTCGACTACCGCCGCTCGGTGATGCCCGCCTCCGCGAAGGTGTTCCGCGCGGTCGAGGGCTACGGCGTGCCGCGCATCCACTTCGGCGTCGGCACCGGCGAGCTGCTCGGGCTCATGGGCGAGGCCGGGGCGGACGTCGTCGGCGTCGACTGGCGCGTCCCGCTCGACGAGGCGGCCCGCCGCGTCGGCCCCGGCAAGGCGCTCCAGGGCAACCTCGACCCGACGCTGCTGTTCTCCACCACCGAGGCCGTCGAGGCCAGGACCGCCGAGATCCTGCAGGCGGCGGCGGGCCTGGAGGGCCACGTCTTCAACCTCGGCCACGGCGTCCTGCCGTCCACGAACCCGGACGCGCTGACCCGGCTCGTGGAGTACGTGCACACCCGGACCGCCCGCTGACCCACCCGGACCGCCCGCCCGCTCACCACGGGTGACGGGGCCGCGCCCGCCTGCCGAACAGCAGGCCGCGCGGCTCCGGCGGAGGCGGGGTGCCCGGCCGCAGCGGCCAGGCGGTCAGCATGCCGGCGAGGAAGCCGACGACGTGCGCCGCGTACGCCACGGTGCCCGCGCCGGACACGCCCCCGCCGGAGGAGTACACCGCCTGCAGCACGAACCACAGGCCCAGCACGATCCAGGCCGGCAGCCGCAGCGGCAGGAAGATCAAGAACGGCACCAGCACCCACACCCTGGCCCTCGGATACAGCACCAGATAGGCGCCCAGCACCCCGGCGATCGCCCCGGAGGCGCCGATCAGCGGCTGGGACGAGCCGTCGTTGAGGAACGCGAAGCCGTAGGACGCCGCGTAGCCGCAGACCGCGTAGAACAGCGCGAAGCGGAGGTGGCCCATGCGGTCCTCGATGTTGTTGCCGAAGATCCACAGGAAGAGCATGTTGCCCAGCAGGTGCAGCCAGCCGCCGTGCAGGAACATCGCCGTGAGGACGCTCAGCTCCGGCGACTTGTCGTAACCCGGCGGGCCCACCACGCAGCCCGGCCCCCGCGGTCCCAGCCCGACGTCACCCGTCGGCACCAGGCCCGGCATCCGATGGTGGATCAGCTCGCGCGGCACCACCGCGTACCGGCCCAGGAACTCCTGGAGGTGGCACAGCTGGGCCAGGCCGCTCTCGCCCGTGAGGGACCCGGCGACGCCGGGCGTGAACACGAACACCAGGATGTTCGCCACGAGCAGCGCGTACGTCACCCAGGGGGTGCGCCGCGCCGGATTCACGTCATGGACCGGGATGACCACACACCACTGGTGCCCGCGTCGCCGACGGCGAATCGGCGCGGTCCACCCCGACGCGTCCGCCGGGCGGACCTCAGGTGCCGGCGTCCTGGACCTTCTTGGCCGCCTTGCGGGCCGCCACCAGCACCGGGTCCCACACCGGCGAGAACGGCGGTGCGTAGCCCAGGTCGAGGGCCGTCATCTGTTCCGCCGTCATCTGGGCCGTGAGGGCGACCGCCGCGACGTCCACGCGCTTGGCGGCGCCCTCACGGCCCACGATCTGCACGCCCAGAACGCGGCCCGTGCGGCGCTCGGCGAGCATCTTCACCGTCATCGGCGAGGCGCCCGGGTAGTAGCCGGCGCGGCTCGTCGACTCGACGGTGACCGCCTCGAAGCGCAGGCCCACCCGGCGGGCGTCCTTCTCCCGCAGGCCGGTGCGCGCGATCTCCAGGTCGCACACCTTGCTCACCGCGGTGCCCACCACGCCCGGGAAGGTGGCGTAACCGCCGCCCACGTTGGTGCCGATGACCTGCCCGTGCTTGTTGGCGTGGGTGCCGAGCGCGATGTGCCGCTGCTGCCCGGACACCAGGTCCAGGACCTCCACGCAGTCGCCGCCCGCCCAGATGTCGCCGTGCCCGCGCACCCGCATCGCCCGGTCCGTCAGCAGCCCGCCGTGCCCGCCCAGCGGCAGCCCGGCCGCCGCGGCGAGCGAGGTCTCCGGGCGCACCCCGATGCCGAGCACCACCACGTCCGCCGGGTACTGGGCGTCCGCCGTCAGCACCGCGCACGCCCGGCCGTCGTCGTCCGTGCGGACCGCGGTGACCTCGGCGTCGTTCACCATCGTGATGCCGAGGCCCTCCATCGCCTCGTGCACCAGCCGGCCCATGTCCGGGTCCAGCGTCGACATGGGTTCGGCGCCCCGGTTGACGACCGTCACCCCGTAGCCGCGGTTGATGAGCGCCTCCGCCATCTCCACGCCGATGTACCCCGCGCCGACCACCACCGCGCGACGGCCACGCGCGCGCGTCAGCGTGTCCAGCAGCGCCTGCCCGTCGTCCAGGGTCTGCACCCCGTGCACACCCGGCGCGTCCACACCGGGCAGATCCGGACGCACCGGCCGCGCACCGGTCGCGATCACCAGCTTGTCGTACGGCGTCCAGGACTCGGCGCCGGATTCGACGTCACGCGCGCGTACCCGCCCGCCCGCCACGTCGATCTCCGTGACCTCGCTGCGCATCCGCAGGTCGATGCCCCGCTCGCGGTGCTCCTCGGGCGTCCGGGCGACCAGCCGGTCCCGCTCGGGGACGTGACCGCCCACCCAGTAGGGGATGCCGCACGCCGAGAAGGAGGTGAAGTGGCCGCGCTCGAACGCCACGATCTCCAGCTCGCCGGGACCCCTGAGACGGCGCGCCTGCGACGCCGCGGACATCCCCGCGGCGTCGGCGCCGATCACGACCAGACGCTCTCTCGTACCCCTCGCTCGGCTCATGCCCATGCGAACACGCTACGGGAGCAGCCCCTTTCGGCCCGCGCGGGGCCGCTCAGCCCTCCTGCCGCGTCCCGTCGCCCGCGGCCTCGGCGCGCGAGGGCCCCGGCGCCGTGCGGGCCGTCGGCAGCGCACCCGGCCCGACCGGTGCCCCCGGCACGGACTCGGGCTCGCGGCGCGGCAGCCTCGGCCGTACCAGCCGCAGCCACACCAGGGCGAGCAGCGCCGCCGCGGCGGCGAACGGCAGCACCGCGCCGAGCGCCACCATGAGCCAGCGCAGCATCGTCACGAACGCGTCCCAGCCGCCCGCGAGCGCGTCCACGAAACCGGGGTCGTCGTCCTTCGCCGCCTCCTTCACCGGCTTCTGCGACAGCGACAGCGTGATGGTGGCCAGGCTCGTCCGGTCCTTCAGCGACGCCTGCTGCGCGAGCAGCGACTCCAGATCGGCCTGGCGGGCGCTCAGTTCCCCCTCCAGCGTCACCACGTCACTGAGCTTGGTGGCCCGGTCCATCAGCTCCCGGATCCGTGCCACGCTCGCCCGCTGCGACGCGATCCGGCTGTCCACGTCCACCACCTGATCGGTGACGTCCCGCGCCTTCGCGGTCCGCTCCAGCAGCTTGCCGGCGCCCTCCAGGCCGGCGAGGACCGCCTCGTACCGGCCGACGGGCACCCGCAGCACGACCCGGGTGTGCTCGTGGCCCCGCTCGTCGGCAGTGGTGGTCTCGCTGCCCACGTAGCCGCCCGCGTCCTCGGCGGTGGCCCGTGCCCCGTCCAGCGCCTTCGCCACGTCCTTGACCCGCACGGACAGCGAGGCGGTCCGGATGATGCGGTTCGGTTTCACCGGGGTCCCGGGCGCCGTGCCGGCCTCGGCGCCGTCGGCCGCGCCGCCGCCGGGCGCGCCCTCCTGCGCCTCGGCCCGCGCGTCGGCCTGCGCACCGGCGGCCTTGTCGGAGCCGCTGGAGTCGGAGCCGCCGCCGCATCCGGTGAGTGCGAGGCCGGCGGCCAGCAGCAGCCCGGCCAGGGCCCGGACCGGTCGGGTGGAACGTCGTACGTGCATGCGAGCCCCCAGGGTGGTGACGACTGACGCCTCTACGACGCCCGGGCCGCCCCGGACGTCGGCGCGGAACGGTTCCGAACAGGTCACGGTCGGGACTCGGCGGACCGACTGCTCCCCGGGGGCCGGAGCCGGTGGCCCCGGGAGCCGGACGGCCCTGCCCGGCTGTCGGTGCCGTTTGAGAGGGTGGAGCCATGAGCGGATCACGTACGGGCCCCGGTGACGTCGTCGTCGTCGGGGCGGGCATCGCCGGTCTCGCCGCCGCCCACCGGCTGCTGGACCGCGGGGTGCGGGTCACCGTCCTGGAGGCCTCCCAGCGCGTCGGCGGCAAGCTGCTGCCCGGCGAGATCGCGGGCGTCCGCGTCGACCTGGGCGCCGAGTCGATGCTGGCGCGCCGCCCCGAGGCGGTGGACCTCGCGCGCGAGGTGGGCCTCGCCGGCCGGCTCCGGCCGCCCGCCACGGCGACGGCCTCGATTTGGACCCGCGGCGCCCTGCGCCCCATGCCCAAGGGCCACGTCATGGGCGTGCCCGGCGCCGCCGCCGCCCTGGCCGGCGTCCTGTCCGACGAAGGGCTCGCCCGCATCGGGCGCGACGCCGACCTGCCGCGCACGGAGATCGGCGACGACGTGGCCGTGGGGGAGTACGTCGCGGCCCGGCTCGGCCGCGAGGTCGTCGACCGCCTCGTGGAACCCCTGCTCGGCGGGGTCTACGCGGGCGACGCCTACCGCCTCTCCATGCGCTCGGCCGTCCCGCAGCTGTTCCGGGCCGCCCGGACGCACACCTCGCTCACCGAGGGCGTGCGCGAGATCCAGGCGAAGGCCGCGTCCGGCGGGCAGGGCGGGCCGGTGTTCATGGGCATCGCCGGCGGCGTCGGGAGCCTGCCGCTCGCGGTCGCCGAGTCGGTCCGGGCCCGCGGCGGCGCCGTCCTGACCGGCACACGCGTGACGCAGCTGCGGCGCGCCGCGGACAGCGGGTGGCGCATCGTCGCCGGGGACCGGGAGCTGCGCGCCGACGCCGTGATCGTGGCCGTGCCCGCGCCCGCCGCCGCCGCGCTGCTGCGCGCCGAGGCACCGGCCGCCGCGGCCGAGCTGAGCGCCGTCGAATACGCCTCCATGGCCCTGATCACCCTCGCCTACCGCCGTGCGGAGGCCGATCTGCCCGAGGGCAGCGGCTTCCTCGTCCCGCCCGTCGACGGGCGCACCATCAAGGCGGCCACGTTCGCGTCCCGCAAGTGGGGCTGGATCGCCGACGAGGACCCGGACCTGCTCGTGCTGCGCACCTCCGTCGGCCGGTACGGCGAGACGGAGATCCTCGGCCGCGACGACGACGACCTGGTGGCCGTGGCCCGGCACGACCTGCGCGAGGCCACCGGCCTCACCGCCGCCCCGGTCGCGACCCGCGTCACCCGCTGGACGGACGGCCTGCCCCAGTACCCCGTCGGCCACCACGCGCGCGTGGCCCGCGTCCGCGCGCACGTCGCCGCGCTGCCCGGCCTCGCCGTGTGCGGCGCGGTCTACGACGGCGTCGGCATCCCCGCCTGCGTCGCCGGCGCCCGCGCGGCCGTCGACCAGATCCACGGCGACCTGCGCGCCGTGCGGCAACTCACCGCCGACCCGGTGCAGAGCCTGCACGGCGGAGCAGGAGAATGAGGGACATGAGTGACGACGCCACCACCCCCGCCCCCGACCGGATCCCGAACAAGGGCAAGCTGGCCAAGGACCTCAACGAGGTCATCCGCTACACCCTCTGGTCCGTCTTCCGGCTGAAGGACGCGCTGCCCGAGGACCGCGCCGGGTACGCCGACGAGGTCCAGGAGCTGTTCGACCAGCTCGCCGCCAAGGACGTCACGATCCGCGGCACGTACGACGTGTCCGGGCTGCGCGCCGACGCCGACCTCATGATCTGGTGGCACGCCGAGACCAGCGACCGGCTCCAGGAGGCGTACAACCTGTTCCGCCGCACGAAGCTGGGCCGCGCGCTCACCCCGGTGTGGTCGAACATGGCGCTGCACCGCCCCGCCGAGTTCAACCGCTCCCACATCCCGGCGTTCCTCGCCGACGAGACGCCCCGCGACTACGTCAGCGTCTACCCGTTCGTGCGCTCCTACGACTGGTACCTCCTGCCGGAGGAGGACCGCCGCCGCATGCTCGCCGACCACGGCAAGATGGCCCGCGGCTACCCGGACGTGCGCGCCAACACGGTCGCCTCGTTCTCGCTGGGCGACTACGAGTGGATCCTCGCCTTCGAGGCCGACGAGCTGTACCGCATCGTCGACCTCATGCGTCACCTGCGCGCCTCGGAGGCCCGCCTGCACGTCCGCGAGGAGGTCCCGTTCTACACGGGCCGCCGGAAGTCCGTGTCCGAACTGGTCGCCGGGCTCGCCTGATCAGGGCGCGACCGGCAGCGCCCCGGACCGCCTCACGCGGTCGTCCGGGGACGCCGGACGCGGCTGCGGGCGCGGTGCGCACGCCGCGCGCCGCACCGGGAGGCGGCCTTCCAGCAGGTACGCCTCCAGGTGCCCGTTGACGCAGCGGTTCGGGCCGCCCGCGATGCCGTGCGTGCCGGCGTCCCGCTCGGTCACCAGCACCGAGCCCGCCAGCCGGCGGTGCATCTCCAGGGCGCCCTGGTAGGGCGCGGCGGCGTCCCGCTCGGCGGCCAGGATCAGCACCGGCGCCAGCTCGCCCGGCCCGGTCCGCACGTCCAGGGGCTGCTGCCGGGGCGCCGGCCAGAAGGCGCACGGCAGGTTCGTCCACACGTTGTCCCACGTCTCGAAGGGCGCCGTGCGCGCCAGCCGGGTGTTGTCCCGGTCCCACACCCGCCAGTCGGTCGGCCAGGGCGCGTCGTTGCACTCCACGGCCGTGTAGACGGCGGTGCTGTTCTCCGCCTCGGTCGCCGCCTGCGTGCCCCCGTCGCCGTCGGCGGGCGGCGCCGCCTGCTCGATCAGCGGCTTCGGATCGCCCTTCACGTAGGCGGACAGCGCGTGCGCGCGGTGCGGCCAGAAGTCGTCGTAGTACCCGGCCTGCAGCATCGCCCCCTGCAACTGGCCCGGCCCGACCTTCCCGCCGGCCGGCTCCGCCGCGAGCCGCGCGCTCGCCCGCTCGTAGCTGAGCTGCACCGCGCGCGGGGTGGCGCCGAGCCCGTACACCGTGTCGTGCCGGGCGACCCACTCCCGGAAGTCCGCCCAGCGGTCCTCGAACGCCGCCGACTGGGCGAGGTTGTTGCGGTACCAGATCTGCTCGGGGTCCGGGTTCACCGCCGCGTCGAACACCATCCGCCGCACGTGCCCGGGGAACATCGTCGCGTACAGCGCCCCGAAGTACGTGCCGTACGACGCCCCCATGAACGTCAGCCGCCGCTCGCCCAGCGCTGCCCGCAGCACCTCCAGGTCGCGGGCGTTGTTCAGCGAGTGGTAGTGCCGCAGCGCGCCGCCCGTCCGCTGCGCGCAGCCCCGCGCGTACGCCCTGGCCCGCGCGATGCGTTCCCGCTTGTACGCCTCCGAGGGGTGCGCCGGGGCGGGTGCCGGACCCTTGAAGAAGGTCCCGGGGTCCTCGCAGGACAGCGGCGCCGACCGGCCGACGCCGCGCGGGGCGTAGCCCACCAGGTCGTAGGCCGCCGCGACGCGCTTCCACTCGGGCAGGAAGCCGATCAGCGGGAAGGGCAGGCCGGAGGCGCCCGGACCGCCCGGGTTGTAGACCAGGGCGCCCTGCCGGGGCACCTCGCGCCCGCTGCGGCCCGGGTCCTTGCGGGTGGCGCGCACCCGGCTGACGGTGAGCCGGATCTGCCGGCCGTCGGGGCGCGCGTAGTCGAGCGGAACGGTCACCGTGCCGCACCGCATGCCGCCCGGCAGGTCCCGCGCCTCGGGGCACGCGCCGAAGTCGACGCCCCGTGCCGCGGCGCGCGCGGCGGCCACCGCGGTGCCGCGCTGCTCGGCCGCACCGGCCGGGCCGTCCGCCGTGCCGCCCGCCGGGGCGGCGGCGACGACGGTGAGGAGCAGGGCCCCGGCGGCCGCATGGACGGCGGCAGCTCTCATCGCGTATCCCTTCGATGCACGGCAGTGACAAAAGGGATGTTTGGTTCGGCTGGTGGGGAAGGCAAGCACCGGGTGCCGGTGTCGCCGCCGACACCTCTGTGCGCCCCCGGCGTGCCCCGGGCGGCTCAGCCGCGCCGCGTGGCGTGCTCCCCGAGGTTCAGTCGCGCCACCCGGCGGCCGGGTGGCCCGGAAGGTCGGGCCGTTGCGCGCAGCGGGCATCACGGCCGTTTCCGCTCCGGGCGAGGTGGTGTGCGCGCTGTGGGGGTACGGCCCCTGCCCGCGCCGCCCGTAGGGTCACCGCCGCAGCAGCGCCCGCCGTGCCGCCCGTGCCAGGCGGACCGCCGGTCGCCGGGAGCGCGGCGCGGGGCCCGAGCGCTCCAGCCACCACTCGCGCAACTCCCTTCGCGCACCGGCCTGTTCGGGCCGCCCGGCGAGCAGCAGGTGCTCCGCGAAGTCCAGCGCGTCGCGCCGGTAGCCGCCGGTCATCGGGCGCCCCTGGGCGTACGCGAGGAAGGCGGGCCGGTACGCGTCACCGAGGATCTCCGGCAGCTCCGGCGCGACCTTGGCGACGACACCGGCCCGCTTGGCGGTGAGCGCCCGCGCCTGCACCCCGAGCCGCACCCGGTCGAAGCCCTCGGGCGCGGGCGTCCCGGCGACCAGCGCGGACAGCAGCGCCGCCTGCGCGAGGCCGAGCCGCTGGCGGGCCCGGGGGCGTTCCTGCCCGGCCGCACGCGGCGCGGAGCCCTCGGCCGGTGCCGCCGCGCGCGCCGGGGCGCCCTGCTCCACCGCCTCCCGGACGGCCGCCAACTCCCGCCGCAGCTCGGCCGGTTCGGGAAAGTTCTCGTCCCGCTCCAGGAGCACGCCGGGCGGGGTGACCCGGGAGGCGAGGTCGGCCAGGATGCCGAGGACCGGCCGCGGGACGGGGTGGGCGTGGCTGTCGTGCCAGACACCGTCCCGTTCGAAGCCGCCCGCGACATGGACGTAGGCGATGGCCTCCAGCGGCAGTTCGGCGAGTGCCCGGGCCGGGTCCTCGCCGCGGTTGACGTGATTGGTGTGCAGGTTCGCCACGTCGATCAGGAGCCGCACCCCGGTGCGGTCGGCGAGCTCGTACAGGAACTGCCCCTCGGTCAGCTCCTCGTCCGGCCAGGAGAACAGCGCCGCGATGTTCTCCACGGCCAGCGGCACGGGCAGCGCGTCCTGGGCGACGCGGATGTTCTGGCACAGCACGTCGAGGGCGTCACGGGTGCGCGGCACGGGCAGCAGGTGCCCGGCCTCCAGGCGCGGGGAGGCGGTCAGCGGCCCGCCCGCCCGGACGAACGCGATGTGCTCGGTGACCAGCGGCGACCCCAGTGCCTCGGCGCGCTCCGCCAGCGCCGCCAGCCGGTCGGCGTCGGGCCGGTCCGCGCCGCCGAGGCCGAGCGAGACGCCGTGCGGGACGACGGTCACGCCGCGCTCGCGCAGCCGCAGCAGCGACTCGGGTAGATGGCCGGGGCAGACGTTCTCGGCCACGACCTCCACCCAGTCGATGCCCGGCATGCGCTCCACGGCGTCCGCGATCTCCGGGCGCCACCCGATCCCCGTGCCCAGTCGTTCCATGGTCCCCTCCTCCACCGGCCCGCCGGCCGTCCCCCCGGCCCCCCGGCCGCTCCCGGACGCGCCGGGCCGCCCCCTCGGGCGTGACGGGGGTATGGCCCCGGCGAACGGGACCGAACCCCCTGGGGGAGACGTTCAGAGCAACATTTGAGGTTCGCCGGGACGGGAACGCGGGGGCGTGTCAGCGCAGCGCCGGGTGGTCGGCGACGACCGTGCAGGAGCCGGGGGCGACCTCGGTGTAGCCGGCGTCCCGGACCACCGGCAGGCCGCTCGCCGTCAGGCGCCGCCAGTCGGCCTGGGCGGCGGTGCGCACGGCGAGCGGGAAGCCCGCGTCGCGCCAGGCGGACCGCTCCCCGTCGGGCAGTTCCCACCAGGCGAGCTGGGCGCCGTGCCCGGCCTGCGCCATGGCCTTGCCGGCCGACATGCCGAGGCCGGGGCTCATCCACAGCACCGGCGCGGCCGGGTCGGCCGGGACCGGCGGCTCCGGGTCGTCCAGCTCGGTGCCGGACACCTGGAGCCGGGCCAGGTCCTTGGGCCAGCCGTCCAGCGGGACCGGCGGGAAGACCCGCACCTCGGCGGACTTGCCGGTCACGGTGATGCCGGGCAGCGCCCCGGCCCGCCGCCACTCGGCGCCGCGCGCCCGGCGCACCACCTTGCGGATCCGGGCGTCCTGCCAGTGCCGCATCGCCCGCGCCCACGCGCCGTCGCCCGAGGACCGCTCGTCGCTCAGCATCACCAGCACCGCGCGCGCCGCGGTCTCCAGGGCGTCGGTGCGCGCCGGGGGAGCCGCCCGCTCGATGCGGACGACCAGCGGCAGCACGTACTGGGGTGCCAGGTCGCGGTCACCGGGCTCGGCGCGGAAGGGGCTGCCGGTCGCGGGCGTCGGTTCTTCGCTCACGCCCCCAGTCTGCCAACCCGGCAGCCGCGCGCTTCACCCGGAGCAGGCCGCGCGCCGGGCCTCCCGCCCCTCGCGGACGGCCCTGGTACGACTCCGGGCACTCCGCCGGCTCCCCGGCACAGCGCCCGGCCCCGCACGCCCCGGGCCCGCTCAGCTTCCTCCGGCGACCGCCGCGCCGATCAGCTCCGACACCTTCACGAACCGGTAGCCCGCGCGGCGCAGCTCCGGCACGATCACGCGCACGGCCCGCTCCGTCGCCGGGGCGGCACTGCGCGTGCAGTGCAGCACGACCACCGACCCGGGCCGTACGCCGTCCAGCACCTGCCGGGCCACCGCGTCCGCGTCCGTGGCGAACGCGTCCCCGCCCACCACGTCCCACTGCACGGCGGTGACGCCCGCCGCCGCCAGCGCCCGCAGCGCGCGCCGGTCGTAACAGCCGCCCGGGAAGCGGAAGTACGGCATCGCGCCCGGCACCCCGGCCCCGCGGAACGCCGCGTAGGCCCGCTCGACGTCCGCGCGCATCCGCCGCGCGGGGAGGACCGGCAGGCCGTAGCAGTCGCCGGTGAAGGCGTAGTGGCTGTAGGAGTGGTTGGCGATCTCGAAGAGGCGGTCCCGGCCGAGGGAGCGGGCCTGGTCCGGGTACTGCTCGGCCCACCGCCCGGTCATGAACACGGTCGCGGGCACCCTCAGCGCCCGCAGCGTCTCGATCAGGCGTGGATGGTCGAAGCGTTCGCCCGCCGCCGCCCGGGGCCCCTGGCCGGCGGTCATGTCGGCGTCGAAGGTGAGGGCGACGGTCCGGCCCCGGGTGCGCGGGCCGTGCTCGAAGACGGGGGTGAGGCCCGCGGGGCCGGGCGCGAGCGTCGGGGGCCCGGCGGGCGCGCCGATGGGCGGGTGGCTCGGCGGGACGGGTCCGGGCGCCTCGGCGGTGCCGCACGCGGCGAGGGCGGCGGCCAAGAAGCAGACGGCGGTGACGCCGCGTACCGATGTGATCACCGTATGAAAATAGGCGCGGTGATCGCGTCATCCGTCGGACATGCGCGCGGGCCCGGTCGGGGCTCACCCGGCCGGGCGTCCCGTCAGATGTCGCGGCGCTTCAGCGGCCGGGTCGCCGGGCCCTGGATCACCTTGCCGTCCGTGTCGAAGCGGGAGCCGTGGCACGGGCACTCCCAGGCACGCTCGGCGGCGTTGAAGGAGACCAGGCAGCCCATGTGCGTGCAGCGGGAGGACACCGCGTGCAGGGTGCCGTCGTCGTCGCGGTACACCGCGAGCCGGTCGCCGTCGACGCGGACCACCGCGCCCTCACCCGGCGGCAGCGACTCCACCGGCGGCGGGGGCTTCAGCCGGTCGCCGACGAAGTGCCCGGCGACCTGCGCCTGGTGCTTCAGGAACTGCGGCGCCTCGCGCACCGTCGACCGCAGCCGGCGCGGGTCGTACAGCTCGCTCCACGCGCACGGCTGCCCGGTGATCAGCGCCGACAGCAGCCCGCCCGCCATCACGCCGCCGCTCATGCCCCAGCCGCCGAAGCCGCTGGCCACGTACACGTGCCGGGTGCGCGGGTGCAGCGGGCCGACCAGCGGCACGGTGTCGGTGGAGTCGTTGTCCTGCGTGGCCCAGGCGTAGGTGAGCTCGACGCCGGGGAAGCGCTCGGCCGCCCACGCGGACAGCCGGTCGAAGCGCTCACGCGTGTCGCCCGTGCCCGGCGTGAAGTGCTCCCCGGTGATCACCAGCAACCGCCGGCCCTCGCCGTACGGGGCCGTGCGGACCGAGCGGGTGCCCTCGTCGGGCGTGATGAACATGCCGCCCGGGTCCCGGTCCGCCGCGACGGCCCCCGCGACCACCAGCTCGCGGCGCGGGGACAGGCGCGTGAACAGCAGGGCCCGGTCGAAGATCGGGTAGTGCGTGGCGACCACGACGTCCCGCGCGGTGACCGTCGCGCCGGTGTCCGTCGACAGCCGGCACGGGTCGCCCTCGTCCAGCGACAGCACGGTGGTGTCCTCGTACACGCGCCCGCCGCGCGCCACCAGGTCGTCGGTGAGGGCGTACAGGTACTTCAGCGGGTGGAACTGCGCCTGCCCGGTGACCCGCACCGCGCCCGCGATCGGGAACGGCAGTCCCGTCTCCGTCACGAACGACGCGGGCAGCCCGGCCTCCCGGGCGGCGTCCGCCTCGGCCCGGATGTCCTCGACACGGCCCGGGTCGCAGACGTACGTGAAGGCGTCCCGGCGCTCCCACTCGCAGTCGACGCCCAGCTCCTCGACGATCTGCGCCATGCGCTCGACCGCCTCGGACTGCGAGCGGGCGTACAGCCGCGCGCCCTCCGCGCCGCGCTTGCGGCGCAGCTTGTCGTAGATGAGGGAGTGCAGGGCGGTCACCTTGGCGGTGGTGTGGCCCGTGACGCCGGCGGCGACCTGCCGCGCCTCCAGCACCGCCACGCTCCGTCCGGCCCGCGTCAGCTCCCACGCCGTGCTCAGCCCGGCCACACCGGCGCCGATCACGGCCACGTCGACGTCGAGGTCCTCGGTGAGTGCGGGACGCGGCCCGCTGGATGCCGTCTTCAGCCAGTACGAGCCCCTGACCTGGTCATTCTCAGCCATGGGCGCCGGGTACCCCGTCCCGGCGATTTCAGTTCCCGGACCCCGGGGAGCCGCGCGGGCTCCCCGGGCGCGGCGGCTACCTCCGCCAGGGTCCCGTCACCGCGAACGTCGTCCCGGGCGTGTAGCAGTTGAGGTACATCGTTTCCCCGTCGGGGGAGAAGGTGACGCCGGCGAACTCGCCCCACTCCGGTTCCTCGGGGGTGCCGATGTTCTGCCGACCGCGGGCCATCGCGTAGACCTCGCCGCGGCGGGTGACGCCGTAGACGTGCTGGGCGCCGTTGCCGTCCTCGCAGACCATCAGGCCGCCGCTGGGGGCGAGGCAGATGTTGTCCGGCGACTCGCCGGGCAGCTGCACGTCCGTGTCCGGGCCGAAGACGATCACCAGCGTCAGGCGGCGGCGGTCCGGGTCGTAGCGCCATATCTGGCCGTAGTGGTCCCCGGCCGAGCCCTCCGAGCTGCGCGCGAACGACGACACGAAGTACACACACCGCCCGCCCCAGTAGCAGCCCTCCAGCTTCTGCGCGTGCGTGATGCCCTTCGGTCCGAAGTCCTGGAGGCGGACGGGGGTCCCGGCGGCCAGCGGGTCCGGTACGTCCACCCACTCCACGCCGTCGAACGAGGCGCCCGTCTCCCGCACCGACGACAGGTCGGGCAGGCCCGGCACCCGCATGGCCTGGAGCAGGCCGCCCGCGCGCAGCGAGCCGGGCCCGCCGAGGGGCCTGTCGGGAAGGAAGCGGTAGAACAGGCCGAACGGCCGCTGGAAGGCGTCCTCGGTCTCGTAGACCACCCCGCGCCGGGGGTCGACGGCGACCGCCTCGTGCTGGAAGCGGCCCATCGCGCTGAGCGGGACGGCGCCGGTGCGGCGCGGGTCGGCCGGATCGACCTCGAAGATGAAGCCGTGGTCCTTGGCGTAGCCGGCGGTGCCCGCCCTGTCCTCGGTCTCCTCGCAGGTCAGCCAGGTGCCCCAGGGGGTTGGGCCGCCCGCGCAGTTGACGGCCGTACCGGCGATGGCGACCCGTTCGGACAGGACGTCGCCGCGGGCGTCCAGGGTCAGGGCCGTGCAACCGCCCTTGGCCGCCGGGTCGTAGGTGAGGCCCTCGACGACGGGGACGGGGATTCTCGCGGTGGCGCGGTTCTCGTGGTTGCGGACCAGATGGACGCGGCCGTGCCGGCCGGCGAAGGCGGACATGCCGTCGTGGTGGGAGGGGACCGGGCCCTCACCGGAGCGCAGCGGCTCTCCCTCGCGGGACAGCACCCGATAGCGGAAACCTTCCGGCAGATCGAGCAGGCCCTTCGGGTCGGGCACGAGCGGCCCGTATCCGGTGTGGCCCAGGTTCCGCGCGGCGGCGGAGCCCGCGAAGAGTTCGGACAGCGCTCCGGTGAACGCTATGCCCGCGCCCAGGGCGCCGGTGCGGGCGAGCACCTGGCGCCGGGTCGCGGAGCGGTCGTCTTCGGACATGGCGGAGCCTTCCTGCTGGCGGACAGGATCGGTGATCCGCTGTGTGTATCACTTGACAGGGTCGGCGGGAACCACGCGCGTAGCAGCCGTCACTGCTCCACCCGGCCCCCGGCGGCGTGTTCCGGCGGTGTCTGCTGGGCCCGCTCCAAGAAGCGCAGCAGCTCCACCGGGAACGGCAGCACCAGGGTGGAGTTCTTCTCCGCCGCGACCGCCACCACCGTCTGCAGCAGCCGGAGTTGGAGCGCGGAAGGGGTGTCGGCCATCTGCTGGGCCGCCTCGGCGAGCTTCTTCGACGCCTGCAACTCGGCGTCGGCGTTGATGATCCGGGCCCGCCGCTCCCGGTCGGCCTCGGCCTGCCGGGCCATCGAGCGCTTCATCGTGTCCGGCAGCGACACGTCCTTGATCTCGACGCGGTCGATCTGCACGCCCCAGCCCACCGCCGGGCTGTCGATCATCAGCTCAAGACCCTGGTTGAGCTTCTCGCGGTTGGACAGCAGGTCGTCCAGGTCGCTCTTGCCGATGATGGACCGCAGCGACGTCTGCGCCATCTGCGAGACCGCGAAGCGGTAGTCCTCGACGTTGACGATCGCCGCCGCCGCGTCCACGACCTTGAAGTACACCACCGCGTCCACGCGCACGGTGACGTTGTCGCGGGTAATGCCCTCCTGGGCCGGCACCGGCATCGTCACGATCTGGAGGTTGACCTTGCGCAGCCGGTCCACGCCCGGCACCACCAGCGTGAACCCGGGCCCGCGCACGGCACCGTGCAGCCGTCCGAGCCGGAAGACCACCCCGCGCTCGTACTGCTTGACGATCCGGGCCGCCGCCGCGACGTACGCCAGACCCGCGGCACCAGCCGCGGCGAGCGCCGCCAGCAGTTCCTCGACCATGACGGCCTCCTTGCCGAGAGGTCCGCTGGGCAGCGCACCCGGCGTGCCGGATGCGCCTGATGCCACGATATGCCCGAAGTCCGGTCCGGGGCCATGCTCCTGCCCCGGACCGGACCGGCCGCCGCGCTACCCGGTCGTCAGCCGCACCGGTTCGACGCCGGCCGCGCTGTGCCGCTCGGCCCAGCCCTCCAGCGCCGTACGGCAGGCGTGGTCGAGGTGGTGCAGCCCGGACAGGTCCAGCTCTATGGGCCGGTCCTGGGGGAGCGCCTCCAGGCCGTCGAGGATCTTCGGCAGTCGCAGGAAGGTCGCGTTGCCCGACAGGTGCACCTGTATCGGCCCGGCGCCCTTGTCGACGACCTCCGTCTTCAGGTGCGAGGCCTCCCAGGCGGTCTTGACCACCGACAGGGCCAGACCGATCAGGACGCCCTCGAACATGTTCACCGCGACGATCGACACGGCCGTCACCACCAGGATCAGCGCCTCACCGCGGTGCCCCCGCCACAACGCGACCAGACTGCGCAGCGGGATCAGCTTCCAGCCCGCGTGGACCAGGATGCCGGCGAGCGCCGGCAGCGGTATCAGCGCCAGCGCGCCCGGCAGCAGCGCCGCGAACAGCAGCAGCCACACGCCGTGCAGGACGCGGGACGCCTTGGTCTTCGCGCCCGCGTGGACGTTCGCCGAGCTGCGCACGATGACCGCGGTCATGGGCAGCGCGCCCAGCAGCCCGCACACCGTGTTGCCGGCGCCCTGGGCCATCAGCTCCTTGTCGTACTGGGTGCGCGGACCGTCGTGCAGCCGGTCCACGGCGGCGGCGCTGAACAGGCTCTCCGCCGAGGCGATCAGCGTGAACGCCAGGACCGTGCCGAGCACGCCCACCCCGGCCAGTTCGCCGAGGGCGTCCGCGCCGGGCACCTGGACGGCGTCCAGCAGCCCCTGCACCTCCACCGTCGCCACCGGCAGGTCCAGCGCGAGGGTGGCCAGTGTGGCGAGGACGACGGCGGCGAGCGCGCCCGGCACCGCCCGCACCCGCTCCGGCAGCGTCTTCCACAGCACCACCACGGCGACGGTGCCCGCGCCGACGGCGAGCGAGGTGAGCGCCTCGGTGCTGCCGAGCGCGTCGGCGGCGGCTCCCGGCAGTCCGAGGATCTTGTCGATGCCGGAGTCCGGCGCCTTCAGCCCGGCCGCCGCGTACAGCTGCCCCGCGATGATGACGAGGCCGATTCCGGCCAGCATGCCCTCGACGACCGACACGGATATCGCCCGGAACCAGCGCCCCATGCGCAGGGCGCCCATGCCGAGCTGGAGCAGGCCGGTGGCCAGCACGATCACACCGAGCACGGCGAGCCCGTACGCGGTGACGGCCTCGAAGACCAGGACGGTCATGCCGGCGGCCGGTCCGGACACCTGGAGGCTGCTGCCGGGCAGCAGGCCGGTGACGATGCCGCCCACGATGCCGGTGACCAGGCCCAGTTCGGCCGGGACACCGGAGGCGACGGCGACGCCGACGCACAGCGGCACGGCGACCAGGAACACGACGAGCGAGGCGGCGAAGTCCTGCCGCAGATGGGGAAAGGAGCTCATCGCGGCCCTCACAGCGCCTCGAACTTGCCGGTGTCGGCGCGGTGTTCGCGCACGGCGCCGGTGTGGACCTCGTAGTACCAGCCGTGCAATGTCAGCCGGCCGTCCGCCAGGCGCCGTGCGATGCCGGGGTAGGAGCGCAGCCGCAGCAGCTGGGCGAGGACGTGGTCCTGCACGGCGTCGGCGACCGCCGGGTCGGACGGGTCGGCGTTTCGCGGCGTGTCGGCGGCGTGCGCCAGCCAGTCGCGCACGGCCGGCACCGCGTCCAGGTCGTCGCCGCGCACCAGCGCGCCGACGGCACCGCAGTGCGAGTGACCGCACACCACGACGTCCCGCACGCCGAGGACCTCGACGGCGTACTCGATGGTGGCGGCCTCGCCGCTGGGGCGCCCGGAGCCGTACGGCGGTACGACGTTGCCCGCGGTGCGCAGCTCGAACAGCTCACCGGGCCGGGCGCCCGTGATCAGGGCCGGTACGACCCTTGAGTCGGAACACGTGATGAACAGGACGTCGGGCGACTGACCCTCGGCGAGCTTGGCGAACTCCTCAGGGCGCTGTCCGAACGTACGGGCGTTGTCGATGAGGGGCTGCATCTGTGGGCGATTCCTCCTGGCGCGCTTTCAGGGCGCGTCGGACTGGCACGACAGAGGTCGGGGGCTGCTCCGGCCACGGCTAAGCCTTGGCCATGGCGTGACGTCCCGTATGCGCGAATGCGAACACCAGGGAAACGCAGTGCGCACCCGGGCATGCACTTTTTGAGCAGGTGTCACCTTTAGTGCGTGCCAACGGATGGTCAATGGATGGTCAAGAAGCACGTTAACGCTGCACAGTCCTTTGCAGTGTTAACTCCGCGTTTCGGGGGCAAAAGAGCGTGAAAAGTGGGGGTCTGGTGGCGCGAACCTGCTCTTGATCATGAAGCGCATGATCGGGTAGAGGCGGGCGGCCGGCCCCGGGCGACGGGGCGCCGGCCGACGGGCGCCGGAGCGCGGCGCGGCTCAGTCGCGCGGTTCGGCCAGAGGCTTCGCGTCGCGGGCCAGGGCGGTGAGCCGGGAGATCGCCCGGAAGTACTTCTTCCGGTAGCCGCCCTTCAGCATCTCCTCGCTGAACAACTGGTCGAACGGCAGACCCGAGGCCAGCACCGGCACCTCGCGGTCGTAGAGCCGGTCGGCGAGGACGACCAGCCGGAGCGCCGTCGACTGGTCGGGCACCGGGCGCACGTCCGTCAGGCACACTGCCCGCACGCCCTCGGTCAGCGCCCCGTACCGGCTCGGGTGGACACGGGCGAGGTGCTCCAGCAGACGCGGGAAGGCGTCGAGCGAGGCGCCCTCGGTGGCGTGCGCCGCCTTCGTCACCTGGTCGGCCGAGTACGGCGCCGGCGCCTCGGGCAGGCCCCGGTGGCGGTAGTCCTCGCCGTCGATGCGCAGCGCGCGGAAGTGGGCGGACAGGCCCTGGATCTCGCGCAGGAAGTCCGCCGCCGCGAACCGGCCCTCGCCGAGCTTGCCCGGCAGCGTGTTGGAGGTGGCGGCGAGCGCGACGCCCGCGTCCACGAGCTTGCCGAGCAGCGTGGAGACGAGCACGGTGTCGCCCGGGTCGTCGAGCTCGAACTCGTCGATGCACAGCAGGCGGTGGCCCGACAGCGTCCTCACCGTCTGCTGGAAGCCCAGGGCGCCGACCAGGTTCGTCAGCTCCACGAAGGTGCCGAAGGCCTTCAGGGCGGGCTCGGCCGGGGTGGCGTGCCACAGGGAGGCCAGCAGATGGGTCTTGCCGACGCCGTAGCCGCCGTCCAGGTAGACGCCGCGCGGGCCCGCCGGGGCCTTGGGCGCCCTGGACCTGCCGAGGCCGAAGAAGCCCCGGCGGCCGGTGCCGGAGGCGTGCGCCCCGCCGAGCCCGGCCGCGAAGTCCTCGAGCACCCTGACCGCCTCCGACTGGCTGGGCTGGTCCGGGTCCGGGATGTACGTGGCGAACCGCACGCCGTCGAAGCGCGGCGGCGGCACCATCTCGGCGACGAGCCGGTCCGCGGGGACGTGCGGCTCGCGGGCGCACAGCGACAGCGGGGCCGCGTCGGCCATGGGACGGGGGCCTGAGGCGGCGGTGGAGGAGGACACGATTCCTCATCGTAGTCGCCGTGCCAGACTGCACGGATGCGACGCCTGTTCCCTGTGACCGACCAGACAGCGGCCCCCGCCCCGGGTGAGGCGGCCGTGGACCGCGATCTTGGCGGCGAGCGCGAGTGGAGCCTCGCCGAGCTGGCCGCCGCCTATGCCTATCCCGAGCCCGGGCCGGACGGCCGGCACCCCTGGCTGCGCGCCAACATGGTCGCCACGCTCGACGGCGCGGCCCAGCACGACGGCCGCTCGCACCCCATCTCCAGCGCCACCGACATGCGGATCTTCGGAACCCTGCGGGCGCTGGCGGACATCGTGGTCGTCGGTGCGGAAACGGTACGCCAGGAGGGCTACCGCCCCGCACGCGCGCGTGCCGAGTTCGCGGCCACGCGCAAGGCGGCCGGGCAGGGGCCCGCGCCCGCGATCGCGGTGGTCACCGCCGGGCTGGAGCTGGACTTCACCCTGCCGCTGTTCACCTCGCCCCTGGTGCCCACGCTGATCCTGACCGGCGCAGCGGCGGCCCCGGACCGGGTCGCCACCGCCGAGAAGGCCGGCGCCAAGGTGGTGATCTGCGGCGACGGCGTCGGCGTGGACCCGGTGCGCGCCGTCCGGGCCCTGGCCGAGCTGGGCCACACCCGGCTGCTGACCGAGGGCGGGCCGCGGCTGCTGGGCCAGCTGGTGGCCTCCGGCGTGCTCGACGAGCTGTGCCTGACCGTCTCCCCGATGCTCACGGCGGGCGGGGCGCAGCGGATCGCCGGGGGACCGTCGGTGACGGTTCCGGAGCGTTTCGCGCTGGTGTCCCTGCTGGAGGAGGACGGGTTCCTCTTCAGCCGCTACTGGCGGGCCTGAGCGTGCGGGTCCTGTAGGGGTGCCGTGGCGGAGTGGTGGGGAAGATCGCGGGTAGATGTGGTGGTCCGGATGCGGGTCCGACCGGTATCGCCTGTCCGCACAACAGTGGAATCTGCCGTTCCGCTCAACGGCCTACGGACGGGACGAATCCGGCAGGACCCGTGCGATCACGGGGCAGGATGGTTTCCGCATGGCCTGTCCCGGCCAACGGAGGACTGAGGGCAAGGGGCCCTCGAAGGAGAAGGGGCGCCTGGTGTTCAGAAGCGTTTTGATGATCGAGAAGGCCCTGACGTCCGCCGACGTGGAGTTCGTCACCACGCTGCACGGGGACGAGCCCGTCTCCTTCCACGTGCTGCTCCAGCCGCGCGGCGAACAGGCCGACCGGCTGCTGAGAGCCATTGACGACATCGCGCTCGGCGAACTCGACGAGGCCGTCCGGGAGGGCGAGACACCCGAGGGCGAGGAGGCGCTGAGCACCGGCCTGCGGGCCCTGGAGGTGTCCCTCGCCGCGCTGCGCGCCTCCGGCAGCACCGCCGAGGGACGGCTCGTGGACGACCATCCCCTCGACGCGCTGAAGACCATGGTCGAGGAAGTCGGCGCCGACGAGGTGATCGTGCTGACCGACCCGCACTACGTCGAGGAGTTCTTCCACCGCGACTGGGCGTCCCGGGCCCGGCACAAGGTGGGCGTACCGGTGCTGAAACTGTTCTCCCACAGCAAGGCATAGGCTTGGGCGGCGCCCTCCGCACGGGTCCTCCCGGCGCGGGCGCGCCGTCCGCAGCGGCGGACGGACCACCCCACTCACCACCCGTCGCACCACTGGGAGAAACGCGCATGGCACCCGGCCTTCCTACCGCCATGGACCGCCCGCACTTCATCGGCATCGGCGGCGCCGGAATGTCGGGCATCGCGAAGATCCTCGCCCAGCGCGGCGCCGAGGTGGCCGGCAGCGACGCCAAGGACTCCCCGACCGCCGAGGCGCTGCGCGCGCTGGGCGCCACCGTGCACATCGGGCACGCCGCCGAGCACCTGGCGCCCGACGCCACCTGCGTCGTCGTCTCCTCCGCGATCCGCGCGGACAACCCCGAACTGGCGCGGGCCGCCGAACTCGGCATCCCGGTGGTCCACCGCTCGGACGCCCTGGCCCGCCTGATGGACGGCCTGCGCCCGATCGCCGTCGCCGGCACGCACGGCAAGACCACCACCACCTCGATGCTGGCCGTGTCGCTGTCCGAGCTCGGCCTGAACCCGTCGTACGCCATCGGCGGCGACCTGGACACGCCCGGCTCCAACGCGCTGCACGGCACGGGCGACATCTTCGTCGCCGAGGCCGACGAGTCCGACCGCAGCTTCCACAAGTACGCCCCCGAGGTCGCCATCGTCCTCAACGTCGAACTCGACCACCACGCCAACTACGCGTCCATGGAGGAGATCTACGCGTCCTTCGAGACGTTCGCCGGGAAGATCGTGCCCGGCGGCACGCTGGTGATCTCGGCCGACCACGAGGGCGCGCGCGAACTGACCCGCCGCCTCGCGGGCACCGTGCGGACCGTGACGTACGGCGAGGCGCCGGACGCCGACGTGCGCGTCCTGTCCGTCGTCCCGCAGGGCCTCACGAGCGAGGTGACCGCCGAACTCGACGGCACGCCGCTCACCTTCACGGTCTGCGTCCCCGGCCGCCACTACGCGCACAACGCCGTCGCCGCCCTCGCCGCGGGCGCCGCGCTCGGCATCCCCGCCGCCGAGCTCGCCCCCGCGCTCGCCGCGTACACCGGGGTCAAGCGCCGCCTCCAGCTGAAGGGCGAGGCCGCCGGCGTCCAGGTGATCGACTCCTACGCCCACCACCCGACCGAGATGACCGCGGACCTGGAGGCGATGCGCGCGGCGGCCGGCGACTCGCGCATCCTGGTCGTCTTCCAGCCCCACCTGTTCTCCCGCACCCAGGAACTCGGCAAGGAGATGGGCCAGGCCCTCTCCCTCGCGGACGCCTCCGTGGTCCTCGGCATCTACCCGGCCCGCGAGGACCCCATCCCCGGCGTCACCAGCGAGCTGATCATCGAGGCCGCCCGGGCGGCGGGCGCCGAGGTGACCCCCGTGCAGGACACGGCCCAGGTCCCGACCGTCGTCGCAGGAATGGCCGAGCCCGGCGATCTCGTTATCACCATGGGCGCGGGCGACGTCACGGACCTCGGCCCGCACATCCTGGACCGTCTGACGACGAACTGAAGGGCTGAGACGCATGCCGTACGAGGTCGAGAAAACGGACGAGGAGTGGCGCGCGGAGCTGAGCCCGGCCGAGTACGCCGTGCTGCGCCAGGCTGGTACGGAGCCCGCGTTCACCGGTGAGTACACCGACACCAAGACGGAGGGCGTCTACTCCTGCCGTGCCTGCGGCGCCGAACTGTTCACGTCCGGCACGAAGTTCGAGTCCCACTGCGGCTGGCCGTCCTTCTTCGACCCGAAGGACACCGACGCGGTGGAACTCCTGGAGGACCGCTCCCACGGCATGCTCCGCACGGAGGTCCGCTGCGCTCGCTGCGGGTCTCATCTGGGGCACGTCTTCAGGGGCGAGGGTTATCCGACGCCGACGGACGAGCGGTACTGCATCAACTCGATCTCACTGCGGCTCAGGCCGGCGGAGCCCGGGGACAGCTAGGGGCGTTCGTCTTGTGCTGCCTCCGGCCGGAGCGTGTGGCCGCGCGCAGCCGAAAACGTGACGACAGCCGAGGGAGCACCACGCTAGCGTCCGCGGGTATGGCCCTTTCACTTGAACGCCCCCCGTTCCAGGCCGACGAGCGCACCGCGCTCACTGGCTGGCTGGATCTCCAGCGGCAGATCCTTCGATGGAAGTGCGAGGGCCTCAGCGAGGCGGACGCGCACCGCTCCGTCATCCCGACGTCGCCGGCGGTGACGATGGCCGGGCTCATCAGCCACATGCGGTGGGTCGAGCACAGCTGGCTGGAGGTGCTGTTCCTCGATGGGGACGAGACGCAGAACCCGTGCTTCGACGAGACGGACGACGACGCCAGCTGGCGCACCGACGGCGTCACGCTGACGCAGCTGCTCGCGGACTACGAGACCCAGTGCGCCCGAAGCAACGACATCGTGGCCGCGGCCTCCCTGGACGACGTGGGCCGCCACCTCGGCCACCGCTCGGCCAAAGCCAACCTCCGCTGGATGCTCATCCACCTGATCGAGGAGACCGGACGGCATGCGGGACATGCGGACATCGTGCGGGAGCTGCTCGACGGCTCCAAGGGGTACTACTAGCTCTGTCCGGCATGCCACGAGCGGAGCCGGGACCGGACTCCCGGCCTCGTTCCGGCTGGCCGGACATTCTTGAGGGCGTTGATCGTCCAGCGGGGCGCACGCGTCTTCGATGTCCGGCCGGTGGTGACTGTGGAGGTTCGATGTCGAGGGGAGCCACGGAGTCACCTGGTGGGACAGACCGTCACCGGGGTGGCGTAGGTTGCGCTGCTGATCGTTGTGCAACCTGAGGAACAAGGAGAGAAGCTCCCCGTGAGTGACAAGAAGGAGCCGGGCGTTCTGGATGGCTTCAAGGCCTTCCTGATGCGTGGGAACGTGGTCGACCTGGCCGTGGCGGTGGTCATCGGTGCCGCCTTCACCAACATCGTCAACTCGGTGGTCAAGGGCGTCATCAACCCGCTCGTCGGCGCCATCGGGACCCAGAACCTCGACAGCTACAGCTCGTGCCTGAAGGGTCCCTGCGAGAAGGCGGCGGACGGCACGGTCAGCAGTGGCGTCATGATCCTGTGGGGTTCGGTCCTCGGCGCCACGCTCAGCTTCGTGATCACCGCCGCGGTGGTCTACTTCCTGATGGTCCTGCCGATGTCGAAGTACCTGGCCCGGGTGGAGGCCCGCCGCAAGGAGAAGGAGGGCACGCGCGAGGTGATCGAGGTGACCGAGCTGGAGGTTCTCAAGGAGATCCGCGACGTCCTGGTCGCCCAGCGCGGTGCGGCCGGCCCGGGTGGCGCCCGGGAGTGATGGCGCGGGCAGCGGATCGGGCCCCGCGATGCGCGGCCCGATCCGCACCTCGGTGTTCCGGCCCGCGGCGCCCGGGGCGCGGAACCCGGAAGGCCCACGCGGGGCTGCGCTCCGGGCGCCGGGCGGGCATGGTGGTGGCATGGAGCGACGCCCCCCTGTTGTCGTGTTCCCGCCCGCGCCGGACGGCGGTCGCCGGGTGACGGTCCGCGACGAGGAGGCGGGCACCGCGTACGGCCTGTTCGACGTGATGGAGATCCTGCACGGCGCCGGGCTGCCCGCCGTCGACACGGCCGTGGACGACCCCGAGCTGATCGACTGGCGCGGCGGCGGCCCGTACGACTGGAACGACGGTTCCGCGGGCACCCGCTGATCCGGAAGCCTCGGACGCCGGACGCCGGTCCGGCCGCTCCCGCGCGGGGTGCGCCCGCATCCGCCGGACGCCCGGTGACGCGTTCACCGGCCACCGGTCCCGGCCCAGGGGCGGTATGTTCGCGTCAGTGGCCTGGCCCGCGGCCCGTCCGCGTACGAGGCTGGTCACAGGACGTGCGCAGCCGTCTCCGGCTGCCGTGGAGCTGACGAGGAGTCCGTCGTGCGCGCTCGGGATCTGGCGGTCGAATACGAGACGGTGAGCGTCGACAGCGACGCCCTGGACGCGGCCCGGCTGATGGCCGAGCACAAGCTGCCCGGGCTGCTGGTGCTGGACGAGCGGGGTGAGCCGAAGGCGATCCTGCCCGCATCCCAGATGGTCAAGGTGCTGGTCCCGGCCTACGTCATCGAGGACCCCACCCTCGCGGCGGTCGTCGACGAGCCGCACGCCGACCGGCTCTGCCAGGCCCTGGCCGGCCGCCGGGTCGGCGAGTGCCTGTCGGGCCGGACGGCGAAGCCGCCGATCGCCGAGCCCGACGACACGGCGCTGGAGGTGGCCGCGCTGATGGCCCGGGTGCACTCCCCGCTGGTGGCCGTGGCGGAGCGCGCCAAGGACGGCATGCACCTGCTCGGCGTGATCACCGCCTCGCATCTCCTGCACGCGCTGCTCGCCGCCGCGGGAGAGGTACGGCAGGACTGACCGCGATCCGCCCCGCGCGTGCGGCCCGGGACACCACGCGGGCCGGCCCGGGCGGCCGTGCGTCCGCCGCCGCGCCGGCCCCGGCGCCGGTACTCAGGCCAGCGTGAAGTACCGCAGCCACACGTAGCCGAGGGCCAGCAGCACCGTCACGGCCGTGACGATCAGGCCGTACTTGGTGAACTGCCAGAAGGAGATCGGCTGCCGGTTGCGCTCGGCGATGCCCAGCACCACCACGTTGGCGCTGGCGCCGATCGCGGTGGCGTTGCCGCCCAGGTCGGCGCCGAGTGCCAGGGACCACCACAGCACGTGGTCGGAGCCGCCGCCCATGCCCTCCACGAGGTCGCTGGTGATGGGCGCCATGGTGGCGACGTACGGGATGTTGTCGACGAGGCCGGACAGTACGGCGGAGGCGGTCAGCAGGAGCATCGAGCCGCCGAACTCGTTGTCGCCGATCAGGTCGGCCAGCGCCTTGGAGATCTCGCCGATCACGCCGGTCTCGATGAGGCCGCCGATCATGATGAACAGACCGGCGAAGAACGCCAGCGTCGGCCACTCCACCTCGCCGAGGACCTCACCGGTCTGGGCCTTGGAAATCGTGATCAGCAGACCGGCGCCGAGCAGGGCGACGACGCTGGGCTCGTAGTGCAGCACCGGGTGCAGTATGAAACCGGCCACGACCAGCGCCAGTACCACCAGGCCCTGGATCAGCATGCGGGGGTCCTTGATGGCCTCCCGTTCCTCCAGCGCCATGATCTCGGCGGCGCGGTCCTCGTTGTAGACGAAGACCTTGCGGAACATCACCCGGCACATCAGGACGAGGACGATCAGCAGCACGCCCACCAGCGGGGCCAGGTGGACCAGGAAGTCGTTGAAGGTCATTCCGGCGCGGCTGGCGATGATGATGTTGGGCGGGTCGCCGACCAGGGTCGCGGTGCCGCCGATGTTCGACGCCAGGACCTCGGCGATGAGGAACGGGATGGCGGGCAGCCCCAACCGCTCGCACACCAGCAGCGTCACCGGGGCGATCAGCAGCACCGTGGTCACGTTGTCCAGCAGCGCCGAGGCCACGGCGGTGATCACGACCAGCATGGCCATCACCCGGAACGGCTTGGCGCGGGCCCGCTTCACGGACCAGATCGCCAGGTACTCGAACATGCCGGTCCGCTTCAGCACGCCGACGATCATCATCATGCCGAACAGCAGGAAGATGACGTTCCAGTCGACGCCGCTGTGTTCCGAGTAGAAGGCCGACTTGTCGTCGGTGGCGCCGAGCGCCAGCATCAGGGCGGCGCCACCGAGGGCGACGGCCACCCGGTGGATCTTCTCGCTGATGATCAGGGCGTACGCGCCGACGAAGACGACGAGGGCGGCCCAGCTGTGCCAGTCGTTCACGATCCTCCGCTGCGGGGTTGCGCCGACCGGCACCTCGCGCGGCCGCCGGTCGGAGAAGACACCTGTCCCTTGCTCGCCGACCAGGCTTCCCGGCACACCGCGGGGAACCTTACCCGGTCCTGACCTGGCTGGAACAGCGTGTCCCGGGCGCGGCGGCCCCGGTCAGCGGCCCGGCGTCGTGCGGTGATGGGCGCCGCGGGCGTGCAGGATCCGCGCGACGACCGTGCCGAGCGCGGCGGCGGCGAGCAGCACGGCGAACCGGGCGGCGTCGGGATGCCCGTCCCAGCTGAGCCGGCCCCGCGGCTCGACCGCGAAGCTGTTGAGGAACATCCAGCACACGATCGCGATGCCCGGCGCCGCCTGGAACCGGGCGGGCAGCCCCAGGACGGCCGCGAGCAGGCTCAGCGCGACGAGCGCCGCGGAGGAGCTGGCCGGACCGCCCGTCATGCCCAGCAGCGTCATGAGCAGCAGGGAGCCGGCGAAGGCCGCCGCCCACACGAACGGCGTCGCCACCGGTTCCGGGACGGGCCGCACCACGCCACGCCGCAGGGGCCGCCACCGCACCATGCCCGCTCCTTCCGCCGTCCGCCGCCCGGTCCCTCCCGCGGGTGCCGGTGCGAAAATCCTGCCATGCGCGTCGGCGGGGCCGCCCCGGCGTCAGCTGAGGTCGGCGAAGGCCTCCACCGCGTGCGTCTTGCCGGTGACGACGATGACGTCGCCCCGCTCGACGACGGTGTCGGCGGTGGCGTACGTGAAGTCCTCGCCGGGGCGCTTGATGCCGACGACGGTCACGCCGAAGCGGCTGCGGACCTGGCTCGTGCCGAGCGTGACGCCCGTGGCGACGTCCGGGGCGACCGTCTTCACCAGGGCGTAGTCGTCGTCGAACTCGATGAAGTCCAGCATCCGGCCGGTGACCAGGTGGGCGACGCGCTCGCCCATCTCGTGCTCGGGCAGCACCACGTGGTGCACCCCGAGACGCTCCAGGATCTGGCCGTGCTGGCGGCTGATCGCCTTCGCCCAGATGTTGGGCACCCCGGCGTCCAGCAGGTTGGAGCTCACCAGCATCGACGCCTCGATGTCGGTGCCGATGGCGACGACGGCACTGGTGAACTCGTGGACGCCGAGCTGGCGCAGCGTCTCGGCGTCGGTGCAGTCGGCGACGGCGGCGTGCGTGAGCTCGTCGCTGTACTTCTGCACCAGGCGCGCGTCGGTGTCCAGTCCGAGCACGTCCCAGCCGCGCCGCATCAGCTCGCCCGCCAGGGACGACCCGAAGCGGCCCAGGCCGATCACGGCCACCCGCTGGTCGCCGGGCTCGCGGGCGGGGGCGGAGTGGCGCTTGCGGCGCCGCCGGAGCAGGGAATGCAGGAAATCAGCCAATGACGGGTCGCTCCTCGGGCAGTTCGTAGCGGCGGGTGCGCTCGCGCAGCGCGAGCGCCGAGACCAGGGTGATGGGACCGAGGCGGCCCACGAACATGAGGCCCACCAGCAGCAGTTGGCCCGCCGCCGGGATGTCGGCGGTGATGCCGGTGGACAGGCCGACCGTCGCGAACGCGGACACCACCTCGAACAGCACCGCGTCCAGCGGCTCACGGGTGATCGTCAGCAGCACCAGCGTGGCCGCCATCACCAGGCCGATGCCCAGCAGGGCCACGGTCAGCGCCTGCCGCAGCACGTGCGGGGCCAGCCGGCGGCCGAGCACCGACGACGTCGGCTCGCCCCGCACCTCGGCCAGCATCGCCGCGGCCAGCACCGCGAAGGTGGTCACCTTGATGCCGCCCGCGGTGCCCGCGCTGCCGCCGCCGATGAACATCAGCACGCACGTCATCAGCAGCGTCGACGCGTGCAGGGCGCCCACGTCGACCGCGTTGAATCCGGCGGTGCGGCTCATCACCGAGTGGAAGAACCCGTTCAGCACCTTGCCGAAGACGGAGTGCGGGCCGAGCGTGCCGGGGTTGGACCACTCCAGCGCGCACGTCAGCACGGTCCCGGCGGCCAGCAGGACGGCCGTGGTGATGAGGGTGAGCCTGGTGTGCAGGCTCAGCCGGCGGCGGCCGGTGGTGCGCCCGCGGTGCCGGTGCCGCAGCAGTTCCAGCAGCACCGGGAAGCCGATGCCGCCCAGGATCACCGCGACCGCGACCGGCAGGGTGACCCAGGCGTCGGCGGCGTAGCGGGTCAGGCTGTCGGGGTGCAGCCCGAAACCGGCGTTGTTGAACGCCGACACGGCGTGGAACCAGCCGAGGTACAGGGCCCGGCCGGGGCTCTCGCCGTAGCCGAGGCGGAACCGCAGGGCCAGTGCGGCGCCGACCGCCAGTTCGACGGCGAGGGTGGTGCCCGCGACGCCGAGCAGCACGCGGCGCACCTCGCCGATGCCGAGGCTCCTGGTCTCGGCCTGCGCCGTCAGCTGCATGCGCAGCCGGAGCCGGCCCGACACGAGCAGGGCGAGCAGCGAGGCCATCGTCATGATGCCGAAGCCGCCGACCTGGATCAGCGCGAGGATGACGCCCTCGCCGAAGCCGCTCCAGTACGTCCCGGTGTCCACGACCGCGAGGCCCGTCACGCACACCGCCGACGTGGCCGTGAACAGCGCGGTCACGAATCCGGTCGCGGAGCCGTCCTCGGTGGCGACCGGCAGTGCCAGCAGGGCCGTGCCGCCCAGCACCACCAGGGCGAACGCCACGACGACGGCCCGGGCGGGGTGGGCGACGAGCAGGGCGGTGCCCGACCGCACCCGGGTCAGCAGCGCCGACGCCACGGCCACCTCCCGCCTGTTCCGCCCGCCCGTGTCGCGGGCCCGTCAAGATCCCGGCCGCACACCCTACCCGCAGGCCCGGCGGGCTTCTCGGGCGGCGCCCCGGTGCCGTGGTCCGCGCGGGCCGGGTGGCGCCGCCGCAGGCGGGGGCGAGGGCGTGACGGCGGCGTAAGGAAACCGTCATGTGCGCGGCGGCCCGCACCGGGCCCGCGGTGCGTTGAATGGGGAGCGGAAACCCTGGGAAACGGAGCGGGACGGTGGGCGTGAGCAAGAAGCAGTGGATCGTCGGGGCGTTGGCGGTGGTGCTGGTGGTGGCCGGCGCGGGGCTGTACTGGTTCCAGCCGTGGAAGATCTGGCAGGACGAGACGGTGGACGAGGCACTGCCGTCGGCGACGGCGTCGGCGACGGCGTCGACCGGGGCGTCGCAGCCCGCGACGCGACCCTCCGAGGCGCCCTCCGCCACCCCGGACGGGCCGCGGACCCTCGCCGGCGGCGAACTCGTCAGCCACGAGCACGCCACGACGGGCACCGTGAAGCTGGTACGGCTCGCCGACGGCTCCCACGTGATCCGGCTGGAGAAGCTTGACACCAGCAACGGGCCCGACCTGCACGTCTGGCTCACCGACGCGCCCGTGAAGAAGGGCCGCGCGGGCTGGCACGTCTTCGACGACGGCGACTACGTCAGCCTGGGCAAGCTGAAGGGCAACAAGGGCAGCCAGAACTACGTCCTGCCCGCCGACGTCGACCCGGCCGGTTTCACCAGCGTCAGCATCTGGTGCGACCGCTTCAACGTGTCTTTCGGTGCGGCGGAGTTGAGCCGCGTCTGATTCCGGCGTTCCGGGGGGCGTGCGGGGGCCCGGTGGGCGCGTCAGGTTCCGTCGGGGGCGAACGCCGTCCTCGGCAGGGTGGTCGCCGTCGCGGCCGGGAGGTCCTCCGGGGCCCTTTCCGACTGCTGCGAGACCGTGCCGCCCGGGTCCTGGTACGGGTTGGGGGAGCTGGCGGGCAGCAGGGACAGGGCGCCGAACAGCAGCGCCAGCGCGGCGACCGTGCCGACGGCGCGGCCCACGCGGCGCCGCCGCGCCCTGCTGTCCATGTCCCGCCAGGCCGGACCGCCCCACCGGTCCTCGGGCTGCCACAGCTCGCCGACCGCGCCCACCGTGACGTCCACGCCCGTCGGTGTCTTCGCGTCCGGCCGCTCCAGCCCTTCCGGCCGCTTCGGGGCCGTGCGCTCACGTGCCGACGGCTCCCTCGGCGCGGACTCACGTATCGCGTTCTCGCTGTCCGTGAGGAACTTGTGCCAGACCTCGTCCGGGACGGGCAGCGCGGCGCCCCCGTCCCGCTCTCCGCCCCGCGGTGTTCTGTCGCTCTCCGACTCCCGACCGGTCATGTCGGCCCCCTTTTTTCCCCTCGTGCATTCCTCGTGGTGCTGCGTCCCATCCTGTCGGACGACGGGGCCGCGTGGTGCGTTCCGTACGGGCCGAAGGACGTACGGCCGTAACGATTTCCGCCCGCCGCCCCGGAGCGCCGCGCTCCGCGAGGGAAAAAGACGGCAAACCAGACTTCGGCTTCTTACGGAACGCGGACGCCGGCGGCCGGCGGCGGCGCTTTCGCGCGCGCGGTGCGACGCTGGCCGCATGGAGCAGCAGCCGCAGCAGCCGACCGGGGCCCGGGTCCTCGTCGTGGACGACGACCCGACCGTCGCGGAGATCGTCTCGGGCTACCTCGACCGGGCCGGATACGTCGTCGACCGGGCCGGCGACGGACCCGACGCGCTCGCCCGCGCCGCCGCCCACCGGCCGGACCTCGTCGTCCTCGACCTCATGCTGCCCGGCATGGACGGCCTGGAGGTGTGCCGCCGGATGCGCGGCAGCGGGCCCGTGCCGGTGATCATGCTGACCGCGCGCGGCGACGAGGACGACCGCATCCTCGGCCTGGAGGTCGGCGCCGACGACTACGTCACCAAGCCGTTCAGCCCCCGCGAACTCGTCCTGCGCGTCGAGTCGGTGCTGCGCCGCACTCGGCCCGCGCAGCCCTCCCGGCCGCTGAGCGCCGCCGGTCTCACCGTCGACCCGGCGGCCCGCCGCGCCACCAGGAACGGCAGCCACATCGCCCTCACCGTCCGCGAGTTCGACCTCCTCGTCTTCCTGCTGCGGCACCCCGGCCGGGCGTTCACCCGCGAGGAGCTGATGCGTGAGGTGTGGGGCTGGGACTTCGGCGACCTGTCCACCGTCACCGTCCACGTCCGCCGGCTGCGCGGCAAGGTGGAGGACGACCCGGCGCGACCCCGCCTCATCCAGACCGTGTGGGGCGTGGGCTACCGCTTCGACGACACCGTGCCCGCGGCGGGGGAGTGACCGTGCGCGACACCCTGCTCATCGCCCTGTTCGCCTTCACCGGCGCCGCCGCGGCCGGGCTGCTCGGCGCGTGCGTCCTGCTGCTGATCCGGCGCCGGTCCCTCACCGCCCACTTCGCCGTGGTCGCGGGTGTCGCCGTCACCGCGATGCTCGCGGGCACCCTCGCGGTCGCCCGGGCGATGTTCCTGTCCGCCCACGACCTGACCGTCGTGACGACCGTCGTGGCGACGGCCGCCGTGGTGTCCCTGGCGACCGCGGTGCTGCTGGGCCGCTGGGTCGTCGCCCGCAGCCGCGCCCTGGCACTCGCCGCCCGGTCCTTCGGGGACGGTGGCGACTTCGCCGCGCCCACCGGCCCCTCGACCGCCGAACTGTCCGCGCTCAGCCGCGAGCTGGAGGCGACCAGCGCGAAACTCGCCGAGTCCCGGGACCGCGAGCGGTCCCTGGAGTCCTCCCGGCGCGAACTCGTCGCCTGGATCTCCCACGATCTGCGCACGCCGCTCGCCGGGCTGCGCGCGATGGCCGAGGCGCTGGAGGACGGTGTGGCCGCCGACCCGGACCGCTATCTCAGGCAGATCCGCACCGAGGTGGAACGTCTCAACGACATGGTCGGCGACCTCTTCGAGCTGTCCCGCATCCATGCGGGCGCCCTGACCCTCTCCCTGTCCCGGATGTCCTTGTACGACCTGGTCGGCGACGCGCTCGCGGGCGCGGACCCGCTCGCCCGCGAGAACGGCGTACGGCTGGTCGGGGAGTCCGTCGAGGCGGTGCCGGTCGAGGTGGACGGCCGGGAGATGAGCCGGGTGCTGGGGAACCTGCTGGTGAACGCGATCCGCCGGACGCCCGCCGACGGGACGGTCGCCGTCGCCGCCGAGGGGTCGCCCGAGGGCGTGGTGCTGTCCGTGACGGACGGCTGCGGCGGCATCCCCGAGGAGGACCTGCCGCGCGTGTTCGACACCGGCTGGCGCGGCACGCACGCGCGGACACCGCCGGCCGGGGCGGGACTCGGGCTGGCGATCGTACGGGGCATCGTCGAGGCACACCGGGGGCGGGCCGCGGTACGGAACGTCAGCGGGGGATGCCGGTTCGAGGTGACGCTGCCTCGGGCGGAGGGGTGACGGGGCCTCCGGGGGGTGACAGCGCCTCCGGCGGGGAGGGGTGAGAGGGCGTCCGGCGTCGCGGTGCCCGTCGGGCGGCTCGCGCGGCCCGGCGCCACCGGGTCACCGCCCGCGCCCACCTCCCGCCCCGCCCGAAATCCGCCCGGTTTCGGCTGGCCCTCCCCGGAAAGGTTCCTGCCCGGGGCGTGAAACCTCCGCCCCTTAGACTCGGCCGGCGACGGCCCCGGTCACGGCGGCCGCAGCGGGCAGCTCGTGCCAACCCGAAGGGCATTCGGCGCTTTGATACGGATGGAATCAGTCACCAAGCGGTACCCGGACGGCACGGTGGCGGTCGACCGGCTCTCGCTGGAGATACCCGACCGCGCGATCACCGTCCTCGTCGGCCCGTCCGGCTGCGGAAAGACGACGACCCTCCGCATGATCAACAGGATGGTCGAGCCCACCGAGGGCAGCATCCTCATCGACGGCGTGGACAGCCGGCAGCGGCCCGTCAACACCCTGCGCCGCTCCATGGGGTACGTCATCCAGAACGCCGGCCTCTTCCAGCACCGCACGATCCTCGACAACATCGCCACAGTGCCCCGCATGCTCGGCTGGGGCAAGCGCCGCGCGAGGGAACGCGCCGCCGAACTCATGGAGCGCGTCGGCCTCGACACCTCACTGGCGCGGCGCTACCCCTACCAGCTCTCCGGGGGTCAGCAGCAGCGCGTCGGCGTGGCGCGCGCCCTCGCCGCCGACCCGCCCGTACTGCTCATGGATGAGCCGTTCTCCGCCGTCGACCCCGTCGTCCGCAAGGGACTCCAGGACGAACTGCTGCGCATCCAGGGCGAGTTGGGCAAGACCATCGTTTTCGTCACGCACGACATCGACGAGGCGATCAAACTCGGCACGATGGTCGCCGTCCTGCGCACCGGCGGCCGGCTCGCCCAGTTCGCGCCGCCCGCCGACCTGCTCTCCGACCCCGCGGACGCCTTCGTCGAGGACTTCCTCGGCGCCGACCGCGGCATGCGCAGGCTGTCCTTCTTCCCGTCCGCGGGCCTGGAGCTGACCACCGGACCCGTCGTCGCCGTGGACGCCACCGCGGAGCAGATCGCCGCCCGGGACGCCCCCTACCTCCTGGTGACCGACGCGGACGGCAGACCGCTCGGCTGGGCCGAGCCCGGCGAACTCACCGCGGGCGCCGTCGACCCGGACCGGCTGCTGTCCTACGGCCGTCCCTTCAGACCCGGCACGGACTCCCTGCGCGCCGCCCTGGACGGGGCCGTGCTGTCGCCGACCGGCTGGGCCGTCGCCGTGGACGCGGACGGCCGGGTGAGCGGAGTGGTGTCCCAGCAGGCCATCGGCGAGGCAATCCGGAGTGCCCACGCCGAGCGCCGCGCGCACCGCACGACCGCGAAGGCCGCCCGGTGAACCGCTTCTTCGACATCCCCAGCGACCTCCAGCACAGCTGGCTCGGCCTGGTCGGGCTGCATCTGCGGGAGGCACTGCTGCCGGTCCTGGCCGGACTGCTCGTCTCCCTGCCGCTGGCCCAGCTGTGCGTCCGCTTCCGCTGGCTGTACCCGCCGGTGCTGTGGGTGACGACCGTGCTGTACGCCATTCCCTCGCTGGCCTTCTTCGTCCTGCTCATCGACTACACCGGCCAGACCGAGCTGACGGTGATGATCCCGCTCACCGTCTACAGCCTCGTCGTCCTGGTCCCGGCCATCGTCGACGGTGTCCGCTCGGTCCCGCAGGAGACCCTCGCCGCCGCGACCGCCATGGGCTTCGGACCCGTACGCCGCTACCTCCAGGTCCAGTTGCCGATCGCCACGCCCGCCATCGTCGCGGGGCTGCGCGTGGCGACCGTGTCCAGCATCAGCCTGGTGAGCATCGGCGCCCTCATCGGCAACCAGGGCGCCCTCGGCAACCTGATCAACGACGCGAACATCTACGACCGGCCCGAACTCGCCCTGAACGCCGTGCTCAGCATGGCCCTGCTGGCGATCCTCGCCGACGGCCTGCTGGTCGCCGTACGCCTGCTGCTCACGCCGTGGATGCCCCGCAGCACGCGCAGGACACCGAAGGCCGAGGTGCCCGAACCGGCCGCCGCAGCAGTGGAGGACGCAGCCCGGTGAACCTGCTGAACTTCATCAACGCCTTCTTCAGCGACAGCGCCCACTGGCAGGGCTACGACGGCATCCCCACGCGCGTGGCGGAACACGTCCAGTACACCCTGCAGGCGCTCGCCGTCGCCACCGCGATCGCGCTGCCCGTCGGCATGGTCACCGGGCACTACGGGCGCGGCGGGAACGTCCTCGCCCTGATCGCCGTCGCCGGGCGGGCGCTGCCCACCTTCGGCCTGCTGGTGCTGATGACCCTGCTGGTGGGCTTCGGCATGGTGAACGTGATGACACCGCTGGTCGTCCTCGCCGTCCCGCCGATCCTGGTCACCACCTACGAGGCGATGCGCTCCGTCGACCCCTCGCCGGTGGACGCCGCCCGGGGCATGGGGATGAGCGAGGCCGGGGTGCTGTTCCAGATCGAACTCCCGGCCGCGCTCCCGCTGATCCTCAGCGGCCTGCGCTCGGGAGCCATCCAGATCGTCTCCACGGCCACCATCGCGGCCTACGTCAGCCTCGGCGGCCTCGGCCGCTACATCATCGACGGCCTGTACCAGCGCAACTACGAGAAGGTCGTCGGCGGCGCCACCCTGGTCGCCGGGCTGGCCCTGGTCACCCTGGCGGTGTTCTGGGCGGTGGGCCGCGTCGCCGTGTCGCCGGGCGTGCGCAGGCGGTGACACCCGCGACACCGACGCAGGCGCACGCACAGGCACCGGGCCGTCCCCTCGCGCAGCAACCGGGCGGGCATCGACGCCAATTGGTAACCAGGCCGCTCTTGACTGATCAAGAAGCGGCTGGATTGGATCAGTCAATGATTTCCACCGCGAAGAGCAGCTGGACCCGGACGCGACACACGGGCGCGTTCACCGTCGCGATCGCCGCCACGGCAGCCCTGCTCGCGGGTTGTTCCTCCTCCGGCGACACCTCAGACCCGCTCGCGGAGGGCAACGAGGGCGGTGACACCGTCGTCGTCGGCTCGAACAACTTCGCCGAGAGCATCCTGCTCGCCGACATCTACGGCGAGGCCCTGAAGGCCAAGGGCATCAAGGTCACCTACAAGCCCAACATCGGCAGCCGCGAGACCACCTACGGCCTGATGAAGAACGGCTCCATCACCGTTCTGCCCGAGTACAACGGCTCCCTGCTGGCCTATCTCGACCCGAAGGCCACCCCGAAGACCGTCGAGGAGACGACGGCCGCGCTCGAGAAGAAGCTGGACGCCAAACTGACCCTCCTGGAGCCCTCGTCCGCGCAGAACAAGGACTCCGTCACCGTCAACGCCGCGACCGCCGAGAAGTACGGCCTCACCGCCGACTCCAGCATCGCCGACCTCAAGGACGTGGCGCCCGACCTGGTCTTCGGCGGCTCGCCCGAGTTCCAGACCCGCCACCAGGGCCTGGCGGGTCTGAAGTCCGTGTACGGCCTGCGGTTCAAGTCCTTCAAGTCGCTCGACGCGGGCGGCCCGCTGACGCAGGCGGCGCTGAAGAAGAACACCGTGCAGGTCGCGGACATCTTCACCACCGACCCCACGATCACCAAGGAGAAGTTCGTCGTCCTGAAGGACGCGAAGAACCTCTTCGGCTTCCAGAACGTGCAGCCCCTCGTCTACAAGGACGGGCTGCCGAAGGAAGGCGCCGACGCCCTCAACGCGGTCTCCGCGAAGCTGGACACCCGGACGCTCCGGGACCTGGACGCCCAGGTCCAGCTGGAGAAGAAGGACCCGCTGGACGTGGCCAAGTCCTGGCTGACGTCGGTGGGCCTGGACTGAGCGGACCCCGCGGGCGGGAGTCCGGCGGTTGATCCGGCGGCCGGGCGCGGCCGGGCCGCAGCCCGTCCTTGAGCCTGCGCAGCGGGTCCAGGTCCACGGCCGTCCCGGAGACGGGGTGCGGGGGGCGGGCGGTGACCCGGCCCGCCCCCGGCGGATCGCACAGCGGGATCACCACCACGCTCACCGTCGTGGTGACGGTGAGGTCTGCGCGGCTGAGCCGGGTCCGGCCACCGGCCAGGGTGAACGGCCGGACGAGCCGGCCCGCCGGTTCCGCTTCGTCCACCTCACACGCCGGCGTCCGCCACGGGCCCCGTGCCGGCCCGCGGAGCCGTCCTGAGGTGCTCGCCGATCTTCTTCACCAGCGGGTTCATCTGGTACGTCACCACGCCGACGTCCGCGCCCGGCCCGGTCAGCACGGCCAGCAGGGCGCCCGGGCCCGCCGAGGTGAGGATCAGATGGCTGTTGGCCATCTCCACGAGCGCCTGCCGCACCGGACCGCCGCGGAAGTCCAGGCTGACGCCCTTGCTGAGGCTCATCAGGCCCGACGCGGTCGCCGCCAGCCGCTCGGCGTCGTCCCGCAGGAACCCCGTCGACTTGCTGAGGACGAGTCCGTCGTCGGACAGCACCACCGCCTGGCCGGCGTCGGCGACCCGCTCCACGAGTCCGGTCAGCAGCTCGTCCAGCTGGGGGTGTGTGGCGGGGGAGGGCAGTGTCATGGCGGTGTCCTTCGTCGGCGTCGGCGGTCAGTGGTCGGCGGGGGGAGGGGGGAGCGGGCGGCGGCGCGTCCTCCTGGCGCGCCGTGAGCGTGCCGCGCGGGAACCCGGCCGGCGAGGCGGCGGCCCGCTCAGAGGTGAACTCACCGTCCGGCATGCCTGCTTCAGGACCGGCGGGCTCCTCGCGCGGGCCGGCGGCGACGCGCGCGGTCTGCGGCACGCGCCGCGGCAGCGGGGTGAGACCGCAGGCGGCGGAGGTACGGGCGAGGGCTCCGGAGGCGGGCTCGCCCGGGGTGGCTGGGGTGGGCGCGGCGCGCTCGGCGCCTGAGGAGGCCTTACCGGGCCTGTCATCCCCCGCGCTGCCAGATCCTTCCGCGCTGCCCAAGCCCTCTCGTCCCTCGCCGCACCCGGCCCCCTCCGCCCCCGGCGCGGCCCCTTCCCGCACCACCGCCCCGTGAGGGGTCCGCACGGCCGCCGTCGTACCCCCGTACGGCGACGGGCGGAGCCGGGCCGGCCGGTGCCCGCCGTGCCCGCGCTGTCCGCCCGCTCCCGGGAGGCGCCCCCGGAGCAGCACGCCGGCATCAGGCAGGCGGCGGTCTGGGCCGCGACGCGGGCGAGTCCCCCCGGGGCCGGGGCGGGACCGAGGCGGGGGCGGACTGGTCATGGCGTGCGGCACCTCGCTGTGCGGCCGAGCAAAGAGCATGGCGGAGCTGACGGAGCGCGCGACCGCGATCGCGTGGCGTGCCCCGCTCGCCCGTTCACTGGCCCGGAGCCAATCGTGTGTGGACACCGGTCGTCAAGTGAGCGGCGCCTCCCGGCACTTGCTGCTGCCGCATCGTGATGATCGGCCGGCCGGCCCCCGGAAGACGCCAGGCGTCACACCCCTCGGCACCGCCGTGCGCGCGGGGCCGGTCCGGCCTCGGCGGCGATTCGGACCATCCGGCACCGTCCATGGCCGGTACCGGAGCGGTCCCTGCCCCTACGGGACAGCGCCACGGCGCGTTCCGGCGACGGCATTCCGCTCAAAGTCGTACAAAAATCTTCCAACCGACGGCCGAACAGGGTGTGTTTCCGGCCGGATCGAGGGTGCGTCGAGGGTTTCCCCCGTATCCGCGTGACCAGCGCTTTGCCTATCGTTCGAGCACAGCTGACCCACAGGTAACCCCGAACGGGTCCGCCCTTCACGCACGGCCGGCCACCGCGTCCCCCTCGATGCACCCCTCCGCTTCGCCGCCGAGGCGAATCCACCGACGAAGCGATCGACCTCCGCTCCGCGCTGCCCGGAGCCAGGCACGAAAGGCCAGCCTGTGCGTACCCCCACCTCCCCACGACGGGCCCTGATATCCGTCGCCGCTCTCTCCGCGGCCCTGCTCACCGCCGCCGCGGTCCAGCCGGCCGTCGCCCAGGACTCCACCACCCGGGAGACCCCCGCCCCCGCGGCCCGCACCGAGGCCGCCCCCGGCACCCCCGCCGAGCGCCTCATCGTCGGCTACGAGTCCGGCGCCGCCGAGGCCACATCGAACAAGGCCGCCTCCGCCGACGCCGAGGCCAAGGGCAAGCAGGCCGGCGAGGACGTCGGCTTCAGCCGCCGCCTCGGCACCGGAGCGGCCCTCGTCGACCTCGGCGAGAACGTCACCGGGTCGGACGTCGCCGACGTCATCGCCGAGTACGAGGCCGACCCGCAGGTCTCCTACGTCGTGCCGGACCGCCTCAACAAGCCGCTCGCCACGCCGAACGACACCGAGTACGCCAAGCAGTGGGACCTGTTCGAGGCCACCGGCGGCATGCGCGTGCCGGGCGCCTGGGACCTGTCCACCGGCAGCGGCGTCACCGTCGCCGTCATCGACACCGGCTACGTCGCCCACACCGACCTCGCCGCCAACGTCGTCGCCGGCTACGACTTCATCTCCGACACCGCGGTCGCCGTCGACGGCAACGGCCGCGACAGCAACCCGGCCGACCCGGGCGACTGGTACGCCGCGGGCGAGTGCGGCCAGCAGACCGGCAGCAACTCCTCCTGGCACGGCACGCACGTCGCGGGCACCATCGCCGCCGTCACCGACAACACCAAGGGCGTCGCCGGCATCGCCCACGGCGCGAAGGTCTCCCCGCTGCGCGTCCTCGGCAAGTGCGGCGGCTACGACTCCGACATCATCGACGCCATCACCTGGGCGTCCGGCGGCACCGTCTCCGGCGTGCCCGCCAACCCCAACGTCGCCAAGGTCATCAACATGAGCCTGGGCGGCAGCGGAACGTGCAGCACCGCCACCCAGAACGCCATCAACGGCGCCGTCGGACGCGGCAGCACGGTCGTCGTCGCGGCCGGCAACAGCAACCAGAACGCCGCCAACTTCTCCCCGGCGAGCTGCGGCAACGTCATCACGGTCGCCGCGACCAACCGCTCCGGCAGCCGCTCGTACTACTCGAACTACGGCACGGTCGTCGACATCGCCGCGCCCGGCGGCGAGACCCGCACCGCCACCTCCGACGGCATCCTGTCCACGCTGAACTCCGGCACCCGCACCCCGTCGATCGAGAACTACGCCCACTACCAGGGCACCAGCATGGCCGCCCCGCACATCGCGGGCCTCGCCGCGCTGATGAAGTCGGCGAACCCCGCCCTCACCCCGGCGCAGATCGAGTCGGCGGTCAAGACCAACGCCCGCCCCCTGCCGGGCACCTGCACGGGCGGCTGCGGCGCCGGACTCGCGGACGCCACCAAGACGGTCCAGGCCGTCAAGGGCGGCACCGGCACGGGCACCACGTACACCAGCACCGGCCCCGTCGCCATCCCGGACGCCGGCCCGGCCGTGGAGTCGCCGATCACCGTCGGGGGCCGCAGCGGCAACGCACCCTCGGCCCTCCAGGTCGGGGTGGATATCAGCCACACCTACCGCGGTGACCTCGTCGTCGACCTGGTCGCGCCCGACGGTTCGGCGTACCGCCTGAAGTCCTCCAGCACCTCGGACTCCGCAGACAACGTCGTCGCCACCTACACCGTGAACGCCTCCGCGGAGACCGCGAACGGCACCTGGAAGCTGCGCGTCCAGGACCTGTACGCGCAGGACACGGGCACGATCAACAGCTGGAGGCTGACCTTCTGAGCACCGCACGCGCCCCCGCCGGGGCGCGTGCACGGACCGGTGGGCCGGGCGGCGCGGATGGGGCGCCGGCCGGCCCACCACGCTGTGGGCCGAGGGACCCGGGTGACCCGGCATAATGGCGTGACAAGCGCTGTCGTATGGTGAGTCGATGTGCACGGGGGGTAGTTGGCGACTCGTTGCAACCCGTCCATATCCATCCCGGGAGTGGTTCAGCCGATGGCGAGGCAGTTACGCGCCGAACAGACCCGCGCGACCATCATCACGGCCGCGGCCGACCTGTTCGACCGCCACGGCTACGAGTCGACCAGCCTCAGCGACATCGTGGAGCACGCTCGCGTCACCAAGGGCGCCCTGTACTTCCACTTCGCCGCCAAGGAGGACCTGGCGCACGCGATCATGGAGATCCAGTCCCGGACCCTGCGCCGGATGGCGGGTGACATGGACAACCGCGGCTACTCCTCCCTGGAAGCGCTGATGCGCATCACGTTCGGCATCACGCGGCTGTCCGTGGAGGGCCCGATCCTGAGGGCCGGGCTGCGGCTGGCGACCGGCGGCGTCCGCGTGCGCCCGCCGCTCGCCCACCCGTTCGCGGAGTGGCGGGACATCGCCACGACCAGGCTGCTGGGCGCCGTACGGGAGGCCGACGTGCATCCGGACGTCGACGCGAAGGCCGTCGCCCACTCCCTGGTCAGCGCCTTCGTGGGCGCCGCCGTCATCGGTCACACCCTCGACCCGCTGGCCCGGCAGCCCCGCAGGACGGCCGAGCTGTGGCGCATCATGATCCGCGGACTGGTGCCGGTGCCCCGCCGGGCCCGCTACGTCGGCCTCGCCGCGCGCCTGGAACGGGAGATCACCGCGGCCTGACCCGCCGGGTTACGGTGACCCGCATGCCCCACAGCCCGTCCGCGCCCGTGATCCTCGGCAACGAACCCGGCTCGTTCCCGCACCGCGTGCTCGCCGAGCGGCACCCCGCCATCATCCGGCAGGTCCGCGACGCGTTCCCGTACGGGCCGGGGCAGCGCCGCGCCCTGGACGCGCTGCTGGCGAGCTGCACCGACGGCCGCATCGGGGAACTTCCCGCCGGCGCGCACGACGCGGGCCGGTGGGCGTCCTGGGGCCTGGGCGAGTACGCCGGGCGGTCCTGGTTCGACGTGCCGTGGCTGTGGTCCGAGAGCTACTTCCACCGCCTGCTCCTCGACGCGGTCGGCCACTTCGGGCCGGGCCCCTGGCAGGGCATCGACCCCTTCCGCCCGTTCAAGCTCGCCGAACTCCAAGCGGCCGAGACGGACGAGGAACTCGCCGCCCTCGACGGGCTCGCCGGCCTGCCCGCCGACGAACAGGACCGGGCGCTGCTGCACGGCTCGCTGTGGGGCAACCGCGCCGACCTCGGCTTCCGGCTCTCCAGCGACGGCGCCGGGGCGGCGGACGGGACACCGCCGCTGGTCGCCGACGACAGCGCGGCCCTGTGGTCGCTGCTGCCGCGCTCCGGGACCGGCACGCTGTGCCTGATCGCCGACAACGCGGGCCGGGAACTCGTCCCCGACCTGCTGCTCGTCGCCCACCTGCTGGAGCGCGGGCGGATCGGCCGGGCCGTGCTGCACGTCAAGCCGTACCCGTACTACGTCTCCGACGCCACCACCGCCGACGTCGTCGACGCCCTGCGCCGCCTCACCGCCGCGACGGGGACGGCCGCCGCGTACGGCAGGACCCTGTGGGACGCCATGGCCGACGGGCGGCTCACGGTCCGCGCGCACCCCTTCTCGGCCGGTCCGCTGCCGTTCTCCGAACTGCCCGGCGACCTGCGCGCGGAGTTCGGCGGGGCCACCGTGACCCTCGTCAAGGGCGACCTCAACTACCGCCGCCTGGTGGGCGACCGGCGTTGGCCGCCGACCACACCGTTCGCCGAGGTCACCGCCCACTTCCCCGGCCCGGTGGCCGCACTGCGCACCCTCAAGTCCGACGTCGTCACCGGCCTCGACACCGCCACGGAGGCCGCGCTGACGGCCGCCGAGGGGCAGCGCTGGCGCGTCAGCGGCACCCACGCGCTGATCCAGGTACGGGGCTGAGCGGGCGCCGCCGAGTGTGCGGGACGCGGGGGCGAACACGTGCCCGGTCCGCCTGCGATTCACGCGATGGTGTGATCATGTCCTCGCGCGCGGATGCCCCCGGAGAGGCATGGGTAGTGCCCGGCCATGACGCAGCCGTTCCACCTCCCGCACTTCTACATGCCGTATCCCGCGCGGCTGAACCCGCACGTCGACGAGGCGCGCGCCCATTCCACGGCGTGGGCCCGCGAGATGGGCATGCTGGAGGGCTCAGGCATCTGGGAGCAGTCCGACCTCGACGCGCACGACTACGGACTGCTGTGCGCCTACACCCACCCGGACTGCGACGGACCCGCCCTGTCCCTCATCACCGACTGGTACGTGTGGGTGTTCTTCTTCGACGACCACTTCCTGGACATGTTCAAGCGCACCCAGGACCGCGCCGCGGGCAAGGCCCACCTCGACCGGCTGCCCCTGTTCATGCCGCTCGACCTCACGGCCGACGTGCCCGAGCCGGAGAACCCGGTCGAGGCGGGCCTCGCCGACCTGTGGGCGCGGACCGTCCCGGCGATGTCCGCCGACTGGCGCCGCCGCTTCGCCGTCGCCACCGAGCACCTCCTCAACGAGTCGATGTGGGAGCTGTCCAACATCAACGAAGGACGCATCGCCAACCCCGTCGAGTACATCGAGATGCGCCGCAAGGTGGGCGGCGCCCCCTGGTCCGCGGGGCTCGTGGAGTACGCCACCGCCGAAGTGCCCGCCGCCGTCGCCGGGTCCCGGCCGCTGCGGGTGCTGATGGAGACGTTCTCCGACGCCGTGCACCTGCGCAACGACCTGTTCTCCTACCAGCGCGAGGTCGAGGACGAGGGCGAGAACAGCAACGGCGTGCTCGTCCTGGAGACCTTCTTCGGCTGCACCACCCAGGAGGCCGCCGACACCGTCAACGACATCCTCACCTCCCGCCTCCACCAGTTCGAGCACACCGCGTTCACCGAAGTGCCCCCGCTCACCGTCGAGAAGGGCCTCACCCCGGACGAGACCGCCGCCGTCGCGGCGTACGCCAAGGGACTGCAGGACTGGCAGTCCGGCGGCCACGAGTGGCACATGCGCTCCAGCCGCTACATGAACAAGGGGGCGCGCCCCACCAGCCCCTGGCGGACCCCCACCGGCCTCGGCACGTCCGCCGTCGACGTCCGCGCGCTGCTCGCAGAGGCCGGCGCGGAACGCATGCGCGCGTACACGCACGTGCCGCACCAGAAGGTCGGCCCCGCGCGGATCCCCGACATCCTCATGCCGTTCGAACTGCGGCTCAACCCCGATCTGGAGGGATCACGCGCCCGGCTGCTGCCGTGGGCGCGCCGCATGGGCATCCTCAGCGAGGGCGTCTGGGACGAGGACAAGCTCACGGCGAGCGACCTCGCTCTGTGCGCCGCGGGCCTCAACCCCGACGGCAGCCCCGAGGCGCTCGACCTCGGCACCCACTGGCTCGCCTTCGGCACCTACGGCGACGACTACTACCCGCTCGTCTTCGGCCACCGCCGCGACCTGGCCGGCGCCAAGCTCAGCACCGAACGCCTCACTGCCTGCATGCGCGTCGACAGTGAACCGCCGCTCGCCCCGGCGAACGCCATGGAGCGGTCCCTGACCGACCTGTGGCGGCGCACCACCGCCGAGATGACCGTGGAGCAGCGCCGCACGCTGAAGGCCGCCGTCTGCGTCATGCTGGAGAGCTGGCTGTGGGAGCTGTCCAACCAGCTCCAGCATCGCGTCCCCGACCCGGTGGACTACCTGGAGATGCGCCGCGCCACCTTCGGATCCGACCTCACCCTGAGCCTGTGCCGCATGGGCCACGGCCCGGCCGTCCCTGCCGAGGTCTACCGCAGCGGCCCGGTCCGCTCCCTGGAGAACGCGGCCATCGACTACGCCTGCCTGCTCAACGACGTCTTCTCGTACCAGAAGGAGATCGAGTACGAGGGCGAGCTGCACAACTCGATCCTCGTCGTGCAGACCTTCTTCGGCTGCGACTACCCGGCCGCCCTCGGCGTCGTCAACGACCTGATGACCCGGCGCATGCAGCAGTTCCAGCACGTCGTCACCCACGAACTGCCCGTGCTGTACGAGGACTTCGCGCTGCCGCAGAAGGCCCGCGAGGGCATGCGGGACTACGTGGTGAGCCTGCAGAACTGGATGTCCGGCATCCTCAACTGGCACCGGGAGGTCGACCGCTACAAGGCCGACCACCTGGCCCGCCGCGCCCACGGCTTCCTCCCCGACCGGGCACCGGCGGTCCCGATGCTCCGCTGACCGTCTCCGCCGCGCATGCGTCACCACGGCTCGCGCCCGTGCCCGGACGACCGGGTGCGGGCACGTTCCCGCTCCCGCCCTCCGGTCAGTCTCACTCGTTCGTGGCACGTCGGGCGACGGCATGAGGGGTAGGGCTCTGGCCGGAGGCGATCCATGGAACAGACAGCGTTGCGTCCCAAGCCCATGCCCGGCCAGGACTCCGGCGGGCCCGTCCCCGTCACCGAGAGCGTCCCCGCCGCCCCCCGGCGCCCGCACCCCCTGCGCGGCCGCCGACGACGGCTCGCGTACCCGCTGCTCGCGCTGTTCACGGGCCTGCTCCTGGTCCTCGCGGGCGTCGGACTCGGCACCGTCGGCGCCACGGTCGCCGGCATCGGCCGGCTCGCCGAGCTCCAGCAGCAGGCGGCCCGGCAGCCGCACGAGCCGGCGGCCCCCGGCGGCCAGGGCTCCGACCGCCCCGGCGCGGGCCGCACCACGGCGCCCGCCGCCCCGCCGCCCGCGCCCGTGGGCGGCACGCTCGGCCTGGAGGTCGTGGACGCGGACGTGCCCGGCGCCCGGGTCGTCGGCGTCCACGTGCCCGGACCCGGCTACTCGGCGGGCCTGGTCCGGGGTGACATGGTCCTCGCGTTCGGCGCGACCCGCGTCGACACCGCCGCCGACCTGGCCCGCGCCGTGTCCCGGGCCCGCCCCGGCAAGCGCGTCACCCTGGTCGTACGCCACGAAAGCGGTGGCTACCAGCGGCTGACGGTGGTCCCCGGCGTCGTCACCTGACCGGCCGCACCCGGACGGCCGCGGGCGGGCCCCGGGCGCACGGTGCGGCAAAGCCCGCAACCGGCTCGCGTGGCCCCCTCCCAAGGGGCAGGATGCTGCCCGTAGTCCCTGTCATCGCCCGAGGGAGGCCCCGGATGAGCGGCACCGTGCCCGCGCCCTTCACCGCCGACGACCACCGGGCCCGCATGGCGCGCGCCGCGCGGGCCGCGGCTGACGCCGGGCTGGCCGGACTCCTGGTGTCGCCGGGCCCCGACCTGGTCTGGCTCACCGGCTACGCGCCCACCGCCGAGACCGAGCGGCTCACCCTGCTGGTCCTCGCCCCCGGCCGGGAGCCCGTCCTCGTCGTCCCCGCGCTCGAAGCGCCCGACGCCGAGAAGGCGCGCGGCGCGTCCGCCCTGACCCTGCGCGACTGGACCGACGGCAAGGACCCCTACCTCGCCGCCGCCGACCTCCTCGACCCCGACGGACGCTACGGCGTCAGCGACAACACCTGGGCCATGCACCTGCTCGCCCTCCAGCGGGCCCTGCCCGGCACGAGCTACGCCGCCCTCACCGACGCGCTGCCCATGCTGCGCGCCGTCAAGGACGCCGCCGAGCTGGAACTGCTGGCCGCCGCCGGTGCCGCCGCCGACGCCGCGTTCGAGGACATCCGCACCGTGCCGTTCGCCGGGCGCCGGGAGACCGACGTCGCCGCCGACCTCGCCGAACTGCTCCGCCACCACGGGCACTCCCGGGTCGACTTCACCATCGTCGGCTCCGGACCCAACGGCGCCAACCCGCACCACGAGGCCGGCCGGCGCGTCATCGAACACGGCGACATGGTCGTCCTCGACTTCGGCGGCCTGCGCGACGGCTACGGTTCCGACACGTCCCGCACCGTCCACGTCGGCGAGCCCACCGAGGAGGAGCGCCGCGTCCACGACATCGTGCGTGCCGCCCAGGAGGAGGGCTTCCGGGCGGTGCGGCCCGGCGCCGCCTGCCAGGACGTCGACCGGGCGGCCCGCGCGGTCATCACCGACGCCGGGTACGGCGAGCACTTCATCCACCGCACCGGGCACGGCATCGGCGTCACCACCCACGAGCCGCCCTACATGGTCGAGGGCGAGGAGCAGCCCCTCGTGCCCGGCATGTGCTTCTCCGTGGAACCCGGCATCTACCTCCCCGGCCGGTTCGGCGTGCGCATCGAGGACATCGTCACGGTGACCGAGGACGGCGGGCGCCGCCTCAACGACACGACCCGCGAGCTGGTCGTCGTGGACTGACGGCACCCCGCGGGCACCCCCTGGAAGGAACCCATCCCCGAGCGACGACGGCGTGACCATGACCCAGGCACCGACACCCACCGCGGACACCGTCCGCAGCATCGTCCGTTCCCTGCTGAAGGAGGTACGGGACGGGGCGGGCGGCCCGGGCCCCGAGGTCCGGCCCGCCGCGGCGGTCGCCGACCCCGCCACCTGGTGGGTCGGCGACCGCCACGTGCTGCGGCTGGCCGCCGACCGGGACACCGCCGCGCGCCGGCGCCGCGAACTGCGCCTGCGCGACCTCGTGCGCGCCCACGTCCCGGTCACCGTGCCGGCGAGCGTGGCCCGCGGCGAGTGGGCGCCGGGGCTGCCGTACACCCTGGACACCCGGGTGCCCGGCGGCTCGGCCGACGAGCACGACGTGTCCGCCGTCGGCGAGGCCGACCTGGCCGCCCTCCTCACGGGACTGCGCCAGGTGCCCGTACGGGCAGCCGAGGCGCTCGGGGTGCCGCGCACCGCCCCGCGCTCCCTGAAGGCGCTGCGCCTGGCGGCCACCCGCGCCGCCGAACGCCTCGCGCGGGCCGACGAGTTCGACCCCGCCCGGCTCCACCAGCTGACCGGTCCGGCCGCGGCCCAGCTCGCCGCGCAGCCCGGCACCGCCGTCCTCGTCCACCACGCCCTGACGGGCGAGCACCTCGTGGTCGGCGCGGACGGCCGGGTGCGCGGCGTCCTCGGCTGGGCCGACGCGATCGTCGGCGACCCCGCCGAGGACATCGCCGGCCTCGCCCGCGCGGTCGGCTCACCCGCGGCGGTACGCGCCGCCACCCTCGCCGGGTACGGCCCCCGGCCCTGCCTGCGCGGCCTGTGGCTGGCCCGCTGCGACACGGTCCTCCACCTCGCCGACGCCCTGACGGGCCGTGGCACGGCGGCCACACCCCTGCCGCTGCTGCGCGACCGTCTGCGCCGCGCCTGGGAGGCAATCCTGCTGGAACGGGTGACGGAGCTGCGCCCGGAGGACGAGGCGGGGGGTGACGCGGGGCGGGGCCGGGAGGGGGCGTGAGGGGCCGGGTGCGCGGTGCGGCTCAGGCGTGCCCTTTGGGCGTCCGCCCCGGGGGCGCGAATGACCGGGTTGGGCGGTGCTGCTCAGGCGGGCTCTCCGGACGTGCGTCCCGGGGCGTGGACGGTCGCGCGGGCGGTGCCGCTCAGGCGCCCTCGGGTCGCCGCCCCGCTGCCGTGACGGCGTTCACGCAGGTCGCCTCCGCCGCCGAAATCGTCCGCGGCGGGGTTCGCCAGGACGCTGGGCCGCCCCGGCGGCACGGGCGTCCGCGCCGCCGGGCACCGGCCCCTCACACCTGCGTCAGCACCACGCACGACTCGCCGGGCACGCGCAGCACCCCGTCGGGGCCCGGCGGCTCGACCGGCTCCCACGCGGCCAGCACGTGCGCCTCGCCGCCGCCCAGCGGGATCGCCGCCGGCTCGGTCGACAGGTTCACGGCGACGCGGACGTCCCCGCGCCGGAAGGCCAGCCAGCGCGCCTCCTCGTCGAAGGCCACCTTCGTGTCGGCGAGGTCCGGGTCGGTGAGGTCGGGCTGTTCGCGGCGCAGCGCGAGGAGCCTGCGGTACCAGGCCAGCACGCGCGCGTGCGGGTCCCGGCCGGGCTCGGACCAGTCGAGGCAGGACCGGTCGCGGGTCGCGGGGTCCTGCGGGTCGGGCACGTCCTCCTCGGCCCAGCCGTGCGTCGCGAACTCCCGCCGCCTGCCCCGCCGTACGGCGTCGGCCAGCTCCGGGTCGGTGTGGTCGGTGAAGAACTGCCAGGGCGTGCCCGCCGCCCACTCCTCGCCCATGAACAGCATCGGCGTGAACGGCGCGGTCAGGACGAGCGTCGCCGCGCAGGCCAGCAGACCGGGGGAGAGCAGGGCGGACAGCCGGTCGCCCTGGGCGCGGTTGCCGATCTGGTCGTGGGTCTGGCTGTAGCCGAGCAGCCGGTGCGCGGCCACCCGCGTACGGTCCAGGGGGCGGCCGTGGCGGCGCTGCCGGAAGCTGGAGTAGGTGCCGTCGTGGAAGTAACCGCCCGTCAGCGTCTTGGCCACGGCGGCGAGCGGGGCGCGCGCGAAGTCGGCGTAGTAGCCCTGGGACTCGCCCGTCAGCGCGGCGTGCAGGGCGTGGTGGAAGTCGTCGTTCCACTGCGCGTGCACGCCGAGGCCGCCCTCCGCGCGCGGGGTGACGATCCGCGGGTCGTTCAGGTCGGACTCGGCGATCAGGAACAGCGGCCGGTCCTCCTCGGCGGCCAGCGCGTCCACGGCCGTCGACAGCTCCTCGAGGAAGTGGCACGCACGCGTGTCGGCGAGCGCGTGCACGGCGTCCAGCCGCAGCCCGTCGATCCGGTAGTCCCGCAGCCAGGCCAGCGCGCTGCCGACGAGATAGTCGCGCACCTCGTCGGAGCCGGGCGCGTCCAGGTTGACGGCGACGCCCCACGGCGTGTGGTGGGTGTCCGTGAAGTACGGCCCGAACAGCGGCAGGTAGTTCCCGGACGGGCCCAGGTGGTTGTGCACGACGTCGAGGACGACTCCGAGGCCCATCCCGTGCGCCCGGTCGACGAAACGCTTCAGCGCCTCGGGCCCGCCGTACGGCTCGTGCACCGCCCACAGCGACACACCCTCGTACCCCCAGCCGTGCCGCCCGGGGAAGGGGCACAGCGGCATCAACTCGACGTGCGTGACGCCCAGTTCCACGAGGTGCCCGAGCCGCTCGGCGGCGGCGTCCAGGGTGCCCTCGGGGGTGTACGTGCCCACGTGCAGTTCGTACAGCACCGCGCCGGGCAGCGGGCGGCCCGCCCACTCGGCACGCCACGCGTGGCGCGAGTGGTCCACGACGGCGCTCAGCCCGTCCGGACCGTCCGGCTGCCGGCGCGAGCGCGGATCGGGCAGTACGGGGCCGTCGTCCAGCGCGAAGCCGTACCGGGAGCCGTCCCGCGCCTCCGCCTCGCCCCGCCACCATCCCGCCCGTTCAGGATCGCGTTCCAACGCGCGCGTGACGCCGTCGCACTGGAGCGTCACCCGGCCGGCCTGTGGTGCCCACACCTCGAACTGCACGGACGCTTCCCCTTCGTCTGCTCACCGTGATGTAGCCCGTCCATGGTGCTTCAAACGAGATCGATCCGCGTGGGAAGCGCTCCTTTCGGCGCGGGTGTCGCGCGAGGGCCGTGCCCGGACCCTTCCGGTGCGCACCCGTGGCGGTCCGCGCGGAGGCTGTGCCCGGCGCCCCCGGCCCGCACGCCTGGCGGCCGTTTCCGTTTTTCTGGACACCCCGGCCCGGCTGACCGACAATCACCTGCGTGACGTCGTCATTCGAGTTCAACACGTTCCCCGCGCGGGTCTCCGACGTGGAGCGCGACAAGGCGCTGAAGGTGCTGCGTGACGGCGTCGCCATGGGCCGCCTGTCCCACGACACGTTCATCCACCGCATGGAGCTGGCCCTCGCCGCCCGGCGCCCGGACGAGCTCGCCCGGCTCACGGCCGATCTGCCCAGCGAGGGCCGCGCCTCGCGCATGGTCCTCGGCGCGGTGGAGGCGGTGTCCGGTTTCACCGTACGGCTGCGCCGGGCCTGGCGGGCCGAGCGGCTGCCCAAGCTGCTGCTGCCGCATCCGGGAACCGGCCATCCGCTGCGCATAGGCCGTGACCCGGCCAACGGCCTGCGGCTCAACCACGAGACGGTGTCCCGCGTGCACGCCGAACTCAGCCGCCAGGGCGGCATGTGGATCCTGCGGGACCTCGGCTCGACCAACGGCACGATGGTGAACGGCCGGCGGGTCGTGGGCGCCGCGGTGGTCCGCGAGGGCGATCAGATCGGCTTCGGCCGGATGGCCTTCCGCCTCTCCGCCCACTGAGCCGAACCTTAGCTCTGGCCTGGGCTTTACTGCCCGCCATCGCCGCATGCGGCCTCGCTCCCCAGTGTTGACGTACCTCCCCAGCCATGACTGACTGTGCGTACACCGCGCATATCGGGTGAGCCGATCGCGCCACCCGTGGAGGTGTGCCCTGCAGCCACTCCTCCGCTACCACAGCGTCGACGAGCTGGGCGCCCGCGCCGCCGCCCTCGTCGCCCGCCGGCCCGCCGACGCCCGGCTGCGGCGCGTCGGCACTTCCCGCGGGGGCACACCGATGTGGCTGCTCTCCGTCGGCCACGGCAGCCGCCAGGCCCTCGTCGTCGCCGGACCGCACGCCAACGAACCCGTCGGCGGCGCCACCGCCCTGCGACTGGCCGAACGGGCCCTCGCCGACCCCCGGCTCACCGAGGGCGCCGACGCCACCTGGAACCTGCTGCTGTGCCTCGACCCCGACGGGCTGCGCCGCAACGAACGCTGGCTGCCGGGCCCGTACACCCTCGGCCGGTACTTCCGGAACTTCTTCCGGCCCGGCTTCTTCGAACAGCCCGAGTGGCTGCCCGGCGGCGCGTCCGGCGCCACGCTGCCCGAGACCCGGGCCCTGCTCGACCTCCAGGACGAACTGCGGCCCTTCCTGCAGTGCTCCCTGCACGGCGTCGACGTCGGCGGCGGCTTCGTGGAGATCACCGACCCCCTGCCCGGCCTCGCCCAGCGTGTCGCCCGCGCCGGCGCCCGCCTCGGCATCCCGCGCGAGCTCGGCGCCTACGACACCCTGTACTGGCCGGGCCTCGGCCCCGCCGTCTACCTGATACCGCCGCCGCGCCCCGGCGACCTGGCCGCCGCCATCACCGAGGCCGCCGTCGAGTCGACCTGGTACCACCCGCACCGGCACGGCACCGTCACCGCCGTGGTCGAGGCGCCCATGTGGGCCGTGACCGCCGTGGCGGACCCCGCGCCCTGCGGTGACCCGGAGGGCGCCCTGCGTGCCGTCAGCCGCACCCTGCGCCACGACACCCGGCTGCTGCGGACCCTCGTCACCCGCGTCCGTCCGCACCTCACCGTCGTGCCGGACGCCGCGCCGCTGCTCGCGCCGATAGACGACTACCTGCTCGTCTGCCCCGGCCTCGCCGACACCTGGGACCCCGACACCCCGGGCGGGCACGTCCTTCCGCCGCTCTCCACCGCGCACCTCGCGGCGCTGCGCATCGCCGGACGCCGGCTGGCGCTGCGCACCGCGGGTCTGCTGCACCAGCTGGTCACCGCCGCCGGACGCGACCCGGCCGGCGTGCTGCCGGAACTTGACCGGCTCATCGACGCGTGGTGCGCCGAGTACCGCGACGGCCACGGGGCCCGCTGGATCCCGGTCACGCGGCAGGCGGAGTACCAGGCGCGCGTGGTGCTCGCCGCGTTCGAACTGGCCGTCCGGCGCACGCCGGCGTGCTCCCGTTCGGGTGAGTCCGGGTGGGGTCCGCGGCCCGCCGTGCCGATGCACCGGGAATGACGTACACCACCACAGCGAAAGCGGTACGCGGCGGCCTGCTCGCCGCGGCCGCTCTCCTCGCCGCCTGCGCCGTCCCGGCCGGGGCGACCGGCAACGGCTCCGTCGACTGGCTCTACCTCACGGTCGCGCGGAGCGACACCCGCTCCTACGACCTGCGCGCCACCCTGCTGCTGTGCGACCCGCCCCGGGGCGGCCACGCCCGCGCGGCCGAGGCGTGCGCGGAACTCGACGCGGCGGGCGGCGACCTGCGCGCCCTGCCGCCGCGGGACTCCTTCTGCCCGATGGTCCACGCGCCCGTGACGGCCCACGCGCGCGGGCAGTGGCACGGCCGCCCGGTGGACTACACGGAGACGTTCCCCAACTCGTGCGTCATGGCGGCACGTACAGGGGCGGTGTTCGCGCTGGACGGGTGAGCGGTTCGCCGGCAGCGGACCTGGCCTGTCGGCCTGCTGACCCGGTGGCCGGGAGGGCGGTGAGGGCGGTTGAGGGGCGCGTGCCCGCGGCTCACACCGCCCTCTCGCGCGCGTGCAGGGCCGCCGCGACGACCGTACGGGCCTGGTGCTCGACCTGGTGCGCCACCGGCACCCAGCGGGCCCTGAACCGCGCCGCGAAGGCGTCGCTCCACTCGGCGACGAGCCGTTCGAGGCGAGGCGCCGCACGGTCGTCGGTCTCCCGCAGCACTCGCAGCAGCATGGCCGCCGCCCGCAGCGGCACCCGGCGCGCGAACGCGTCGACACTGCCCACGTACGCGCGCGTGCCGTCCAGGGGCGGGGTGTCGAGCAGGTCGGCCGCGAGCCCCGGCACCAGCTCAAGACCCCATCGCACGGCCCGCAACAAGGGCCCGTCGACCCCCTCCAGACGCGGCAGCACGTCCTCGAACACGTCCCGCACCTCCAGCGTGTCCCGCTGGAGCCGGTGCGCGAGCCGCCGTATCGCGGAGGCCGGGGCTGGATGCGGCGCCGGGTCGTCCACCAGGTCACTCGCCCACATCGGCACCTCGACGACCGCGGTGAGACCGCCGTACCGGTGGGTGCGGTACCAGGTGCTGTGCCGTGCGTCGTCCGTCAGGCTCGGATAGGCCCGATCCGCCTCCGCGGCGGGCAGCACATGCACGCCGGGCCCCGCGGCCGGCCAGCCCGCGGCGTCCGAGGCGCCCGTCTCGACGGGGATGTGCAGCTCCGCGGCGGACTTGGCGAACGGCTCGGCGAAACCGGGCACGTCCCGCGTCAACTGCACCCAGCTGCCGCCCAGTTCGGTGCAGTGCAGGGACACCTGGAGGTAGGGGCGCAGCTCGTCGATGACGCCGGTCAGGGCGCGGGTCTCGGGCGGCAGCCGGTCGGGCGGCAGCACGGACGGCGCCCACTCGGGCTGCTCGGGCCCGGCGGGCCGGAAGAACCCGAGGTGGTAGTCGAGCAGGCTGCGCGGCGCGGGTGTCACATGGAGCTCCGCCCCGTCGGGGTCCGCGCACAGCAGGAAGTGCCAGGACGTGCCGTCCCGCAGCACCCGCTCGTCCAGGACGCGTTCGGCGAGCGCGAGCAGGGTGGGTCCGCCGGACGGCTCGTTGGAGTGGGCGCCCGCCACCACGAGCACGGCCCGCCGCGCCCGGCCCACCGACAGCAGGTGCAGCGCCCGGCCCGCCCGGGACACGCCCACCTGTCGCAGGGTGCACACGCCCGGCCACCGGGCTGCCAAGGCCCGCGCGGACGAGACGAGTTCGGTCACCGTGGGGTAGCGCAGCTCCGGCAGGAGACTCACCCCCGTCACGTCGCCCGGCCCCGGCACTCGCAGTACCCCACGTCGGCCGGAGCATGTCAAGGACGCGCGCGGCGTCCCGGCCCGGCCGTCACTGCTGGTGAAGTGCCCTTCCGGCCAGTATCAGGAGCACCTCGCCGACCGCATCCGACAGCGTGGGGTGAGCGTGACGTGCGGCGCCACGCCCGCGGGCCGGGCGTCCCGGCCGACGATCGGCCGGCTCCCGGCGATCACCCCGGAGACGTGCGGCCCCGCCGCCCCCAGTACCCGGCCGACTCACCGGTGTCCGCACGGCCGGAACGGCGCCCTCGTCAGTTCCTCGACCCCGCACTTCAGCCTCACCGCCAGGGAACGCCCCGCCCGCACCGGGCCGCCGCCACGTCCGTCGCCCCTCGCCGGCGCCGTCGCGGTGTCACTCCGCCCCCGCCTCGTCCCCCGCCCGCTCCAGCAGAGCCACCGGCAGGCGTTCGAACAGGTCCGCCACGCGTGCGTGCCCCGTGAACTCGCGGGAGCCGTCCAGTACGTCCGTCCAGCGGCCCGGTGGCAGGGGCAGTTCCGTGTCCTGCCAGCCGCCCGCCCCGGCCAGGCGCAGGGACAGGCGGGTCACCGCGGTGACGACCCGGCCCGAGCGGGCGAAGGCCAGGCAGTGGGACGCCGCCGGGCCCTCGGCCGTCAGCGGTTCGTACGTCGCCGCCTCGCCGAACGCCTCGGGGCGCCGGGCCCGCAGCCGCAGCGCCGCGCGCGTCAGGGCGGCCTTGTCGCCGCCGTCCCCGGGCGGGAAGTCCACCGGACGCCGGTTGTCGGGGTCGACCAGGGCCAGGTACTCGGCCTCGGTGCCCTGGTACACGTCGGGCACGCCCGGCATCGTCAGGTGGACCAGGGCCGTGCCGAGGACGTTGGCCCGGATGTGCGGCTCCAGCTCGGCGCGCAGTGCCCGCACCCGCTCGCCCGGCTCCCCGCACGGCCCCGCCGTCACGAACCGCGCCACCGCCTCCTCGTACGGCGGCTGCTGCTCCGTCCAGCTGGTGTGGAGACCGGCCTCGCGCACGTGCTTCAGCAGCGCGCCCGCCACCCGCTCCGGGTCGGCCGGGCCCAGCCCGAACACCGTCTGCCAGGCCGCCCACGCCAGCTGCGCGTCGGGCACGTCGTCCCCGGCGCGGGTCACCTCCGCCAGCAGGTCCGCCCAGCGCCGCGGGCACTCGGTGAGCACGGCGAGCGCCACCCGCACGTCGGCGCTGCGCTTGGTGTCGTGCGTCGACACGACGGTCCCCGACACCGGCCAGTCACGCTGCACGCGCGTGCAGTACGCGTGGAACTCCTCGGGCGGGAGGGCCGGGCGGCCCGGGTCCCCGCCCACCTCGGTGGCCGACAGCAGCGGCACGTACCGGTAGAACGCCGTGTCCTCCACGGACTTGGCGCGCAGCGCCGACGCGGTCTGCGCGAACCGGGTCCGGAACTCCACGTGCTCCGGCCCGTCGCCGTACCGCCCGAGCAGCAGGTCCCGTACGACGTCGACCGCGCCCGCCTCCTCGGGGACGAGGAAGGCGCGCCTGGCATCGGCGGCGGCCTCCTCGGTGACGACGGTCGCCGCGTCGCCGGGCGTGTAGGGCCGGTACACCTCCATGCGGACCAGCAGTTCCTGGAGCGCGGTGCGCAGCGCCCACGGCGCCCGGTCGCGCAGCGCGGGCTCCGGCGCGGCGGCGCACACCCGGCCGGCCGCCCGGGTCAGCCGGTCCAGCTCGGTGGCCAGCTCGTGCCTGATCACCTGGTACGCCGCCCGGCGTGCCGTCGCCTCCCAGTCGCCGCCCCGGTCGGTCTGCGGGGCCGCGAAGTGCCGGTAGTGGCCCAGCAGCTCCCCGCACCCGGCCGGGTCCGCGAACAGGCCGTCGACGCGGCGCAGGGCGTCGTAGCCGGTGGTGCCCGCGACGGGCCAGGACGCCGGAAGGTGCTCGTGGTCGGCGAGGATCTTCTCCACGACCGTCCAGCACCCGCCGGTCGCCTCGTGCAGCCGCCGCAGGTATCCGCCGGGGTCGGCCAGCCCGTCCGGGTGGTCGACGCGCAGCCCGTCGATCACGCCCTCGCGCAGCAGCCGCAGGACGGTGGCGTGGGTGGCCTCGAAGACCTCCGGGTCCTCCACCCGCACCCCGATCAGCTCGGAGATGCTGAAGAAGCGCCGGTAGTTCAGCTCGGTGCGGGCCAGCCGCCACCACACCGGGCGGTACCACTGCGCGTCCAGCAGCTGCGGCAGCGGCAGGCCGGCCGTGCCCTCGCGCAGCGGGAACACGTGGTCGTAGTAGCGCAGGACGTCGCCGTCCACCTTCAGCCGGCCGATCTCGTCGCCGAGCGGCCCGCCGAGCACCGGCAGCAGCACCTGCCCGTCCTGCGCCTTCCAGTCGATGTCGAACCAGCGCGCGTACGGCGAGTCCGGGCCGTCCCGCAGCACCTCCCACAGGGCGCGGTTGTGGCGCGGCGCCATCGCCATGTGGTTCGGCACGATGTCCAGCACCAGCCCGAGGCCGTGCTCGCGCGCGGTCCGCGCCAGCGCCCGCAGCCCTTCCTCGCCGCCCAGCTCCGCACGCACGCGCGCGTGGTCCACGACGTCGTAGCCGTGCAGGGACCCCGGCACGGCCTCCAGGACGGGCGACAGGTGCAGGTGCGAGACGCCGAGCGAGGCCAGATACGGCACGGCCGCCGCGGCGGCCCCGAACGGGAAGTCGGGCTGCAGCTGCAGCCGGTAGGTGGCCGTGGGCACCACGGGGTCGCGTCGCTCAGGTGTCATGGAGACGTACGTACCCGCCCGGCCGCGTTTCGTGTCATCCGCGGCGTGACGCGGTGTGCCCCGGGTCGCCCGTTCGGACGACCCGGGGCCTGCTCACACCGGTCGCTGGAGCACGGTCATGCTGCGGTCCACCAGCGTCAGCCGGTCCCCGGCCTGCACCTTCGGGCCGGATTCCGGCGCCAGCCCGTCCGGGCGGGCCGTGTCGACCACCACCTCCCACTGCCGGCCGTGGTCGACGGGCACCACGAATTCCATCGGCTTCGGCGAGGCGTTGAACATCAGCAGGAACGAGTCGTCGGTGATGCGCTCCCCGCGCGGGCCCGGCTCCGAGATCGCGTTGCCGTTGAGGAACACCGTCAGCGCGGAGGCCCGCGCCGAGTTCCAGTCCCGCTGGGTCATCTCCTTGCCCTCCGGGGTGAACCAGGCGATGTCGGACAGTTCGTCGTGGGTGCCCTCCACGGGCCGGCCGTGGAAGAAGCGCCGCCTGCGGAGCACCGGGTGGTCCCTGCGCAGCCACACCATCGCGCGCGTGAAGTCGAACAGCTCCCTGGCCGGTCCCTCGGGTCCCGGCCACTCCACCCAGGCCAGCTCGTTGTCCTGGCAGTAGGCGTTGTTGTTGCCGCGCTGGGTGCGGGCGAACTCGTCGCCGTGGCTGATCATGGGCACGCCCTGGGACAGCATCAGCGTCGCGATGAAGTTCCGCATCTGCCGCGTGCGCAGCGCCAGCACGTCCGGGTCGTCCGTGTCGCCCTCGACGCCGCAGTTCCACGACCGGTTGTGGCTCTCGCCGTCCCGGTTGTCCTCGCCGTTGGCGTCGTTGTGCTTGTCGTTGTACGACACGAGGTCGTGCAGGGTGAAGCCGTCGTGGCAGGTCACGAAGTTGATGGAGGCCAGTGGGCGCCGCCCGTCGTCCTGGTAGAGGTCGGAGGAGCCGGTCAGCCGCGAGGCGAACTCGGCGAGCGTGCGCGGCTCGCCCCGCCACAGGTCCCGCACGGTGTCGCGGTACTTGCCGTTCCACTCGGTCCACAGCGGCGGGAAATTGCCCACCTGGTAGCCGCCCTCGCCGACGTCCCACGGCTCGGCGATCAGCTTCACCTGCGACACCACCGGGTCCTGCTGCACCAGGTCGAAGAACGACGACAGCCGGTCCACCTCGTGGAACTGCCTCGCCAGGGTCGCCGCGAGGTCGAAGCGGAACCCGTCGACGTGCATCTCGGTGACCCAGTACCGCAGCGAGTCCATGATCATTTGCAGGACGTGCGGGGACCGCATGAGCAGGGAGTTCCCGGTGCCCGTGGTGTCCATGTAGTAGCGGGGATCGTCCGCGAGCCGGTAGTACTGCGGGTTGTCCAGCCCCTTGAACGACAGGGTCGGACCCAGGTGGTTGCCCTCGGCCGTGTGGTTGTAGACCACGTCGAGGATCACCTCGATGCCCGCCTCGTGCAGCGCCTTCACCGCCGACTTGAACTCCAGCACCTGCTGGCCGCGGTCGCCCCAGGAGGCGTAGGCGTTGTGCGGGGCGAAGAAGCCGATCGTGTTGTAGCCCCAGTAGTTGTTCAGGCCCATGTCGACCAGCCGGTGGTCGTTCACGAACTGGTGGACGGGCATCAGCTCCAGGGCCGTGACGCCGAGCTCCGTCAGGTGCTCGATCACCGCCGGGTGCGCCAGCGCCGCGTAGGTGCCGCGCAGCTCCTCCGGCAGCGCCGGGTGGCGCATCGTGAGGCCCTTCACATGGGCCTCGTAGATCACCGTGTGGTGGTACTCGGTCCGGGGGAGCCGGTCGTCGCCCCAGTCGAAGTACGGGTTGACCACGACCGACGTCATCGTGTGCGGCGCCGAGTCAAGGTCGTTGCGCCTGTCCGGCGCGTCGAAGTGATAGCCGTAGACCTCCTCGCCCCAGTCGATCGAGCCGCTGATCGCACGCGCGTACGGGTCGAGCAGCAGCTTCGCCGAATTGCAGCGCAGCCCGCGCTCGGGCGCGTACGGGCCGTGGACGCGGTACCCGTACCGCTGCCCCGGCATCACGCCCGGCACGTACGCGTGCCGCACGAACGCGTCGCTCTCCCGCAGCTCGATCGCTGTTTCCGAGCCGTCGTCGTGCAGCAGACACAGCTCTACTCGGTCCGCGGCCTCCGTGAAGACCGCGAAGTTCGTTCCGGCGCCGTCGTACGTGGCACCGAGTGGATACGCCTCTCCAGGCCAGACCTGCATGGACACGACTCTTTCAGGTGGGCGGCGCCCCTGGTGGCTCCTTGGCCCCGAGTCTCCACGAAAGTCACGGAACCACCTAGGACTTAGGACCCTCTTACCGGGCGACCAGCGCATACCCCGTGCACGCGAGGTATGCACCACCAATGGGGCAAGAACATACTCCCGGGATGTCGGGGGAGTGGGGGAAACGTGCGCAGGACAGTGCACCGCCATCTGGGAAAGGTGGTGGCCGGTGCGGCCGTCGCGGTGGCGGGGACCGCCGCGATGATCGCGGTCACCCTGCCGGGGACCGCGGGCGCCGACGACACGCCGGAAGGGGGCGGCCGCCCCGCGCAGCAGGCGGCCCGCGGCCAGGAGGCCCAGGGCCAGGCACAAGGACAGGGCCAGGTCGCGCCGGGCGTCGTGGCGGACGCCCCGGCCGAGGGCGCCGTGGGAGAGGGCCGCGACCCGCTCACCGACGACGAGACGGAACGGGCCTCGCGCATCGCCGCGCACCGGCAGCCGCTCCGCTCCGGCGAGGGCGTCGACGGCGACCGCGGCCCCGAGCGCCTCGGCGTCGAGCTGGCCGAACCGGAGGCCGGCGAACTGGACGACCCGGACGCGCCGCGCCGCGCCGACGTGACGTTCTACGACTACCGCGACGACACCCTCGTCACCAGGACCGTGAACCTGGCGACCGGGAAGGTGGAGGACGCCGGCACCCAGCGGGGCGTGCAGCCGCCGCTGAGCGCGGCCGAGCAGACCGAGGCCGCCCGGCTGCTGATCGCCGACCCGCTGGGCGCGGGCCTGCGCGCCGACTACCAGGACGCCACCGGCAGGAAACTCACCTCGCCGGACCAGCTGCGCGTCGTCGCCATGGTGTACCGGGCCGCGCCCGGCGCCCAGCCCGCCGCACTCGACGCGTGCGGCGAGCACCGCTGCGCCCGGCTGTTCCCGAAGGTCACCAACGGGCCGTGGATCGACTCCCGGCACCTGGTGATCGACCTGAGCACCGGCAAGGTCGCGGCGCTGAACCGCCGCTGAGCGCCCAACGACCGCTTTCCTCCTGGTATCTCCTCACACCTCCTCGTACCTCCTGATACCTCCTGCAAAGGGAGTCATTTCGTCATGCGCGTGACCAGAGTCAGCCGTGCCCGCATCCGGGTCGCCGTGGCGCTCACGGCGGGCGCGCTCGTCGCCGGGGCGAGTGCGGGCGCCGGACCGGCCGCCGCCGGGCCGAAGGCCGCCCCCGCGCCGGCCGCCGAATGCGGCGCCGCCCATCGCATCGAGCAGAAGCTCGCCTCCGGCACCACCTGGCGGATGTGCTGGGCCTACCAGGCCAAGGCCGGGCTCGTCCTGGAGCACATCTCCTACCAGCCGCCCGGCGAGCCCCGCCCGATCAAGGTCCTCACCAGCGCCAAGCTCGCCCAGATCCACGTGCCGTACGACGACGGCAGCGTCGAGTACGACGACCTCACCGGCTTCGACTTCGGCAAGGGCCTGATGAACCTGGCGCCGGGCGAGTGCCCCGGCGGCACCATCCGGACCGTCAAGGTCCCCGACGCCTGGGACCCCGAGCAGGCGCACGTCAAGGGCCTGTGCACCACGACCCGCTCCCGCGGCCACGCCTACCGCATGCAGGGCGACACCGCGCACGAGGTCTACCAGGCGCAGGGCAAGGACCTGCTCGTCTACACCGCCAACCAGGTCGGCTGGTACGAGTACATCACCGAGTGGCGCTTCCAGGACGACGGCACCATCACCGCCGGCGTCGGCGCCACGGGCAGCCTCTCCCCGGCGGACTACGACGCGGGCGACGGCCGCGGCTGGCCCATCGGCAAGGGCGCCAAGGCGTACGCCACCAGTCACAGCCACAACGTGTTCTGGCGGCTCAACTTCGGCCTGGACGGCTCCTCCAAGAGCCGCGTCGAGCAGTACGACTCGAAGGTCAGCGCACCCGCGCGCGGCCAGCAGGCACCCACCAACCGGACGACCCGCACGAAGATCACCAAGGAACTCGCGGGCGACGCCCGCAACATGCGCTGGTGGCGCGTGGTCAGCACGGCCGGCAAGAACAAGGACGGCCACCCGCGCTCCTACGAACTCGTCCCCGGTGCCGGCCACACCTACCCCGGCCGCGGCTACACCAAGCACGACGTCTACGTCACGCAGTACAACAAGTGCGAGCAGTACGCCAGCCACAACCCCCTCAACTGCGGCGCGGGGCACGGCCGGTCCGTGGACAAGTGGGTCAACGGGCAGACCCTGACCCACCCCGTGGTCTGGGTGAACGTCGGCTTCCACCACATCGCCCGCGACGAGGACCAGCAGCCCATGCCGGTCCACTGGCAGGGGTTCAGCATCGCCCCACGGGACGTGACCGCCATGAATCCGCTCACTCCGCGCGAGCTCGCGGACCAGAACGGCCGTACCGATGGCGCGCGTTGACACATGAGCCTGCGCATCGGGCTGCACCGCGCACCGCTACCGGAGTACCCTTCCTTGATCGTTGAGACGGGGAGTGCCCGGGGGAGCGGAAGGCGGTGCGGCGAGTGGGCTCGGGAGAGCTGGAGCTGCCCCCTGGTGACGAGGGTCACGAGGGGAACTCCACCGATGTCCCGCCCGGCGCTGTGTCCCTGGCCCGGCCGATGGACGCGGGCGCGATCGGCCCGGAGCTGGACTGGGACGCCGACTCCTGGCGCGAGGTGCGCACCCGCGCCCAGCGGGCCGGCCGCGCCTACATCTGGCTGAACCTCGTCGAACAGCGGCTGCGGGCCGTCGTGGCCGCTGTTCTGCGCCCCGTCTACGAGCCCGTGCACGGCGACGACTGGGTGGTCGCCGCGGCCGGGCCCGCCGGGCAGGAGTGGGTGCAGCGCGCGGTCGCCGTCCGCGAGGTCAGCCGCCGCAAGGGCTACCTGCTCGACCCGGCCGACGACAACGTGCTCAGCTTCCTCACCCTGCCGCAGCTGCGCGAACTGATGGTGCAGCACTGGCCCTGCTTCGAGCCGTACATAGACGACCGCCGGGACGTCGAACTCGCCCTGGACGAGCTGGAAGTCACCCGGAACGTCGTCTCCCGCAACCGCGCCCTGTCCGAGGCGGTCCTCGGCCAGGCAGAGCGGGCCTCGGCCCGGCTGCTGGAGATCCTCGGCGCCGGCGGCGACGTGCCCTCCGCGCGGCGGCTGCCCATCGACGCAGTCGAGGACCTCGTCGGCGACCGGTACGCCGACGTGGTGGCGGTGCACTCCGACCGGGTGCGGCTGCTGCGCCACTTCCCGGCCGAGGACATCTTCGGCGACGCCCGGCGCCTCGACGCCATCGGCATCGGCCTCACCCTGCTTGTGCAGAACTTCTCCGGCCGGCGCCTGGTGCGCCTCGCCGAGTCCGGCTGCCGGGTGCGGCTGCTGTTCCTCAACCCCGCCTCCAGCGCGGTCAAGCGGCGCGAGCGGGAACTCGGCATCAAGCGGGGCGAGCTGAGCCGCGCCGTGGAGATGAACATTCTGCACATGCGCCGGGTGCGGGCCCGGCTGCGCGATCCGGACGCCTTCCAGATCCAGGTCTTCGACGAGACGCCCCGCTTCACCGCCTACCTGGTCGACGGCGACGGCGCCGACGGCATCGCGGTCGTGCAGTCCTACCTGCGCCGCACGCGGGGCATGGAGGCGCCCGTGTTCGTCCTGCGCAACGCGGGCAAGGTGGTCACGTCAGGCCCGGTGGACGAAGGCGGGCTTTTCCCCACGTACCGCGAGGAGTTCGAGATGATGTGGGCGGATTCGCGACCGGTGTCGTGACGGGCCGCGGTGCCCGGGCGGGCCGGGCAAGCGGAGTGCGGTCCTCTGATTGTCAGTGCCGCGTGCGAGGGTGGAGATCACTGGGGGACGCACCACCAAGAAGGGGGGCCGCCGCATGGGCTGGCACCGGGAGCTGCTGATCGGCTTCGACCTGGAGACGACCGGCACGGATCCGCACGAGGCACGCATCGTCACGGGGGCCGTGATCGAGGTCAGGGACAGGGAGCCGATGGGCCGCCGGGAATGGCTGGCGGACCCCGGGGTGGAGATCCCCCCGGACGCGGTCGCGGTGCACGGCATCAGCAGCGAACGCGCGGCGAGCGAGGGCAGACCGGCCGACCAGGTCGCCGACGCCATCGCCGACGTCCTCGTGACGTACTGGGACACGGGCGTCCCGGTCGTCGCCTACAACGCGGCCTTCGACCTCACGCTGCTCTCCGCCGAGCTGCGCCGCCACGGCCTGCCGTCCCTGCGCGACCGCCTCGGCGGCCGGGACCCGGCACCCGTCATCGACCCGTACACCATCGACCGCTGGGCCGACCGCTACCGCCGCGGCAAACGCAACCTCGAAGCGGTCTGCGCCGAGTACGGCATCGCCCTCGGCACCGCCCACGACGCCTCCTCCGACGCCCTGGCCGCGGCCCGCCTGGCCTGCGCGATAGCCGACCGCCACCAGAAGGTCGCCGGCCTCGGAGCGGCGGACCTGCACCGCCGCCAAATAGAGTGGTACGCCCAATGGGCAGCGGACTTCCAGACGTTCCTGCGCCGCAAGGGAGACGAAACGGCAACGGTCGACGGCGCGTGGCCGTTCCGGGAGCTTACGGGGAGCGGGGCGAAAGGGTAGGGAAGGGCGGGCCGGGGTTCCCGCCTGTTCCGCTGCGACCCCGTGAGCCGCTGGTCCGCCGCGCGTGATGCTCCGGGCAGTTCTCAGAACGGATACCACCGCACCGCGGAATCCCCGTCCCGCAAAGACGCCACCCTCCGCTCGAACTCCGCCCGGGCCTTCGGGTTGGTGGCCGCGTGCTGGGCCACCCAGGCGCAGCTCGCCGTTTCGCGGGCTCCCCGCAGGACCGCGCAGCCGTCCCACTCCCGTACGTCCCAGCCGTAGGTCCGGACGAAGGACTCGTACGCCTCGGGGGGCAGCCCGTACCGGTCGCGGGACAGGGCCATCACCACCAGGTCGTGCTCCCGCAGGTCCGTGGAGAACGTCTCCAGGTCGACCAGGACCGGCCCGTCCGGACCCACGTGGACGTTGCGCGGCAGCGCGTCCCCGTGCATCGGGCCGCGCGGCAGGCGCGGGGTCAGCGCGGCGGCGGCCGAGGCGAAGCCGTCACGGCGTTCACGCAGGTACGCCGCATCGGCGGGGTCGATCGCGTCACCCGCCAGCCGCAGCCACCGCTCGACACCGCCCAGCAGATCGCGGGGCGGCAGGGGGAAGGGAGGGAAGGGCAGGGCATGGACCAGGCGGAGCAGTTCGGCCAGGTCCCGGGGTTCGGCCGGGCGTACCGGGTCGGGCAGGCGGTGCCACACGGTCACCGGGTGCCCCTCCACGAGCAGGGCCTCGGGCCGCGCCGCCCGCACCGCCGGAACCCCGGTCTCGGCGAGCCAGCCGGCGACGGCCAGTTCGCGCCGGGCCCGGTGCAGGAGTTCGGCGTCGCGGCCCACCTTGACGACCAGGTCACCGGCGGCGAACACCGCGTTCTCGCCCAGGGCGAGCAGTCGCGCGTCCCGTGCCGCGCCGGGCAGTACGTCCGCCGCGGCCAGTACGTCCCGCGCCCGCGCCTCGTCCATCGTCGTCCGCCTCCGCTCCGGTCCACCGTCGGTCCTCGCTACCCGGCGAGATCCGGCCATCCTCCGCCAGTTTCCCATTCGCACAGGTCGGGCGGTGTAGGCGGCGGCTCGGCGAGGCAGACCGCCTTCACCACCACGACCACGACCAGGCACTGCGGGCCGCGCGAAAGGGCTGATGACGTGACATCGGTGACCGAGGTGAGGAGACCGGCGCGCGGCGCGCCCGGCAGCAGACCCAGGGCCCTCGACCACGGCGCCTGGTTCCTGGTGCTGCCCGCCCTGATCCCGATCCTCGTGCTCAGCGTCGGGCCGCTGCTGTACGGGATCCTGCTGGCGTTCACCGACGCCCAGTCGGGCCGCACCGCGCCCACCCAGTGGATCGGCGGCCTCAACTTCCGTGACCTGCTGCACGACACGCTGTTCTGGGAGTCGTTCCGGATCGGGCTGGTGTGGGCCGTCGCAGTGACCGTCCCGCAGTTCCTGCTCGCCCTCGGCCTCGCCCTGCTGCTCAACCAGAACCTGCGGATGCGCTGGCCGGCCCGCGCCCTGGCGATCGTCCCCTGGGCGATGCCCGAGGTCGTCGTCGGCATCATGTGGCGCCTGGTCTACAACCCGGACGCCGGAATCCTCAACGAGACCCTGCGCACCACCGGCCTCGGCGACGGCCGGGACTGGCTCAGCGGGCTGGGGACCGCCCTGCCCGCCGTCATCGTCGTCGGCATCTGGGCGGGCATGCCGCAGACCACGGTCGCCCTGCTCGCCGGCCTGCAGAACACCCCGCGCGAACTCCACGAGGCCGCCGCGGTCGACGGCGCCGGGGCCTGGCGCCGCTTCCGCACGGTCACCTGGCCCGCCGTCCGGCCGGTGGCCCTCGCCATCACCGCGCTCAACCTCATCTGGAACGTCAACTCCTTCGCCCTGGTCTACGTCCTGACCAGCGGCGGCCCCGGCGGACGCACCCGGCTGCCCATGCTGTTCGCGTACGAGGAGGCCTTCCGCTACGGCCAGTTCGGGTACGCGGCGGCGATGGGCTGCGTCATGGTCGCCGTGGTCTCGGTGCTCCTGGCCGTGTTCCTCGCCGGCCGGCTCAGGGGAGGTGACGACACGTGAGGACCGGACCCGCGGCGCGCACCGGCCAGTACGCGGCCCTGCTCGCCTATCTCGTGTTCCTGGCGTTCCCGTTCCTGTGGCTGGTCTCGACGGCGTTCAAACCGCCGCGCGAACTGGCCGACCTGCACCCCACCTGGATCCCGAAGGACCCCACCCTCGCCAACTTCCGGCAGGCCTTCGACGAACAGCCGCTGCTGCACGCCGCGTTCAACTCCCTGCTCGCCGCGCTGGCGGCAGCCGTGATCGCAGTGCTGATCGCCACGCCGATGGCGTACGTCATGGCCCGGCACCGCACCCGGCTGGCGAAGGCGGCGACCGGGTGGGTGGTCGTCAGCCAGGCCTTCCCGTTCGTCCTGCTGATCATCCCGCTGTTCCTGGTGCTGAAGAGTCTGCGGCTGATCAACTCGGTGCCGGGGCTCGTGCTGGTGTACGTGGTGTGGGCGCTGCCGTTCGCGCTGTGGATGCTCACCGGATACGTCCGGGCCGTGCCGCGCGAGCTGGAGGAGGCGGCGGCGGTCGACGGGGCCGGGCGGCTGCGGACCCTGGTGTCGGTCACGGCGCCGCTGCTCGCGCCGGGCATCGTGGCGACGGCGCTGTTCGCGTTCATCACCGCGTGGAACGAGTTCTTCTTCGCGCTGGTGCTGCTGAAAACACCGGAGAAGCAGACGCTGCCGGTCGTGCTGACGCACTTCATCGGCGCCGAGGGCGTCGCCGACCTCGGGCCGCTGGCCGCGGCGGCCTTCCTCGCGACACTGCCGTCCCTGGTGGTGTTCGCGCTCATCCAGCGCAGGATCACGGGCGGCATGCTCACCGGGGCGGTGAAAAGCTGATGCGCACCAGATGGATCGCGGCGGCCGTGGCCGTCCTGCTGCTCCTCGCGGGCTGCTCCTCCGGCGGCGCGCGGGACGACGGCCGGGTCACCCTGCGCTTCCAGTCCCTGGCCTGGCAGCAGGAGTCCGTGGAGGCCACCAAGCAACTGGTCGAGGAGTGGAACGCGGCCCACCCCGACGTGCGCGTCGAGTACGTCCAGGGCAGCTGGGACAGCGTCCACGACCAGCTCCTCACCTCCTTCGAGGGCGGCGAGGCGCCCGACATCATCCACGACGCCTCCGACGACCTCGCTGACTTCGCCCACGGCGGCCACCTCGCCGACCTGACCGGGCTGCTGCCCGACCGGCTCGTGTCGGACATCCCGCAGCGCAGCTGGGAGACGACGACCTTCGGGGACGGCGTCTACGGCGTGCCGTTCCTCCAGGAGCCGCGCGTACTGATCGCCAACGCCACGTGGCTGAAGAAGTCCGGTGTCCGCATTCCCACCCCCGAACGCCCCTGGAGCTGGGAGGAGTTCCGGCAGGTCACCGAGCGGCTGAGCGGCGACGGGAAGTACGGCGTGGCCTGGCCGCTCAAGGAGCCCGTGTCCGCCACGCTCAACCTGTCGCTGTCCGCGGGCGGCAAGCTGTTCCACCGCGGGGCCGACGGCAAGGTCACCGTCCGCTTCGGACCGGGCGACCAGGTGGTGCCGCGCACCATCCACGACCAGGCCAACACCGACCGCAGCGCCTCGCCGACGACGCTCGGCAGCGGCGGCTCGGACACCCTGCCCGGCTTCTTCGGCGGCCGGTACGCCATGGTCCCCCTCGGCTTCTCCTACCGCCAGCAGATCGTGCAGCAGGCACCGAAGGGCTTCGACTGGCAGGTCCTGCCCGCGCCGGCCGGCGCGGACGGACTCACCCAGGGCGTCAGCCCGCAGACCCTGTCCATCGCCGAGGACAGCCCGCACAAGCGGCAGGCCGCCCGCTTCATCGACTTCCTGCTGCAACCCCGCAACATGGTGCGCCTGGCCCTCGGCGACTGGATGCTGCCCACGGGAACGCGGGCGCTGAAGGACCCGGCGCTGCGCACGCCCGAACACGGCTGGGCCACCGGCACCGCCCTCGCCGGACACCTCAGCCCGGCCCCGGCACAGTCCGTGCGGGGATACCCCGAGTGGAAGGACAAGGTGGCCACGCCCGCGTTCCAGGAGTACTACAGCGGCGCCATCGGCCTCGGCGAGCTGCGCGAGCGCCTGGAGGAGGACGGCAATCTGGTCCTCGCCCGCTACCAGAGATGACCGTCGCCCCCGATCGGAGCTGATCCCTGCTCCCCACCTAAACACATTGCACGAGACGTATCGTCTCGCCTAGGGTCACCGGCATGACCAGTGCCGCGCACATCGCCATGTTCTCCATCGCCGCCCACGGCCACGTGAACCCGAGTCTCGAGGTGATCCGCGAACTCGTGGCGCGCGGACACCGGGTCACGTACGCCGTCCCGCCCGCGTTCGCCGACAAGGTCGCCGCCACCGGCGCCGAGGTGAAGCCCTGGAACTCCACGCTGCCGTCGCCCGACGACGACCCGGCGGCGTGGGGGACGACCCTGCTCGACCACGTGGAGCCGTTCCTCGACGACGCCGTCCAGGCGCTGCCGCAGCTCGCCGAGGCCTACCGGGGCGACGAGCCCGACCTCGTGCTGCACGACATCACCTCCTACCCGGCCCGCGTCCTCGCCCACCGCTGGGGCGTGCCCGCCGTCTCGCTCTCACCGAACCTCGTCGCCTGGGAGGGCTACGAGCAGGAGGTCGCCGAACCGATGTGGCAGGAGCCGAGGCAGACCGAACGGGGCAGGGCCTACTACGCCCGCTTCGAGGCCTGGCTCGCGGAGAACGGGATCACCCTGGACCCCGACCGGTTCACCGGCCGCCCGGCCCGCTCGATCGTGCTGATCCCCAGGGCGCTCCAGCCGAACGCCGACCGGGTGGACGACCGCGTCCACAGCTTCGTCGGCGCCTGCCAGGGCGACCGCGGCGGCGAGGGCGACTGGCAGCGGCCCGCCGACGCCGAGAAGGTCGTCCTCGTGTCGCTGGGCTCCACCTTCACCCGGCAGCCGGACTTCTACCGGGAGTGCCTGAAGGCCTTCGGCGCGCTGCCCGGCTGGCACCTGGTCCTCCAGGCCGGCCGGCACCTCGACCCGGCCGGGCTCGGGGTCATCCCGGTCAACGCCGAAGTCCACTCGTGGGTGCCGCAGTTGGCCGTCCTGCGGCAGGCCGACCTGTTCGTCACCCACGCGGGCGCGGGCGGCAGCCAAGAGGGCCTGGCCACGGCCACGCCGATGATCGCCGTACCGCAGGCCGTGGACCAGTTCGGCAACGCCGACATGCTCCAGGCGCTCGGCGTCGCCCGGCACGTCCCGCTGGCCGAGGCGACGGCGGACACCCTGCGCTCCACCGCCCTCGCGCTGGTGGACGACCCGGAGGTGGCCCGCCGCCTGAAGGACATCCGGGCGGAGATGGCGCGGGAGGGCGGCACGCGGCGGGCGGCCGACCTGATCGAGACGGAACTGCCGACGGCGCGCCCGTGACCGAGGGCAGGGCCCGCCGACTCCCAGGGAGTCGGCGGGCCCTGCCGCGTGGCCTGAGGATCAGACCCCTACCGGCTCGTACTCCCCCTCGTCGTCCCGCGCCGCAGGGGCGGCCACCGCCGCCGGCGGCGGCGGCTCGTCGTGCGTGAGGTCCGGCAGGCGGTTGAGCCACTTCGGGAAGTACCAGTTGCGCTCGCCCAGCAGCGCCATCACCGCCGGGAGCAGCACGCCCCGGATGATCGTCGCGTCGATCAGGACCGCGGCGGCGAGGCCCACGCCCATCTGCTTCATCGACTGCATGGACAGCGTCCCGAAGATCGCGAACACGGCGACCATGATGACCGCGGCGCTGGTGACGACCCCGGCCGTGGTGACCACGCCGTGCTGGATCGCGTCCGCCGTCGTCCGGCCCCGCAGCCGCGCCTCGCGGATCCGGGACACCACGAACACGTGGTAGTCCATCGACAGGCCGAACAGGATCACGAAGAGGAACAGCGGCAGCCAGGTGACGATCGCGCCGACGCCCTCCGCGCCCACCAGGGACGCGCCCCAGCCGTGCTGGAAGACGGCGACGAGGATGCCGTACGCGGCGCCCACCGACAGCAGGTTCAGCACGATCGACGTGACCGCGACCGTCAGCGAGCGGAACGACAGCAGCATCAGCAGGAAGGCGAACACCACGACGAACACGAAGACCGGGACGACGGAGCCGACCAGTTGCTCGTTGAAGTCGTGGGAGCCCGCGACCTGGCCGGTGATCGGCGCCTCGACACCGTCCACCTTGCCCAGCGTGGCCGGCCGCACCTCGTCGCGCAGTTTCTCCAGGCTCGCGCCCGCCGTGTCCTGGTCGGAGCCGCCGACCAGCGGGACGTAGACGAAGGCGACGTTCTGCTCGTCGTGCAGCTTGATCTCGACCGGGCCGCGGGAGGCACCCGAACTGATCGCCCGCTCCTTGAAGTCGGCCAGCGCGCCCTTGACCTCCGGCGCGTTGATGTCGTCCGCCTTGACGACCACCTCGGCGGGCTCCGAGCCGCCCGGGAAGGCGTCGTTGACCCGGTTGTACGTCTGCACGATGGGCAGCGAGTCCCCGAACTCCTGGTCCAGGGTGAGGTTCTGGGTCTTCATGCCGACCGCGGGGGCCGCGATGGCCAGCAGCGCCCCGGCTGCGACGACGACCGAGACCACCGGGCGGGCGAGCACCCGCTTCAGCACGGCCGTCCAGAACCGGCTCTCGGCGCTGCCGCCGCCGTGCGCCTTGTTGCGGCGGCGCAGGAACGGGATGCGGCCCTTCTCGACGCGCTCGCCGAGCAGCGACAGCAGCGCGGGCAGCACGGTCACGGAGCCGACCATGGCGACCGCCACCACCATCAGCGAGGCCAGGCCCATCGCCTCGAACTCGGCGAGACCGGTGAACAGCATGCCCGCCATCGCCACGCACACCGTGACACCCGAGACGACGATGGCCCGGCCGCTGGTCGCGGCGGCGATCTGCAGGGCGGTCTGCGCGTCCCGGCCCGCCGCCCGCTCCTCGCGCTCCCGGCGCAGATAGAACAGGCAGTAGTCGACGCCGACGGCCAGACCCACCAGCAGCATCACGGAGTTGGCGGTGTCGCTCATCGGCATCACATGGCTGACGACGCCCATCAGGCCCATCGTCGCCATGATCGCGGTGATGGCCAGGGCCACCGGGAGCAGCGCCGCCACCAGCGCGCCGAAGGCGATGAGCAGAATGCCGAGGGCCACCGGCACCGCGGAGTACTCGGCCTTCCGGAAGTCGTCCCCGAACGCGTCGTCGAACGTCTTCATCATGCTGGCGCCGCCGATCTCCTCGATCCGCAGCGCCTCGTGGTCCTTCTGGACGTTCTCCACGGCCTTCAGCACCGGCTCGACGCGCTCCCCGGCGGTGTCCGACTCGCCGCGCATGTCGAACTGCACCAGCGCGCTGCGGCCGTCCTCGGAGATCGTGCCCGTGTCGTAGGGCGAGGTGACGTCCGTGACCTCACCGGTTGCCTCCACGGCGCGGACGACCGCGGTCACGGCCGACCGGAACCCCGCGTCCGTGGCCTTCAGGGAGCCGTCCTTCGCCTGGATCAGCACCGTCTCACCGGCCGGCTCGTCGATCCCGGCGTCCTCGATGATCGCGGCGGCCGTGTGCGTCTCCCCGGACAACTGGTCGCTGTCCTTGACGTCGACGCGGCCCGCCGCCGAGCCGAGGCCCATCGCCAGGACGACGAACAGCACCCATATCCCGACGGCCGCCCATCGGTGCCGGGCGCTCCAGCCGCCGGCCCGCGCGGCGAGCCCTCTCACCCGTCTGTCTCCGTTCGCCATGCCGGGCCTGCCCCCTCGTGTGCGGCGACGGCCCCCTGCCGTCCCCTTCCGCTTCGACGCTATGGGCCCGACAGGGCCGTCTCGTCGTGCTGCCCGGTGACGTACCGCGGGCCCGGGTCATCCCCTCGGACCCCGGGAACTCCGCACTGGGGAGGACAGTGGCCCCTTACATCTACCGGGCGCCGTCGGGGAGGACGATCAGGGTGTTCCGGCCGCCGTACCCGCCTGCACGGGCCGCGGCGGCCGTCCTAAGGTGTGCGGATGACGACGACGTACGCGGCACTGCTGCGCGGAATCAACGTGGGTGGCAAGAAGGTCCCGATGGCCGACCTGCGCGCCGTCCTGGAAGGCCTCGGTCACGACGGCGTGCGCACCTACCTGCAGAGCGGGCAGGCCGTGTTCACGTCCGGCCGCGGCGACGAGGAGGCGCTGGCGGCCGGGATCACGCGGGCCCTGGAGCGGCACTTCGGCTTCCGGATCGACGTCCTCGTGCGCGACCACGCCTATCTGAAGGCGGTCGCCGAGGCCTGCCCGTTCCCCGCGGCCGACCTGGAGGGCCGGCAGCTGCACGTCACCTACTTCTCGGAGCCCGTCGACGCGGCGCGCTTCGCGGAGATCGACCGGGCCGCCTTCCTCCCCGAGGAGTTCCGGCTCGGCGACCGCGCGCTGTACCTGTACGTCCCGGACGGCCTCGGCCGCTCCCGGCTCGCCGAACACCTGTCCAAGCCCCGCGTCACCAGGGGCCTGATCGCCACGACCCGGAACTGGAACACCGTCCTGAAGCTCGTGGAGCTGACCGGTGACTGAGGACGACGAGGCCGTGGCCGCCGCCGTGGAGGGCGAACTGGCGCTGCTCGGCCCGGAGGTCCGAAGCTCGCGGCGGCGCGTGGACGCCCTGCTGCACCCGCAGTTCCGGGAGTTCGGCGCGTCCGGCCGGATCTGGGACCGGGCCTCGATCATGGCGGTGATGGAGTCGGCGGAGCCCGGCGGCCCGCCGATCGTCGCCTCCGGCATGCGGGGCGTCCGGCTGGCCCCCGACCTCGTCCACCTGACCTTCGACACGGACGCCGGTGGCCGCCGCGCCCGCCGCAGTTCACTGTGGCGCCGCACGGGTCAGGGCTGGCGGCTGTACTTCCACCAGGGGACGCCCTGCGAAGCCCGGGAAGGCCACGAAGCCCGGGAAGGCCACGAAGGCGAGGAACGGGACGGCTGACCGCTCAGGCGCTCGCCGCCGCAGCCAGCGGCAACCGCGCCCCGTCGTACCGCTCCAGCACCACCCGCGCCACCTCGGGCGCCGGACCGAGAACGCCCCCCAGCACGTCCGCCCCGGCCGCGCCCCGCGCGATGCGGTCCGGGAGGCGGCCGGGGGCCAGGACGTACGGGGCGACGGCGACGCGTTCGCAGCCGAGGGCGCGCAGTTCGCGTACCGCGTCCTCGGTGCGGGGCAGGGATGCGGAGGCGAACGCAGGCCGCACGGCACGCCAACCGGTGTGCCGCCACTCCCGCGCGATGTCAGCGATCACTGCGATCGCCTCCGGGTCGGTGGACCCCGCCGAGGCCAGCACGACCCCGGTCGAGGACTTGGCGGCGGGCGTCAGGCCCGCCTCGTACAGGCGCCGCTCCAGCGCCGACAGCAGCAGCGGGGACGGGCCGAGGACGTCCGCCTGGCGGATCCGCAGCCGCGGCGGCGCGTCCGCGAGGACGGCCGGGATGTCGGCCTTCGCGTGGAAGGCGCGGGTCAGCAGCAGGGGGAGCGCGACGACGTCGCGGACGCCCTGCGCGTCCAGCGACTCCAGGACGCCCCGCACGGACGGCACGTTGAAGTCGAGGAAACCGGTCTCCACCCGCAGCCCCGGACGCAGCGCCCGCACCCGCCGCACCAGGGCGTGCACGGTCGCGGCGTGCCGCGGGTCGCGGCTGCCGTGGGCGATGACCAGCAGGACCGGTTCGCTCATGACGTGCCTCAGCTCTTGACCATCAGGCCGCGGCTGCGCAGCACCCAGCGCTCCAGCGGGCTGAAGATCAGCAGGTCGATGGCGATGCCGACGATCAGGATGAGCAGGATCGCCTCGAACACCATGGCCATGTCGGAGGCGTTGCGGCCGTTCTCCAGCAACTGGCCCAGACCGACGCCGAGGTCGGGGAAGGACGCGATGATCTCGGCGGCCATCAGGGACCGCCAGGAGAACGCCCAGCCCTGCTTCAGACCGGCCACATAGCCGGGCAGCGCGGCCGGCAGGGTGATGTGCCAGGTGCCCCGCAGACCGGTGGCGCCCAGCGTGCGGCCCGCCCGCAGGAACAGCGGCGGCACCTGGTCGACACCCGACACCAGGCCGTTGGCGATGGACGGAACCGCGCCGAGCAGGATCACCGCGTACATCATCGAGTTGTTCAGGCCCAGCCAGATCACGGCCGGCGGCACCCACGCCACCGACGGCAGCGACTGCAGGCCGGACAGGATCGGTCCGATGGCCGCGCGCACGAACTTCACGCGCGCCACGATCAGGCCCAGCGGCGTGCCGATGGCCAGCGCGAACAGGAAGCCGAGCAGACCGCGCGAGACGCTCGTCCAGATGTAGCCGAGCAGCTCGCCCTGGAGCCAGGCGTCCCGGACCACGTGCCACACGTCGGCCGGGGCGGGCAGCTTCGACGGGTCGTCGACGACCTTGAAGGAGACCAGGCCCTGCCACACCACCAGCACCAGCACCAGGGCGGTGACCGGCGGCAGGACCTTCTCCTTGAGGGTCTGCCGGAACGGCTTGCGGCCCTGCTGCACCGTCTCCAGTGCGTCCAGGCCCGCCTCCAGGCCGGCGAGATCGCTCCCGCCGTCGTGCGCGGTCGTCGTGTCAGTGCTGGCCATGTCGGCGGATCTCCCCCCGCAGTTCTTCGGTGATCTCGACGGACAGCTCCGCGACCGCGGTGTCCTCGATGCGGCGCGGCTGCGGGATGCCGACGGTCCACTGGCGCGCGATGCGTCCCGGGCGGGACGACAGCAGCACCACCCGCTGCGCGAGGCGGACGGCCTCGCGCACGTTGTGCGTGACGAACAGGACGGACAGCTGCGTCTCGCGCCAGATCCGGGTCAGCTCGTCGTGCAGCACGTCGCGGGTGATCGCGTCGAGCGCCGCGAACGGCTCGTCCATCAGCAGCAGCCTGCTCTCCTGGGCGAGCGCCCGCGCCAGCGCGACCCGCTGGCGCATACCGCCGGACAGCTCGTGCACCCGCTTGCCGTACGCGCCCTTGAGCCGGACGAGTTCCAGCAGCTCCTCGGCGCGCTCGCGCCGCTCCGCCTTGGGAACGCCCCGCAGCCGCAGGGCGAGTTCGATGTTCTTGCCCGCGGTCAGCCACGGGAAGAGGGCGTGCTCCTGGAACATCAGCGCCGGCCGGCCGTCCGTCGTGATCGTGCCGGCGCTCGGCCGGTCCAGGCCCGCCACCAGGTTCAGCAGCGTGGACTTGCCGCAGCCCGAGGCCCCCAGGAGGGTGACGAACTCGCCGGGCGCGACATCGAGGGTGATGTCGTCCAGCACGAGCTGCTGCCCGGCGGGGCCCGCGAACGACTTGGATACGTGCTCGATCCGGGCGGCGTGCGTGACCGCCTCGGTGCCGTCGGCGGCCTTGGCGAGGGTCGTGGCCATGGTCGTCACCTCCTGGGGACTCATCGGGATCCGGACTCAGCCGACGCCGAGATCGGCGTCGTCGACCTTGCTTCCGCCTTCGGCCGCGAGGACCTTGTTCAAGAGGGTGAGGTCGTAGATGCCCTTCAGGTCGGGCTTCTCCAGCAGGCCCGCCTTGACGGCGTGTTCCGCCTGGGTGCCGAGCGTGGCGGCCAGCGGGTCGTCGGTGAACCGGATCGACTTCCACGCCGGGTCCAGGACCTCGGCGGGCAGCGCCTTGCCCGAGTCGATCTCCAGCTGCGCGTTGGCCACCGTCTTCGCCTCGTCCGGGTGGGCGTTGATCCACTTGTTGGTCCGCACGGAGGCCGTCAGCACGGCCTCGACCGCCTTCGGGTGCTCCTTGAGGAACTTCTGCGACACGATGATGTTCGTGATCACGAACTTCTCGTCCGGCCACAGCGTCGCCTCGTCGAGGAGGACCTTGCCGCCCTCGGCGACCAGCCTCGACGCGGTCGGCTCCGGCACCCAGGCGCCGTCGACCGACCCGGCCTTGTAGGCGTCCGGGGTGACCTTGTTGTCGCTGCGGACGACCGTGACGTCGCCCTTGCCGCTCGCCGCGTCGACCTTCCAGCCCTGCCCGGCCGCCCAGTTGAGGAACGCCACGTCCTGCGTGTTGCCGTGCTGCGGCGTGGCGATCCGCTTGCCCTCGACGTCCTTGAGGGACTTGATCTTCTCCGGGTTGACCACGAGCTTCACGCCGCCCGACGCGGAACCGCCGATGATCCTGAGGTTCTTGCCGAGGGACTTGGTGTAGCCGTTGATCGCCGGGGACGGGCCGATCCAGCCGATGTCGATGGAGCCAGCGTTGAGCGCCTCGATCTCGGAGGGCCCGGCGTTGAAGGTGGCGTACTTCGCCTCGGTGGCGCCCAGCTCCTCCTGGAAGAAGCCCTTCTGGCGGGCGACGAGGGCGGTGCCGTGGGTCAGGTTGCCGAAGTACCCGATCCTCACGGAGTCGAGGCCGTCGATCTTCTCCGCCCCGGCGGCGACCTTCGCGGTGTCGTCGTCCTTGGCCTCGGAGCCGTATCCGCAGGCGGCGAGGGTGAGAAGGGGGAGCGCGGCGATCACCGCCAGGGCGCGGCGGACGGCTTGGGTGGCAGGCACGGGAGGTGTTCCTCTCGTTGGCCCGGCGGTCACGGTCTCTCAGGTCGTGGCCGGGAGGTCGGCAGGTCGGGTTCTACGGCGGTGGGGGGTGAGGGCGCGCGAGCGGTGCGCGTACGTCAGCGCACACATCGGGCCACTCCGCCCTGCCCGCTGCCCAGAGCGCCTCCCCCAGACTTCGTCCGGGGGTACCCCCAGCCGACGCGGCCGCCCTCTTTGGCGAACGTGGAATAGACGTCGGGGGAGTTCATGGTCAGAAGTCCCACCCGTCGTCGCCCGTCTCGTCCTTGACGGGTTCCGGCGAGGCGAACGACTCTCCGACCATGCCGGCGGTCAGGGTGGTGCCGTCGTGCGGGTCGATCAGGATGAACGAGCCGGTGCGGCGGGAGTCGGCGTAGGAGTCCACGGGCAGCGGCTCGGCGGTGCGGACCTTGACCCGGCCGATGTCGTTGGCGGCGAGCTGGCCCGGGTGCGGGTGCAGGGACAGGTCGTCCAGCGTCAGCCGGGACGGGATGTCCTTGACGATCGCCTTGACCGTGCGCGTGCCGTGCTTGAGCAGCACCCGGTGGCCGACGGTGAGCGGGGCGTCCGCGACGTGGCAGACGGTCGCCTCGATGTCCTGCGTGGTCGGCGGCGCGTCCTTGCTGGGCACGATCAGGTCGCCGCGCGAGATGTCGATGTCGTCCTCCAGCAGGAGCGTCACCGACTGCGGCGTCCACGCCACGTCGACGGGCTCGCCCAGCAGGTCGATGCCGGCGATCCGCGTGGCCCGCCCGGACGGCAGGACCGTCACGGACTCGCCGACGCGGAACGTGCCCGCGGCGATCTGTCCCGCGTAGCCGCGGTAGTCGGGGTGCTCGGCGCTCTGCGGCCGGATCACGTACTGCACGGGCATCCGGGCGTGGCAGTGCGTCAGGTCGTGCGCGGCCGGCACCGTCTCCAGGTGCTCCAGCACGGTCGGCCCCGCGTACCAGTCCATGTGGGACGAGGGGTCCACGACGTTGTCGCCGGCCAGCGCCGAGATGGGGATCGCGGTGACGTCCGGGATGCCCAGCTCGGTGGCGTACGCGGTGAACTCCTCGGCGATGGCCGCGAACACCGGCTCCTGGTAGCCGACGAGGTCCATCTTGTTCACGGCGAGCACGACGTGCGGGACCCGCAGCAGCGCCGCGATGGCCGCGTGCCGGCGGGTCTGCTCCACCACGCCGTTGCGGGCGTCGACCAGGATCACCGTCAGCTCGGCGGTGGACGCACCCGTGACCATGTTCCGGGTGTACTGCACGTGGCCCGGGGTGTCGGCGAGGATGAACCGGCGGCGCGGGGTGGCGAAGTAGCGGTAGGCGACGTCGATGGTGATGCCCTGCTCGCGCTCGGCGCGCAGGCCGTCGGTGAGCAGCGCCAGGTCGGGGGTGTCCTGGCCGCGGCCTGCCGAGGCGCGCTCGACGGCCTCCAGCTGGTCCACCAGGACCGACTTGGAGTCGTGCAGCAGCCGGCCCACCAGCGTGGACTTGCCGTCGTCGACGGAGCCGGCGGTGGCGAACCGCAGCAGGGTGGTGGCCGAGAGCTCCTCGGTCGTGGTCGTGCTCATGTCTAGAAGTACCCCTCGCGCTTGCGGTCTTCCATCGCGGCCTCGGAGAGCTTGTCGTCGGCGCGGGTGGCGCCGCGCTCGGTGAGCCGGGAGGCGGCGATCTCCGTGATCACCTTCTCGATGGTGTCGGCGTCGGAGTCGACGGCGCCGGTGCAGGACATGTCGCCGACGGTGCGGTAGCGGACCTGCCGCTTCTGAACCGTCTCGCCGTCCTTCGGGCCGCCCCACTCGCCGGCCGTCAGCCACATGCCGTCCCGCCGGAAGACCTCACGCTCGTGCGCGTAGTAGATCCCGGGCAGCTCGATGTTCTCGCGGGCGATGTACTGCCACACGTCCAGCTCGGTCCAGTTGGACAGCGGGAAGACCCGGACGTGCTCACCGGGCGCGTGGCGGCCGTTGTAGAGGTTCCACAGCTCGGGGCGCTGGCGCCGCGGGTCCCACTGGGAGAACTCGTCGCGCAGCGAGAACACCCGCTCCTTCGCGCGGGCCTTCTCCTCGTCGCGGCGCCCGCCGCCGAACACCGCGTCGAACCGCTCGGCCTGGATCTTCTCCGTCAGCGGCAGGGTCTGCAGCGGGTTGCGGGTGCCGTCCGGGCGCTCCTTGAGGATGCCGCGGTCGATGTAGTCCTGCACCGACGCGACGTGCAGCCGCAGCCCGTGCCGGGCCACGGTCCGGTCGCGGTAGTCGATGACCTCGGGGAAGTTGTGCCCGGTGTCGACGTGCAGCAGCGCGAACGGCACCGGCGCCGGCGTGAACGCCTTCAGCGCCAGGTGCAGCATGACGATGGAGTCCTTGCCGCCGGAGAACAGGATCACCGGCTTCTCGAACTCGCCCGCCACCTCGCGGAAGATGTGCACCGCCTCGGACTCGAGGGCGTCGAGGTGGGAGAGCGCGTACGGGCTGCCCGTCTCCTCGGAGATGCTCGCGACGGTCGTCGTCATGCCAGTCCCCTTTCACTGAGCAGGGCATGGACCGCCGCGGCGGACTCCTGGACGGTCTGGTGCTGCGACTCGATGCGCAGATCGGGCGACTCGGGTTCCTCGTACGGGTCGTCGACCCCGGTGAGCCCCGTCAGCTCACCCGCGGCCTGCTTGGCGTACAGGCCCTTCACGTCCCGCTCGCTGCACACCTCGACCGGGGTCGCCACGTGCACCTCCAGGTAGCCGGTGCCGTTGGCCTGGTGACGCTTGCGGACCGCCTCGCGGCTGTCGGCGTACGGCGCGATCACCGGGACCAGGACCGTGACGCCGTTGCGGGCGAGCAGTTCGGCGACGAAGCCGATGCGCTGCACGTTGGTGTGCCGGTCCTCGCGGCTGAAGCCGAGGCCCGCCGAGATGAACTCGCGGATCTCGTCGCCGTCGAGCACCTCGACGCGGCGGCCCTCCTCGCGCAGCCGCCCGGCCAGCTCGTACGCGATGGTGGTCTTGCCGGCGCTCGGCAGACCCGTGAGCCAGACGGTGGCTCCGGTCGTCACGTCGGTCTCCTGAATCGTCGTCGTCATCCGTGCAGCCCGCACTCGGTCTTGGCGCGGCCCGCCCAGCGGCCGGCGCGCGCGTCCTCGCCCGCCAGGACCCGGCGGGTGCAGGGGGCGCAGCCGACGGAGGCGTAGCCGTCCGTCAGCAGGGGGTTGGTGAGCACGCCGTGCTCGGTGACGTAGGCGTCCACGTCGTCCTGCGTCCAGCGGGCGATGGGGGAGATCTTGACCTTCTGCCGCTTGTCGTCCCAGCCGACGACCGGGGTGTTCGCCCGGGTCTCGGACTCGTCGCGGCGCAGGCCGGTCGCCCAGGCGAGGTAGCCCTTCAGGCCCTCCTCCAGCGGCCGCACCTTGCGCAGCTTGCAGCACAGGTCGGGGTCGCGGTCGTGCAGCTTCGGGCCGTACTCGGCGTCCTGCTCGGCGACCGTCTGGCGCGGGGTGAGCGTGATGACGTTGACGTCCATCACGGCGTCGACCGCGTCCCGGGTGCCGATGGTCTCCTCGAAGTGGTAGCCGGTGTCGAGGAACACCACGTCGACGCCGGGCATCGCGCGGGAGGCCAGGTGGGCGACCACCGCGTCCTCCATCGAGGACGTCACGCAGAACCGCTTGCCGAACGTCCTGGCCGCCCACTGGAGGATCTCCAGCGCGGAGGCGTCCTCCAGGTCGCGGCCCGCCTGCTCGGCCAGCGCCTTGAGCTCCTCGGCCGTGCGTTCTTCCTGAGTCACCGTCATATCCGCTGTGCCCCTCCCGAGTCGGGTCGCCGAAGTCCCTGGGCCAGCAGCCCGCGGAACGTCAACTGAAAGGCTCGATTGCACGCCGCGCATTCCCAGGCGCCGTGGCCCTCCGCGCCGGGACGCAGGTCCTCGTCGCCGCAGTAGGGGCAGTAGAAGGGCGCCGCACGCTCGCTCATGACAGCGACTCCTCGCCGGCCCGCGCCGCCCAGGCGGCGAACCGCTCGCCCTCTTCGCGCTCCGCCTGGAACCTCTTGAGCACGCGCTCCACGTAGTCCGGCAGGCCCTCGGCGGTGACCTTCAGACCGCGCACCTTGCGGCCGAAGCCGGCCTCCAGGCCGAGCGCGCCGCCCAGGTGCACCTGGTAGCCCTCGACCTGCTCGCCCCGGTCGTTGACGACCAGCTGGCCCTTGAGACCGATGTCCGCCACCTGGATACGGGCGCAGGCGTTCGGGCAGCCGTTGAGGTTGATGGTGATCGGCTCGTCGAAGTCCGGGATGCGGCGTTCGAGTTCGTCGATGAGCGAGGAGCCGCGCGCCTTCGTCTCGACGATGGCGAGCTTGCAGTACTCGATGCCGGTGCAGGCCATCGTGCCGCGTCGGAACGGGGACGGCCGGGCGGTGAGGTCCAGCGCCTCCAGGGCCTCGACCAGCGACTCGACCTGCGGCTCCTCGACGTCGAGGATGATCATCTTCTGCTCGACGGTGGTCCGCACCCGGCCCGAGCCGTGCGCCTCCGCGAGGTCGGCGATCTTCGTCAGGGTGGTGCCGTCGACGCGGCCGACGCGCGGGGCGAAGCCGACGTAGAAGCGGCCGTCGCGCTGGCGGTGCACGCCGACGTGGTCGCGCCAGCGCTCCACGGGCTGCGCGGGCGCCGGTCCGTCGGTCAGCTTCCGCTTGAGGTACTCGTCCTCCAGCACCTGGCGGAACTTCTCCGGGCCCCAGTCGGCGACCAGGAACTTCAGCCGGGCGCGGGTGCGCAGCCGCCGGTAGCCGTAGTCGCGGAAGATGGCGACGACGCCCTCGTGGACGTCCGGGACCTCGTCCAGCGGCACCCAGGCGCCGAGCCGCACGCCGATCTTGGGGTTGGTGGACAGGCCGCCGCCGACCCACACGTCGAAGCCGGGGCCGTGCTCGGGGTGGACCACGCCGACGAACGCGACGTCGTTGATCTCGTGCGCCACGTCCAGCAGCGGCGAGCCGGAGACCGCCGTCTTGAACTTGCGCGGCAGGTTCGAGTAGGCCGGGTTGCCGATGACCCGGCGGTGGATCTCCTCGATGGCCGGGGTGCCGTCGATGATCTCGTCCTCGGCGATGCCGGCCACCGGCGAACCGATGATCACGCGGGGCGTGTCCCCGCAGGCCTCGGTGGTGGACAGGCCGACCGCCTCCAGGCGGTTCCAGATCTCGGGCACGTCCTCGATCCGGATCCAGTGGTACTGGACGTTCTGCCGGTCGGTGATGTCGGCGGTGCCGCGCGCGAACTCCTGCGAGATCTCGCCGATCACGCGCAGCTGCCGGGTGGTGAGCCGGCCGCCGTCGATCCGGACGCGCAGCATGAAGTACTTGTCGTCCAGCTCCTCCGGCTCCAGTACGGCCGTCTTGCCGCCGTCGATGCCGGGCTTGCGCTGGGTGTAGAGCCCCCACCAGCGCATGCGGCCGCGCAGGTCGTTCGGGTCGATCGAGTCGAATCCGCGCTTGGAGTAGATCGTCTCAATGCGTGTCCGCACATTGAGACCGTCGTCGTCCTTCTTGAACTGCTCGTTGCCGTTGAGCGGGGTGAAGTGCCCCGCGGCCCACTGACCCTCACCGCGGTGACGGCTCACCTTGCGGCGGGGAGTCGCGGCGGCAGGGTTCTGCGGGGTGGCGGCCATGGTGGATACGTCCTTCGGGACAGCGGGGAAAGAGGCTGTGACCTGCGCACGGGCGCGCATGGGCACAGGTGCGCTTCCTTGCGCGGGGATGAGGCGGAAAGAACTGTCGGCGCTGCTGGAACCCGTGACCCGAAGGGCCGGGGCGGTGCGTCAGCGCGCCGGACAGATGGCGCTGGACATGCGGCCGAGGTCGACGTGCCGCCGACTCACCAAGGCGATCCCAGTTCCAGACATGACGGAAGCGTGTCACGGCGATCTGGACACAGTCCAGCTTCGTCCGACATTCGGACATCCTTGTCTCGAACAATGAGACATGGGTGTTGTTGGTCACATGCGGTGCGAGCGGTCTTGTCGGCGCAGGTCAGGCCGGGTAGGCGCCCGGCCACGGGCCCGGACTGGGACCGTCCGCTTCTTCTTCGACCTTGGTGTCGAACAGCTTGAAGCCGCGGCGCTGGTAGTTCGCCATCGCGTGCTCGCCGTCCTTGCTGCACGTGTGCAGCCACACCCGCTTCGTCGCCGCCAGCCCCGGCCAGCGGTCCGCCAGGTCCCACGCGCGCGCGGTGCCGTACGACAGCAGGTGCCCGCCGATGCGGCGGCCCCGGAAGGCGGGGATCAGGCCGAAGTAGACGATCTCCACGGCACCGTCGTCCTGCGCCTCCAGCTCCACGTACCCGGCGGGCGTGCCGCGGTCATAGGCCACCCATGTCTCGACGCCGGGCCGGTCCAGGTACTCCTGCCACCGCGCGTACGTCCAGCCCAGCCGGTCGATCCAGCGGATGTCGCCGCCGACCGACGCGTACAGGAAGCGGCTGAACTCGGGGGAGGGCACCTCGGCGCGCACGATCCGCACGTCGCTCTCGGGCGCCGGGGCCGGCAGGAGGTCACGGGGGGTGGTCTGCTCCAGGGACCAGGTGGTCACGGCGATGTTGGTCATGCCGGCCAGGGAATCATCCCGCTCGGGAATCTGTCGATCGGGGACCTCGGTGCACGCGGGCAGAGGGGTCCGGCTGGTCCCGTGGTTCGACGGCGTGCGAGGGGCAGGGGGTCCGGCTGGTCCCGTGGCTCGGCGAGCGAGGGCCGAGGGGTCCCGCTAGTCCCCTGGCTCGGCGAGCGAGGCCAGTGGGACCGCGAACAGGGTGCGGGACGACTGGGACCAGACCTCGCCCGTCGCCGTCCAGTGGGAGAGGGAGGCGGCCGGGCCGCTCCAGCAGCGGCGGGTCCGGTCCGTGCCGCAGCGGGTCGGGGCCGCGCCCCCGGTGTCCTGGCGCCACAGCGCGCCGTGGCCCTCCCCGGTGCCGGCCGGGCGGCCCAGGTACCAGGCGGCACGGTACGACAGCACGCTCTGCACGCCGGTCACCTTGCTCTCGTACGCCTCACCGGCCCGCACGTGCCCGGCCGCGTCGGTGTCCAGCAGTCCGGCGCGGGCCGGGTCGCTGCTGAACGGGTAGCGCCACAGCCGGGTGCGGCCGTCGCCGTCCGAGGGGACCCAGTCGCTCACCGCCAGGCTGTCCGGGGCGGTGCTGCGGTCCAGGGAGACACTGCCGGGCCGCGGGGCGCCGCCCCCGCCGGCCGGCCGGTAGGAGGCGACCGGCGTCATCACGTACCGGCAGCCGTGCGCGGACCGGCCGCCGGCGGCCCCGACCACGGCGCCGGGGGCGGTCCGCCGGATGCGGTCCACGTCGTACACGTACAGCGCGGTGCGGTCCGCGCGGCCCGCGGTGACGAGCAGCTTGTCCTGGTACCAGACCATCCCGGTCACCGGCGAGCCGAGGCCTCGCAGGTCCCGCCCGTCGTGGGAGGGGACGGCGAGGAGCACCCAGGTGTAGGCGAGGCGCTCGGGGTCGCCCGCGTCGACGAAGGCGACGCGGGCCGGGCCGTCGGCCGCCGGGGTGCCCCGGTCGGGGTCGCGGCCCGCGGGCGCCTCCCGGCTCCAGGCCGACAGGATCACGCGGTGGGCGCCCCAGCGGCCGTCGTCGTCGGCGTCCCCGGAGGTGGTGACCGCGCCCGGCCGCCAGCCCGCCGTGTCGGCGCCGTCCCAGCAGTAGGCGCGGGTGGCCGCCGGGGACACGGGCAGGGCCGCCCGCTCCCGGGCCGTGCAGCGGGCCCGGTCGCGCAGCGTGCGGTCGGCGTCGGCGAGGACGGTGGCCACGCCGACGGGGCGGCCCAGCGCGGCGGCGAGGCGGTCGGAAGCGGGTGCCGCCGGATGCTCCGTGAGCCGCAGCCTGCCGGTCTCGGCCGCCGAGGTGAGCGGCTTCAGGGCGCCGGGATCGCCGGCCACCGTGGCCTGCGAGGCGCTGATCATGGTCGCCGCGGCCGTCAGCGCGAGCGCGGCACCCGCCAGGGCACCGCGCAGCACCCGGCCGCGTCTGCGCCGGCGGTGTCTGCCGCGTTGCTTCATGCCGTCCTCCCGAGCCGGGTCAACTGCGCCGGGTGCTCCACCAGTTGGTCGAGGAGCAGATGGTGTGACCCGAAGACGGATGCTACGGCAGACGGCGCCGGTCGGGGACGAGACCCGGCAAATGCGCGGCGGGGCGGGGAGTGGCGGGCCGGGGTGCCGTGGCGGCGGGTGCGCGGGGGTGCGCCGGGCGTGAGGGGTCCGGGAGGTGCGGGGGACACGGGGGTGCGCCCGGCGGATGAGGTGCGAGGGTTGCGGGGGTGCGCCCGGCGCGCGAGGTCCGCGGGTGCGGGGTGGGCGGGGTGCCGGCGCGTGGGGCGCGAGGGCGGCTTCCGCCCGGAGCCCGCCGATCGCCCACGGCCCCCGCCCGCCGGACCGCCGGGCCCTCGGACGCCGGCGCCCGCCGGCTCACGGCCGCGTCACCGGCACCCGATGCCGTTCCACCCCCGGTGCCGTCGAGTGCGGCAGCAAATCGGTCAGGTCGTCCGGGAACAGGATCTCGACCTCGGCCGCGTCGCAGAAACGATACGGCCGATGCTCCAGAAACCCCCCGAGATACCGCCTGACCCGCGACATCTCGGCCCGCACCGTCACCCTGCGGGCCGGGTCGCCGAACATGTCCCCGGCGAGTTCCGACGCGCTGCGCCCCGCCGGATGCACCGCCAGCAGGAACAGCAACTCGGCGTGCCGGGGGCTCAGTTCGTGACGGAAGGAGCCCGCGCCGCCCACCACCTCCAGCGACCGGCGGCGCGGCCCGCGCAGGTCCAGCACGATCCGGGTGACCCCGTGCCGCACCGGCCGGTCCTCGACCCGCACCAGCCAGCCCCCGCCCATCGGCTCCACCGAGCACAGCCCCAGCGCCGGCAGCCACCGCATGCCCGCCGTCAGCGACTTGGGCAGCGCGACCCGGTCCGTGTACGGCATCCCGGTCACCGCCGCCGTCCAGCCGTCCCGGTCCACGACCAGCGCACGCCCCCCGATGCGGGCCAGCGCCGGAGCCGCCACCGCCCGCAGTCGCTCCAGCGAACGCGTGTGCATGTCCCGCAGCCGCGCCTCGGCGAGCTTGGCCACCGAGTCGACCCAGGCGAGCGTGGCCGGGTGCATGGTGTCCAGAGGCCCGCTCACGTCCACCACGCCGAGCAGCCGGCCGTCCCGCGGATCGGTGATGGGCGCGCCGGCACAGGTCCAGCCGGTCTGCGAGCGGGAGAAGTGCTCGGAGGCGAAGACCTGGACCGGGCGCCGGATCGCCGCGACAGTGCCCACGCCGTTGGTGCCGACGACGTCCTCCCGCCAGTCCGCGCCCACCTCGAAGCCGATCCCGTCGGCCTTGCGCAGCACCGGCGCGCTGCCCTCCCGCCACAGCACCCGGCCGTCCGCGTCGGCCACCACCATGATGTGCCGGGTGACGTCCGCGATCGACACCAGGCCCTCGCGCAGTACGGGCATCACATGGCGCAGCTCGGAGACCTCGCGCCGCCGCCGCACCTCGTCCGCGTCCAGCGGCGCGGCTCTCGACTCGCGCTCCGGGTCGAGGCCGCCGCGCAGCATCCGCTTCCAGGACTGCCCGATCACCGGGCGCGGCGGCAGCGGGGTCGGCCGGCCGGAGAGCGCCGCGGAGCGGATCTCGCTGAGTACCCGCGCCGCGCGCGTCGCGTCGACGACGGCCAGTTGGGTCACGTCCATCGGCGAGAGCGCCACTGGTCCTCCCGGTGGTAGTGCGAGGAAGAACGGCACGGAAGAGGGAGGGCGAGCCTGCCCCGGCTCCTGACTGCCGACTGCTGACTGTTTGTCTCATAGTGCCGTCCGGTGCGAACGGACGGGTCCACTCCGCTCACAGTGACCGGCAAGTTGCAACCCCCCGCAACCCTGGTGGGACCCCCTCACGGTGGTTGAAACTTGAGCGACGTCGCCCCGGGCGGCGCGCATGGCCTGAGAAGGCCGGTGCGGCGGGGGTGGTGCCGTGTCGGCGCAGCACCACCCCCGCGTCGCACCCGTACGGCGGCCCCGCGCAGGGCCCGCCGGGACCGTGCCTGCGGCCGGCTCTACGCCTCCGGCCGGGCCCGCTCCACCACGGACGCCAGGTCCAGGGTGTGCGGCAGTGTCCCGAAGGCCGCTCCGCCGTCGCCGCCCAGCCGCGCCGCGCAGAACGCGTCGGCGACCTCCGGCGGCGCGAACCGCACCAGCAGCGAGCCCTGCAGCACCAGCGCGAGCCGCTCCGCGAGCCGCCGCCCCCGCGCCTCGACACCCTCCAGGTCGGCGAGTTCCGTCAGCAGGTCCTTGATCGCCCGGTCCAGGCGGTGGTCCGCGCCACGCGCCAGGCCCACCTCCCGCAGATACGCGTCGAGGGCGCCGGGCTCCCGGCCGAGCGCCCGCAGCACGTCCAGTGCCTGCACGTTCCCGGCGCCCTCCCAGATCGAGTTCAGCGGCGACTCCCGCACCAGCCGCGGCAGCCCCGACTCCTCGACGTACCCGTTGCCGCCCAGGCACTCCGCGGCCTCGACCGCGACCGGGGCGCAGCGCTTGGTCACCCAGTACTTCGCGGCCGGGAGCGCCAGCCGCAAGAACGCCCGCTCCTGCTCACCGCCGTCGTCGTACGCGGCGGCCAGCCGCAGCGCGAGCGTGGTGGCCGCCTCCGACTCCAGCGCCAGGTCGGCGAGCACATTGCGCATCAGCGGCTTGTCGACGAGCCTCCCGCCGAACGCCTCCCGGTACGTGCAGTGGTGCACCGCCTGCGCGACGGCCTGCCGCATCAGGCCCGCCGAGCCCAGCACACAGTCCAGGCGGGTCGCCGCCACCATCCCGATGATGGTGCGCACCCCGCGCCCCTCCTCGCCGACCCGGCGCGCCCAGGTGCCGTCGAACTCGACCTCCGCGGAGGCGTTCGACCGGTTGCCCAGCTTGTCCTTCAGGCGCTGGATCAGGAACACGTTGCGCGAGCCGTGCTCCAGCACCCGCGGCACCAGGAAGCACGTCGGCCCGCCCGCCGCCCGCGCCAGCACCAGGAACGCGTCCGACATGGGCGCCGAGCAGAACCACTTGTGCCCCGTCAGCTCGTACGTGCCGTCCTCGGCGAGCGGCCGGGCGGCCGTCGTGCCGGCCCGGACGTCGCTGCCGCCCTGCTTCTCCGTCATGGCCATCCCGAACAGGGCACCCGCCTTCTGCCGGGCCGGCCTCAGCTCCCGCTCGTAGATCGTGGACGTCAGCCGCGGCTCCCACTGCGCGGCGAGCGCCGGGTCGGTGCGCAGCGCGGGCACCGCCGCGTGCGTCATCGACAGGGGGCAGCCGCTGCCGGCCTCGGCCTGCGTCCACACCAGGAACCCGGCGGCGCGCCGCACATGCCCGCCCGGCCGGGTCCACGCCGAGGTCAGGCCCGCCGACACGCCCTTGCCGAGCAGCCGGTGCCACGCGGGGTGGAAGTCGACCTCATCGAGCCGGTTGCCGTACCGGTCGTGGGTGCGCAGCACGGGCGGGTTCTCGTTGGCCTGCGTGGCCCACTCCTGCAACTGCGCCGACCCCGCCGACCGGCCCAGCGCCGACAGCTCGCCGCGCGCCTCGTCCAGGAGCGCCGGGTCCAGATGCCGTTCGACCGCCGCCGCCAGGGCCCGGTCGGCGGTGAAAACGTCGTATCCGACCAGCGGTGGAGCCTGGTTGGTCACGCTGTGGGTGCTGCCTGACATGTCTGCGAACCTACCCCTCGGCACGGCGGAGGTCACCAGAGTGACACGACGGGCCGGGCGGGGCGGACGGCGGTGGGGCGACCGGGGCGGACGGAGGCGGGCCCGGTGGATGAGCGGGGCCGCGCGCGGCGGATACCTTTAGTGCGTGCAGCCAGCAAGCGACACCCCCGACGGGCCCTCCGGGCGACTCCATCGCGCCCGCGCGCTCTACCGGAACGTCTCCAAGCGCCGGACCGCCTGGCTGCTGCTCAAGGACACCGTCAACTCCTGCATCGAGTACCGCATCCTGGGCCTGGCGGCCGAGGCCGCGTTCTTCACGCTGCTGTCCGTGCCGCCCCTGCTGCTGAGCATGATCGGCCTGCTCGGCTACGTCGACGCCTGGACCGGCGCCGACACCATCGAGAGCCTCCAGAAGAACCTCCTCGACGCCGCCCGCACCGTGCTGTCCGACCGGGGCGTCGCGCAGATCGCCGAGCCGATCCTGCACGACGTGATGAAGGGCGGCCGGCCCGACATCATCTCCCTGGGCTTCCTGTTCGCCCTGTGGTCCGGCTCGCGGGCCGTGAACGTCTTCATCGACACCATCACCGTCATGTACGGCCTCGACGGCGTCCGGGGCATCGTCAAGACCCGCCTGCTGGCCTTCCTGCTGTTCGTCGTGGCGCTGCTGATCGGCTCCGTCGCGCTGCCGCTGATGGTCGCCGGGCCCGACGCGGTCGTGCGGATCGTGCCCTGGTCGACGACCGTCGTGCAGATCCTGTACTGGCCCGTGGTGATCCTGCTGTCGATCGCCTTCCTGACCACGCTCTACCACGTGTCCGTGCCGGTGCGCTCCCCGTGGATCGAGGACGTGCCCGGCGCGCTCGTCGCCCTCGGCATGTGGGTGCTGGGCAGCTTCCTGCTGCGCATCTACCTCACCAGCACCGTCGAGGGCCCCACCATCTACGGCTCGCTCGCCGCGCCCGTCGCCGTGCTGCTGTGGATCGGCGTGTCCGCGTTCGCCGTGCTCGTCGGGGCCGCCGTCAACGCCGCGATCGACCGGGTGTGGCCGGCCGCCGCCACCGCGGCCGCCCGCGAGGCGAACGAACGGCTGCGGCAGGCGCAGGTCGCCGAGTACGTGGCACGGACGGCGGCCGGCGGAGAGGCCGACCCGGACATGCCGTCCGAGTTCCCCGAACGCTGGTCCCGCTTCCTGCCCCCCGAGGACGTCACGGCCCGCCTGCGCACCCACGCCAAGAGCGCCCCGCGACAGGGGGAGGGGCCGCCGCCCGAGGAGAAGTGAGGAAGCGCCGGGTGCGCTGCCGCACGGCAAGCGGGGACGCGGCGCCGGCCGGCGAGAAGCCTCCCGCGCCGCGGCCCCGCGAGCCGGCGCCCCGCCGTCTCACACCTTCCACGTGCCCCGCGCCGCCGCGTCCCGGGCGAACTCCGTGAAGTCCCTCGGCGGGCGGCCGAGCACCCGCTCGACGCCGTCCGACACGTACGCGTTGCGGCCGTCCAGCAGCGACGCGAACAGCTCGACCAGGAACGCCGCCTCCCCGTCCGGCACCCCGAGCGACGTCAGCACCTCCCCGTACGCACGCGGCGGCACCGGCCGGTACACCAGCGCGCGGCCCGCCGCCGCGCCGATCTCCGCGACCGCCGCGCCCCAGGTCAGCAGCCGCGGCCCGGACACCTCGACGTTCCGCCCGGCGTACGCGCCGTCTCCCAGCACCGCCACCACGACGTCCGCGATGTCCCGCGCGTCCACGAACGGCTCCGGCACCTCACCGCCCGGGAACACCAGCTCCCCGCCCAGCCGCAGCCCTTCCACCAGCGGGCCCTCGCTGAAGTTCTGCGCGAACCACGACGCCCGCACCACCGTCCAGTCCGCGCCCGACGCGCGCAGCGCCTCCTCGGTGGGCAGCGCCCGGTCCTGCCCCCGCGCCGACAGCAGCACCAGCCGCCGCACACCGACACCGGCCGCCGCCCGCGCCAGCTCGCCCACCTCCTCGGCCGCGCCCGGGGCGCCGACGTCCGAGGGGTGCACCAGATAGGCGGCGTCCGCGCCGCGCAGCACGTCCGCCCACGTCGAACGGTCCCGCCAGTCGAACCCCGTACGCCGCGACGCACCCCGCACGGTCATCCCCGCCGCGCGCGCCGCCTCGGCCACCCGCCGCCCGGTACGCCCCGAAGCGCCCGTCACCACAACCGTCATGTCCCGCGTGCTCTGCTCGTTCTCCGTCATGGCAGCGAGTCAACTGCCGCGCCGGGCCCCGGAACCATCGCCGAGCGGCTCATCCCCATACGCCCGCGTCTACGCTTGGCCCATGGATCCACTCGCGGGCCTGCTGGAAGGCCCCCGCGCGCGGGGCGCGTTCATGATCCGGGCCTGCTTCGACCCGCCGTGGGCGGTCCGCGTCGAGGACCGGGCGCCGCTGTCGGTGATGCTCATGGTCCGCGGCGACGCCTGGATCCTGCCCGAGACGGGCGAGCCGGTGCGGCTGCGGGCCGGTGACCTCACCGTCGCGCGCGGCCCCGGCGCCTACACCTGCGCCGACCACCCGGACACCGAGCCGCAGGCGCTGATCCTGCCGGGCGGCGAGTGCAGCTACCCCGACGGCCGCTCGCTCAACGGCTCCATGGACCTCGGCGTGCGCACCTGGGGCGACCGGCTCGACGGCGGCACCGTCGTGCTCATCGGCACGTACCTCATGCGCGGCGAGATCGGCGGCCGGCTGCTCGACGCGCTGCCGCCGCTGCTCACGCTCACCTCCGACACCTGGGACTGCCCGTTCACGCCGCTGCTCGCGGCGGAGATCGTGCGCGACGAACCCGGCCAGGAGGTCGTCCTCGACCGGCTGCTCGACCTGCTGGTCATCGCCGCGCTGCGCGCCTGGTTCGCCCGGCCCGAGGCGGCGGCGCCCGCCTGGTACGTCGCCCTCGCCGACCCGGTCGTCGGCCGGGCGCTGCGCCTGATCCAGGACGACCCCGCCCACCCCTGGACGGTCGCCGCGCTCGCCGCCAAGGCCGGGGTGTCCCGCGCCGCGCTGGCCCGCCGCTTCACCGCGCTGGTGGGCAGGCCGCCGGTGACGTACCTCATCGGCTGGCGCCTCGCCCTCGCCGCCGACCGGCTCCGCGGCACCGAGGACACCGTCGCCGCCGTCGCCCGCCAGGTCGGCTACAGCACCGCGTTCGCCCTGTCGACCGCGTTCAAACGCGTGTACGGGGTGAGCCCGCAGGTGTATCGGGCGGGATGACGCCAGGCGTCCGCCGAGGAGCGCTGGCGGGACCGGCCGCGGGCGGCGTAACCTGGCTGGCGTGTACGTGGAACGGGCGGCCCGGCTGGCCGACGCGGTCGTGTGGAGCACCACCCCGGCCGGTCCTGGGCGCGTCCTGCCCGACGGCTGCATGGACCTGCTGTGGCGCGAGGGCACCCTGCTGGTCGCCGGTCCCGACACCCGCGCCCACGTCACCGGCGGCCCGCCCGCCGCCTGGGCCGGCGTCCGCTTCTTCCCCGGCACCGCGCCCGCCCTCCTTGGCGTGCCCGCCCACGAGCTGCGCGACCGGCGCGTCCCCCTCGCCGACCTGTGGCCGGCGCCCCTCGTACGGCGCCTGACCGCGCAGGTCGACGCGGCCGGCGACCCGGCGGCCGGCCTGGAGGACCTCGCGCTGCGCCGGGCCGCCGAGACCGGGGCCGGCGCGCCCGACGCGCTGCTGCGGCACCTGGTGACCGGCCTCGCCGCGGGCCGCCCCGTGGGCGCGGTCGCCGGCGAACTCGGCCTCACCGCACGCCAGCTGCACCGCCGCGCGCTGACCGCCTTCGGCTACGGCCCCAAGACGCTGGCCCGCGTGCTGCGCCTGCAACGCGCCCTCGCGCTGGCCCGGTCCGGTGTGCCCCTCGCGGCGACGGCCGCCCGCGCCGGATTCGCCGACCAGGCCCATCTGACGCGCGACGTGCGGGACTTGACGGGGCTCACGCCGAGCGAGCTACTGGGCCGCCGGTAGCGGCGCGAACAGGTCCACGCCGTTGCCGTCGGGGTCCAGCAGCACGGCGTACCGCTGCCCCCACACGGCGTCCCACGGCTTGAGCTCCCCGTGACAGCCGGCGCCCACCAACTCCTCGTACAGCGCGTCCACTTCGCCCGGGCCGTCGCAGCGCAGGGCCAGCGAGGTGCGACCGCCGTCGGCGGGCGGCTGCCAGCCGGGGTGGAAGGACCGCACGGTCTCCTCGGTGTCCAGCAACAGCCGCAGCCCGCCCGGTAGTTCGGCCTCGGCGTGCGGCAGCCGCTCGGCGCCCTCCGGGAAGGCGAACCCGAGCCTGCGGTAGAAGGTGACGGAAGCGGCCATGTCGGAGACGACCAGGCCCACGGCATCGAATCGTGCACTCATGCGGCCACCGTAGGCAGCACCGCCGCGGCCGGTCTTGAAGGAATCGGACGCCACTCCCTGCCGGGGGCGGGGGGATGCGCCGAGAGGCCCGGGCGAAGGTCACCGGCCCCCGGCGCGTCCCCACGGTGCAGGCGGGACCGGCCGGGCCGGTGGTCAGCGGCGGGCCGACGCCGAGCGCGGACAGCGGGGGACGGACCCGGTCCGGTGGGGGCGCGCTCGCGGACAGGGACCTCGGCGGTGTGACGGGCGGCCCCGTCGCCGGGTGGGCGGAGGCGCCCCGGTCGATGCGGAGCGGCACAAGACCCGAGGGGTGCGAGCCGTCCGTCAGCCGCCACCGCGGCAGCGTGCCGTCCGGCCGGCGGCGGCTCGTCGGCCGCACCTCGCCCCGATCGTGCCCCAGCGCCCGTGCCGCCGCGCCCGCCGCGCCCGGGTCCGGTGGGCGTGCCGCCCAGGTCAGCGTCCGCGGCGCGGTCGGCCCGTCCACCCCGAAGGGACGGGGCCCCGGCGGAGCGGGCTGCTGCGGGTCCGGGCCGATGACCCCCAGACAGCGGTCGCCGCCCGGACCGGCCAGGTGGTCGCGGGTGCCGAGCCCGACGTGCGCGCCATCCGGCACGGGCCCGACCCCCGTACGGCGGGCGAAACCGGCGACCGTCGCAGCCAGGTCCGGGATCCCGAGGACGGGACGGTCCAGCAGCGCGGTAACCGTCTCCATCGCCGCCGAGGCCACGCAGCCCGGGTGCGCCCACGGAGCGCTCGCTCCGAGCCGCCGAAAGATTTCGGCATGATCCACTCCCTGGGCCAGGCCGCGTCACCGGCATAGGCTCGGCGCATGGCGCCTCGACTCCTCGTCTTCACCCGCACCACGGACTACCGGCACGACTCCATCCCGGCCGCCGTCGCCGCCCTGCGCACCCTCGGCGACTTCGACGTCACCGCCACCGAGGACCCCGCGGTCCTCGAAGCGTCCCTGGACGACTTCGCCGCCGTCGTCTTCCTCTCCACCAGCGGCGAGGTGCTGACCCCGGCGGGCCGCGACCGGCTCGCCGCGTACGTCGAGGCGGGCGGCGGCTTCGTCGGTGTGCACGCCGCCGCCTGCACCGAGTACGACTGGCCCTACTACGGCGAACTGCTCGGCGCCCGCTTCGACCGCCACCCCGCCCTCCAGCCCGGCAGGGCCGTCGTGGAGGACCGGGACCACCCGGCGACCCGGCACCTGCCGGCCGTCTGGCACTTCACCGACGAGTGGTACGACTTCCGCACCAACCCGCGCCCCGCGGTACGCGTCCTCGTCAGCGCCGACGAGACGTCGTACGAGGGCGGCGGCATGGGCGAGGACCACCCCCTCGCCTGGTGCCGCGAACAGGGCCGGGGCCGGGTCTTCTACACGGCCCTGGGCCACACCCCGGAGGCGTACCGGGATCCGGACTTCCGGTCCCACCTGCTGGGCGGCATCACCTGGGCCGCACGCCTCTAGACCGGGGACAGGGGCCGGGGTACGGCTGCGGCAGCGCCTACAGGGCGTCCTGGAGGCCGACGCACCGCCGCTTCTGCGGGAGCCAGTCGACGGCGCGGTTCAGCTCGGTCAGGATGCCGCCCACCTCGGAGCGCGGACCCGTGTACGTGAACTCGACGGCGGGGGAGCGGCCGTAGGTCCTCAGGACGCTCACGCCGTCCTCCTTCAGGCGCGTCTCGTCCAGCACCCAGTCGACGCCGTTGGCCGTGACGCACAGATTGACGTTCGGGGGGAGTTCCTCGGCGCCGCAGCGCAGCACGGCCGCCCGGCCGCCCCAGGAGGCGACGGCTTCCCCGATCGCCCAGTCGCGCGACATGCCCGGTATGTCGTCGGGGGCGCGCGAGACGACCTTCTCGCACCGGGGGTCGCCGGCGTGCGGGGCGGCGGAGATCCGGTGGGCGTCGACGAACAGCAGACCGGCGACCGCCGCGGCCACGGCCACGGCGAGGGCGATCCACGTGCCGAGGCCGGGCCTCCTGCGCCACCTGCTCGTTTCAGGGCTTCCGGCCTGCATGTTCCGATCCGCTGTCGAGGAAGTCCGTGCCGCCCGTCACCGGCTGCCGTGCCCGGCCGGGCGACTGCCAGCCTAGCTGTTGCGGGTCATGACGCTGGTGGCGGAGGGTTCGGGGCGGTCGGCGGGGCGGGATCGGTCGTGGGCGGTCTGGCCCGGACGACGGCTTGGTCTCCTCGCGGACCGAACAGGTGCAGGATCTCCACGGCGGTGGTGTCCGCGGGGCCGAACCAGTGCGGCTCGGTGGTGTCGAACTCGGCCACTTCGCCGGGCCGCAGCGTGAAGTCCTGCGCCCCGAGGATGAGGCGCAGCCGACCGGCGAGGACGTAGAGCCATTCGTAGCCCTCGTGGGTGACCAGTTCAGGCCGGCGCGGTGCCAGCACCTGCTTGAAGACCTGCACGCGGCCCGGGTACTGCGTCAGGGGCACCAGGACGCTGCCGCGCCCCTTGTTCAAGGGCCGCAGGTGCACCCGAGGGTCACCGCTGGCCGGCGCCGCCACCAGCTGGTCGAGTGCGACGCGGTGCGCCCGTGCCAGCGGGATGAGCAGGTCCAGAGTCGGGCGCCGCCTGCCCGATTCCACCCGGGACAGCGTGCTGACGGAGATCCCGGTCGTGGTGGCGAGTGCCTCGAGTGTGAGTCCCCGTTCCCGGCGCAGCCTGCGCAGCCGGGGCCCGATGCCGTCGAGGATCTGCTCCAGCTCCGCGTCCCCGGATTCTGTGTTCATGGACCCAGTTTTGCAGTGTTCGCAAAACTGCTGGGCCGCGGCCGTGACTCGGCGCGAGCCTTGCCGGGCATTGTTCCCGGACATCAGAGGTAGACGTGACCGCGACGACACACCCTGTTCACCCCATGCTCAGTGCGCGCAGACGCTGGACGGTACTGGCCGTCTGCTGCCTGAGCATGTTCCTGGTGGGCCTGGACACCACCATCGTCAACGTGGGTCTGCCGGCGATCGGGCGCGGCCTGGACGTCGAAACGCGCGGTCTCGAATGGATCGTGGACGCCTACACCCTCGTCCTGGCCAGTCTCCTGATCTCCTCCGGCGCACTGGCGGACCGCTTCGGACGCCGCCGGGTCTTCCAGTGCGGGCTGGCCGTGTTCGGCGCGGCCTCACTGGTCTGCGCGCTCGCCCCGTCGGCCGGCGTACTCGTCGCGGCCCGCGCCCTGCAGGGCATCGGCGCCTCGATGCTCAGCCCCGTGGCGCTCGCGATCGTGGTGAACGCGATGCCCGACCCGAAGGAACGGGCGCAGGCGATCGGCATCTGGGCGTCGGTGTTCGGACTGAGCATGGCCGCCGGACCCGTCACGGGCGGCGCGCTGCTCGCCTGGCTCGACTGGCGGGCGCTGTTCTGGATCAACGCCCCCGTCATCGCGGCCGCTCTGCTGCTCAGCGCGGTGTTCGTGCCGGAGTCCCGGGCACCGCGGGCCCGGCGGCTCGACCTGCCCGGCCAGGTCCTGCTGACCGTGGTCCTCGCCGTCGTGGTCGGCGTCCTGATCGAAGGGCCGCGCATCGGCTGGACGTCGCCCGCGGCGCTGGCCGGATACGCATGCGCTGCCGTGGCGGCAGCCGCATTCGTGCGGGTCGAGTCCCGCCGACGTGAGCCGCTCATGGATCTGCGGCTCTTCGGGCGCCCGGCCTTCAGCGGTGCCGTCGTGGGCGCGGTGGCGGTCTTCGTCGCCCTGAACATGACGCTGCTGCTGAACACCCTCTACCTGCAGCACACCCGGGAATGGACGCCGCTGGCCGCCGGCCTGGCGACCTTGCCCCTGGCCGTCGGAGCGATCGTCTGCGCCCCCTGGTCCGGCCGCATGGTCGGCCGCACGGGGCCGCGGCTGCCGCTGCTCCTGGCCGGCGGGTTCATCACGGTCGGCGCTCTGTGCCTGGTCCGGCTCACCCCGCACACGAGCGTGCCCCTGCTGTTGGCCGCGTACTCACTCATCGGCATCGGGTTCGGCTTCGCCAACGCCCCGATCACCAACACCGCGGTCAATGGACTGCCACCCGCCCGTGCCGGCGTGGCCGGGGCGATCACCTCCACCGCACGGCAACTCGGCGCCGCCGTCGGCATCGCTCTCGCCGGCGGCCTGGTCACGGCCACCAGCCCGACGGGGCTCGCACACGCGTCCCGCCCGGGCTGGATCCTGGTCGCCGCCTGCGGCGTACTGCTCTTCCTCGTCGCCCACACCTCACGGGCGAAGGGAGCCTCCACGGGCCCCGCCCCCTCGCCAGCGCGGTGAGCCGCGTGACACACCCTCGCAGTGGGTGAACCGCTACCGCGGACGCGGCGAGATCGGCCCCCTGGACCGCTCCTCGACGCCGAGAACAGGCCCCCGGCAGCTCAACCACGTCGTCGGCGTCATGGCCTAGGGCACCTGGCTCCGCCCCGGAAACGCCCTGGCTCCGCCCCGGGACGCCTCTCAGGGGCGGGCCGTGCTCGCCCGTTCCACCAGCCGGGTCGACAGCTCGGTCCGGGTGCCCTCCGGCCGGTCGCCGTCCATCATCCGGACCAGCAGCCGCAGCGCCGTGGCCGCCATCTCCGCCAGCGGCTGGCGCACCGTGGTCAGGGCCGGGCGCACCCAGCGGGCCTCGGGCAGATCGTCGAAACCCACCACACTCATGTCGTCCGGCACCCGCAGGCCCCGCTCGGCCAGCGCCTCGTACACCCCCAGCGCCATCCGGTCCGAGCAGGCGAACACGGCCGTCGGCGGCTCCGGCAGATCGAGCAGCTCCAGCGTCCGGCGCCGCGCCACGGACCCGTCGAACCCGGCGTGCCGCACGTACTCCGGGCGGTGCCGCACGCCCGCCGCGGCCAGCGCCGAGCGGTACCCCGCGACCCGCGCGCTGCTGCACATCCTGCGCCGGTGCCCGGCGAGCACGGCGATCCGCTCGTGCCCCAGCGCCAGCAGATGCTCCGTCGCCGTCACCCCGCCCTGCCAGTTCGCCGCGCCCACCGACACCACGCCCGCCGGCGGCTCCACGACGGGATCGATCATCACGAACGGGATGCGGTGCTGCTCCAGCCACGCGTACTGCGACTGGCTCAGCTCGGCCAGCGTGAACAGTACCCCGGACGAACCGCGCGCCACCAGCTTGTCCAGCCAGCCCCGCTCCGGCCGCCCGCCCCGGGTCCGGCCCAGGCCCGCGCAGACCACGACCTCCAGCCCCGCGTCGTACGCCGCCTCCTCCACGCCGTGCAGCACCGCGCCCGACCAGGAGGTCTCCAGTGAGTGCACGACGAGATCGACGAGCCGGGGCGCCTTCGCCAGGTCGAACCGGGGGCGGCGCACGTAGCCGAGCCGCTCCAGCGCCTCCGCGACCCGGCGGCGGGTCGCGGGCGCGACGTCCTCCCGGCCGTTGACCACCTTGGACGCGGTGGGCACGGACACGCCCGCCTCGCGCGCCACGACCGCGAGGGTCGGCCCCGCCGCCATGCTCGCACTCCCCGTACGGACCATCGGGAAACCACCTCTCCGGCCCGCCCGAGGGCCTGGGGAGAAACAGAGCCGCCACTGACGCCGCAGACGCCAGGAACGACTGGGACGGACAGACGATAGAAAGCGCTTCCTAATGTAGGTGGGCGGAAACCCGGCGGGAAGACGGGGAGCGCCACGTGGATCCACCGGAACGCGGCGGGCAACACTGCCGGAACCGCAACGGCGTGGGCGAAGGAGGCCGGCGGGGACGTTGCGGCGGCCTTGAGGGCGGGGTCGGGTGCGGGCGGCCGGGCGGGCGCCGGTGAGTGCCTGGCGCCCGTTACGCGCCGCACCCCCCGTCTCCTGCCCTCACCGTCCGCGCGATCCCCGCGACGGTCTCCGGCCCCACCCGGCAGCAACCGCCGATCAGGCGGGCCCCGGAGGCGTGCCAGGCCCTGACCCGGTCAGGGGTGAAGGTGGTGCGGCCGGTCCAGGCGCGGGCCGCGGGGTCCCAGGTCTCACCGCTGTTGGGGTAGGCCACGACCGACTTGCCGGTGACGCGGGCCGCGGTCTCGATCGCGGCCCGCGCGTCCTCGGGCGCGCAGCAGTTGACGCCGACCGCGATCACCTCGTCCGCGTCGGCGGCCAGGCCGAAGGCCTCCTCCAGCGGCTGCCCGGCGCGGGTGCGGTCCCCGGCGACGCTGTACGACAGCCAGGCCGGCACCCCCACCCCGCGCACCGCCCGCAGCAGCGCCGCGGCCTCGTCCGCGTCGGGCACCGTCTCCAGGGCGAGGACGTCGGGCCCGGCGGCGGCCAGCGTCTCGACGCGGGGGCGGTGGAAGCGCTCCAGCTCGGCGACGGTCAGGCCGTACCGGCCCCGGTACTCGGAGCCGTCCGCGAGCATCGCCCCGTACGGGCCGACCGAGGCGGCCACCCACAAGGGCCGCGTGGCGCCGCCCGACCGGGCCCGGCGGGCGGCCTCGCGGGCCGACTCGACGCTGAGGGTGAGGAGTCCGGCGGCGTGGGCGCGGTCGATGCCGCGGCGCGCGAAGCCCTCGTACGTGGCCTGGTAGCTGGCGGTGATCGCCACGTCCGCGCCCGCCGCGAAGTAGGCCAGGTGCGCCTCGGTGATCGCCTCGGGCCGCTCGGCGAGCAGCCGGGCCGACCACAGGTCGTCACTGAGATCGTGCCCGGCCGACTCCAGCTGGTTGGACATCCCGCCGTCGAGGACGACCGTCCCCGTGGTGAGGGCTTGAAGGAGGGAGGGCGTGCCGGTCATGCGCCGACGGTAGTCCACGACGGCCGCGGGGACGGCGGCCCGCCCCCGCCCCGCACGCCCGCCTCGGCGCACCCCGTTGACCTCCTCCCGCCCCGGCCGTACCTTTTCGGCGTTCGTCATGTCAGATGTTGTCCGAAATAACGGACGTGGAGATGGTGAACGGGTCCGCACGCCCCCACGAGAGGCAGGCCGCATGAGCCGCGAGCACGATCTGCCCCAAGTCCCCGAAATCCCCGAAGGCCGCGAAGTCCCCAGCCGCAGAACGCTGTTGAAGGGTGCCGCGGCCGCCGGCGCCCTGGCCGCCGTCCCCGGAGCCGCCCAGGCGGCGTCCCCGTCCCCGAAAGCAGCCCCGTACGTGAACCCGCTCGTCCGCAACCGCGCCGACCCGCACATCCACCGCCACACCGACGGCTTCTACTACTACACGGCGACCGCCCCCGAGTACGACCGGATCGTGCTGCGCCGCTCCCGCACCCTGAACGGCCTCGCCACCGCCGGGGAGTCCGTCATCTGGCGCAAGCACGCCACGGGCGCCATGGGCGCCCACATCTGGGCGCCGGAGATCCACCGCGTCGACGGCAAGTGGTACATCTACTTCGCCGCCGCGCCCGCCGAGGACGTCTGGGCCATCCGCATATGGGTGCTGGAGAACGCCAACGCCAACCCCTTCCACGGGCGTTGGGTGGAAAAGGGCCAGGTCAGGACGGCATGGGAGACCTTCTCCCTCGACGCCACCACCTTCACCCACCGCGGCACCCGCTACCTCGCCTGGGCCCAGCACGAGCCCGGCATGGACAACAACACCGCCCTGTGGCTGTCGAGGATGGCGAACCCCTGGACCCTGACCGGCCCCCAGGTGCGGCTGTCGACACCGGAGTACGCCTGGGAGTGCGTGGGCTACAAGGTGAACGAGGGCGCGTCGGTCATCGCCCGCAACGGCCGCCTCTTCATGTCGTACTCGGCGAGCGCCACCGACGCCAACTACTGCCTCGGCCTGCTCACGGCCGACGCCGGCAGCGACATCATGAACCCCGCCAACTGGTCCAAGTCGCCCACCCCGGTCTTCACCAGCAACGACACGACCAGGCAGTACGGCCCCGGCCACAACTGCTTCACCGTCGCCGAGGACGGCCGCACCGACGTCCTCGTCTACCACGCCCGCCAGTACAAGGAGATCAACGGCGACCCGCTGCACGACCCGAACCGTCACACGCGCGTGCAGACACTCGGCTGGAAGCCCGACGGCACCCCGGACTTCGGCGTCCCCGTCGCCGACACGGCACCCGTGGGCACGCCGTCCGCCGGCGCGGCGGAAGGGGGCGTGTGACATGAGGCGTGCCCATGCGTTACTGCTCGCCCTGTGCCTGGCCCTGTCCGGCGCCCTCGCCGGTGCGGGCCCGGCCCAGGCGGCGCCCCAGACGGTCACCAGCGGCACACAGTTCACGGACACCTCGGGCAACCCGGTCCACGCGCACGGCGGCGGCATCCTCAAGGCCGGCTCGTACTACTACTGGTTCGGCGAGCACCGCAACGCCGACAACACCTTCCGCTACGTCGACGCCTACCGCTCCACCGACCTCAAGAACTGGGAGTTCCGCAACCACGTCCTCACCGAGTCGAGCGCGCCCGAGCTGGCCACCGCCAACATCGAGCGCCCGAAAGTGATGTACAACGCGTCCACCGGCAAGTTCGTCATGTGGATGCACAAGGAGAACGGCACCGACTACAGCGAGGCCCGCGCCGCCGTCGCCGTCTCCGACACCGTCGACGGGAACTACGCCTACCGGGGCAGCTTCCGGCCGCTCGGGCAGCACATGTCCCGCGACATCACGGTGTTCACCGACACCGACGGCGCCGGCTACATGGTGTCCGCCGCCCGCGAGAACTACGACCTGCACATCTACCGGCTCACCGCCGACTACACCGGCGTGGCGAGCCTGGTCGCCAACCCCTGGCCGGGCGGCCACCGCGAGGCACCGGCCCTCTTCAAGCGCGACGGCGTCTACTTCATGCTGACCTCGGGGGCCACCGGCTGGAACCCCAACCAGCAGCAGTACGCCACGGCCACCTCGCTCGCCGGCCCCTGGTCGGCGATGCGGAACACCGGCGACTCCACGGCCTACGGATCGCAGACCGCGTACGTGCTGCCGGTGCAGGGATCCACGGGCACGTCGTACCTCTACGCCGGCGACCGCTGGGGCAACTCCTTCGGCGGCACCGTCAACGACTCCCGCTACGTGTGGCTGCCGCTGACGTTCCCCAGCTCGACCACGATGTCCCTGTCCTGGTACCCGGAGGTCACCGTCGACACGGCCGCCGGAACCGTCGTCGGCACCGGCGCCACCTACCAGACGCTGACCGCCCGGCACAGCGGCCGGTGCGCCGACGTCACGAGCCAGTCGCTGTGGCAGGGCGCGCAGATCAAGCAGTACGACTGCAACGGCGGCGGAAACCAGAGGTACTGGTTCAAGCCCGTCGCCGGCGGCCACCACCAGCTGATGGTGCGCAACAGCTCCCTGTGCGTGCAGGAGAACGCGCACACCGTCACGCAGGAGAACTGCACCACCTCGGCCGCCCAGCAGTGGACCGTGACCGCCACCGGAAGTCACGTGACCGTCCGGTCCCGCGCGACCGGCGAGTGCCTGGACGTCTCCGGCGGCTCCACCGCCAACTCCACGCCGCTGATCACGTACGCGTGCAATGGCGGGACCAACCAGCAGTGGACCCGCGGCAGCTGACGCCGCACAGTCGGTGCCACACGCCGGCCGGTACCCGCGGGACGGATACCGGCCGGCGCGGTCGCGGTCGAGGGGCGATTGAATCGTTTTGCCGACAAGGGCTGGAAGCGCTTCGCATCCGGCGATACGGTCCGGCTGCACGCCCCTCGCCCTCTGGAGCAGTCATATGAGACGTTTCAATAGCGCCGTGCCGGCGGCGATCGCCCTGAGCACCGCCCTGTCCGTCGCCCCCGCCCACGCCGACGCGAACGCCCCGTCGCCCGGCACGGCCCACTGCACCGTCACCGCCTGCCACTTCGACGTCCCGCCGGGCACGTACGACGTCAAGGTGCTGCTCGGCGGTGACGCCGCGTCCAGTACCGCCGTCGGCGGGGAGGCCCGGCGCGCCCTGCTTCCGGAGACGCCCGTCCCGGCCGGGGAGCGCGTCGCGCGCAGCTTCACCGTCGACGTCCGCGATCCCGAGGGCGAACCGACCGGCGCCGGGGGAACACCCGGCCTCGACCTCACCCTCGACGGCGCCGCGCCCGCGCTGGCCGACATCCGGGTCAGCCCCGCCCGGCACGCCCGGCGGATCTTCCTGGTCGGCGACTCGACGGTCTGCGACCAGTACCTCGGCCCCTACGCGGGCTGGGGCCAGCAGCTGCCGCAGTACCTGCGCAAGGGGCTGTCCGTCGCCAACCACGCCGACTCGGGCGAGAGCACGGTCAGCTATCTGAAGGACCCGAGGCTGTTCGCCACCGTCCGGCCGCTGATCCGCCCCGGTGACCTGGTGCTGATCCAGCTCGCCCACAACGACAAGACCACCGACGGGCCGACGTACCGCGCCAACCTGGAGGCGCTGGTGGCGGGCGTGCGCGAGAAGGGCGGCGAGCCGGTCCTGGTCACGCCGATCGTGCGCCGCTGGTTCAACGCCGACGGCACCCTGAACAACGGCACCGCCCTGCTGGTGAACGGCCTCGGCGTCGACCACCCGGCCGTCGTCCGCGAGGTCGCCGCCGCCGAGGGCGTACCCCTGATCGACCTCACGGCGAAGACCAAGGCGCTCGTGGAGTCCCTCGGAGTGGAGGCGTCCAAGGCGCTGTACCTGTACAACGAGAAGCGCGACAACACGCACACCTCGGTGCGCGGCGCCACGGCGTACGCGGATCTGGTCCGCGACGAACTCGTCGCCCAGGGGCTGGTGCCGGGCGGTCTGACGCGCGGGGAGTGAACGCGGCCGCCGGGTGCGCGTACGGAGCAGCGCGGCGGCGGCGCGGGTGTGACCGCCCCCGCTCCAGGTCGTTGAGCCGGGCATGGACAACACCAGGCGCGCACTCGCCGCCGTCATTCTCACGGTGGTCGTACTGGCCACCGGTGCCGCCCAGGCCGTCGCGCTGCCGGACCCGAGCACGCTGCTCCCCAACACGTCGGGCCCCTTGGTCCACACGGAGTTCGGCGTGGAGGGCCCGCTGCTCAACAACCTCGTGCTGCCGAAGGCCGTCTAGGGGGTGCCTGCCACAGCGCCTCGGCATGCCCGTCCGGTCAGGCGCCGGGCGCGGCCCTCGCCGCGACGCACGACGTGCGGGCGGGCCGGACACCGGTCGGGCCGGCACCCCCGTACGACGACGTACGCGCGCTGAGCCGGGGCTGACGGTTACGCGCGGGGCCGGGTCGGCCAGTTCTCCAGGGCGACGTGCAGCGCGTCCACGATCCGCTCCCACGACGCCCGCACGTCACGCGGGGCGCCGAAACCGCCGCCTGCCTCCAGCGAGCAGAAGCCGTGGAAGGCGCTGCGCAGCAGCCGCACGGCGTCCGTGAGGTCGGGTTCCTCGAGGCCGTACGTCCGCAGCAGGCCGTAGGTGACCTCGACGGTCCGGGCCATCACCGGGCTCGTGGCGACGTCCTGGTCGATGCGGATCTGCGTGGCCGCATACCGCCCCGGATGCTGAAGGGCGTACGCCCGGTAGGCGTCGGCGTACGCCGCGAGCGCGTCCCGGCCCGAGCGACCGGCGACGCCTGCCGCGATCCGCTCGATCAGTTCGGCACCGGCGAGCAGCGCCATCCGCGTCCGCAGGTCCCGCAACCCCTTGACGTGCGAGTAGAGGCTGGCGTCCTTCACGCCGAAGTGCCGTGCCAGCGCCGACAGGGTGACGTTCTCGAAGCCCGTCTCGTCGGCCATGGCGACGGCGGCTTCGGCGAGTCGGTCGGCGCTGAGACCGGCGCGGGGCATGGGCGGGAGTCCTCCGGGAGCGGCGGGCAGAGTGGGGTCACAGCCTTCGACCGTGGGGTGGGAGCGAAGTTTCCCACAGTGCGGCGGCCCGTGCCCGGCAGGGCCGGAATATCGCGGATCGGCATTCCGGTGGTATGCGTGGCGGAATTCCGTCTTGGGCGGGGGTGTTCGCGCGCCTAGTATTCGGTGTGGCACGGGAAATCGTCGCATCCGCCGAGAGAGAGGAGTGTGAAATCTCGAATATTGAATTCTGCTCCGTTCGGCTTCTTTCCGTGGTGGCGCGAGTCCCCGACAGCCAGCCCTGATCAGCGCGGATCTCGAACGCGTCGTCGGTGAGCTGTCGGAGCCGGTGCGTCTGTTTCGGGAATCCGTGCATTGCGCCGGGTGCGCTGTATTCGGGGTTCCCGGTGCGTCGCGTCACACCTCTGTGAATCTCCGGTTTTCGCGGGTGAACCGGTCGTGGTGGCCGGGGCGGAGCGGCTCCCGCCCCGGCCTCTCACGTGCCGACGGCATTTCGCGTACCACCCACCCAAGGGTCGTTCAACGTTCATCTTCCCCGTCGATCCTCCCCACGCGGCCACCACGCGCCGCGCACGGCAGCCGCGAGAAGGCCGCGGCACTCGGGAGGCACAGCATGGGGCACGGTCATCACCACCACGGGCATCACCACCACGGGCACGGGCACGGCCATCACCACGGGCACGAGACGACGGCACCCCTGCCCGCCGCCTTCGACACCTCCGTGCCCGACGAGGCCCTGACCCCCGAGCAGCAGTCGCGCCGCTCCCTGCTGCGCCGCGCCGGTCTCCTGGGCGCCGGGCTCGCCACCGGCAGCGTGCTCGGCACCGGCGCCACCCCGGCCGCCGCCACCGACGGCCGCCGCCCCAAGGGCTTCCTGTGGCTGGCCGGTGACCACCACATCCACACCCAGTACAGCAGCGACGGCAAGTACCGCGTCGTCGACCAGGTACGCCAGGGCGCCCGGCACGGCATGGACTGGCTGGTCATCACCGACCACGGCAGCGCCACCCACGCCAGGATCGGCGTCGAGAAGGTCAACCCGGACATCAAGGAGGCCCGCGCCGCCCACAAGGACACCCTCGTCTTCCAGGGCCTGGAGTGGAACATCCCCGCCGCCGAGCACGGCACCGTCTTCGTGCACCCCGGCAGCAACGAGGTCTCCGTCCTCAAGCAGTTCGAGACCGACTACGACGGCAGCGTCAGGGGCGCCTCCGACTCGACCCCCGCCAACGAGGCCCTCGCCGTGGCCGGCCTGGCCTTCCTCGGCGAGCAGATCAAGCGCCGCACCATCAAGGACGCGCTGATGCTCGCCAACCACCCGGCGCGCCGCGGCGTCGACTCCCCGCACGAGATCCGCGCCTGGCGCGACGCCACCGGCACGGACCGCCAGATCGCCGTCGGCTTCGAAGGCGCCCCCGGCCACCAGGCCGCCGGCCTGCCCCAGCCGCTCGGCATGGGCCGCGCCCGCGGCATCTACGACAACAACCCCGGCGCCAACTCCTTCCCCGGCTACCCCCTGGAGAGCTACCGCACCTGGGGCGGCTTCGACTGGATGACCGCCACCGTCGGCGGCCTGTGGGACAGCCTCCTCGCCGAGGGCAAGCCCTGGTGGATCACCGCCAACTCCGACTCCCACCAGGTCTACGCCGACACCGCGGTGCGCGGCCCGGGCGGCGACTTCACCGCCAACGGCCGCTACGAGGACCCGGTCTACGGCGGCCGGATCGACCTCACGCAGGGCGACTACTGGCCCGGCCAGTACAGCCGCACCCACGTCGGCTCCGACGCCTTCACCTACGCCGCCGTCATGGACGGCATCCGCGCCGGCCGCATCTGGGTCGACCACGGCCAGCTCATCAGCGGCCTCGACGTGCGGGTCTCCGGCGCCGGCAAGTGGGCCACGCTCGGCGGCGCCCTGCACGTCAAGAAGGGCTCCCGCGTCACCCTCACCGCCGACGTAGCCCTCGCCGGCGGCCCCAACTGGGCCGGCTTCGTGCCGCGGCTGGCCCGCGTCGACGTCATCCGGGGCGACGTCACCGGCCCGGTCGCCGACCAGGACACCTTCACCGCCCCGACCGCCAGGGTCGTCACGTCGTACGAGGTGAACAAAGCCCGCGGTACCGTCCGCCTCACCTACGACCTCGGGCGCGTCGACCGGCCGCTGTACGTCCGGCTGCGCGGCACCGACGGCCGTCGCGGCGCCGTCGGCGCGATGGGCGCGGCCGTCGACCCGGCGGGCCCCGCGCTCGACGTCGTCGGCGACGCCGACCCGTGGCTCGACCTGTGGTTCTACTCCAACCCGGTGTGGGTCCTGCCGTCGTGACGCCGTACGCCCTCACCATCGACGCGGGGGCCCGGGAGCTGCGCGCCGCCGACCGTCTGCTGCACGCGCTGGCGGCCCGGCTCGCCCTCCCGGAGGACGTGTACGGCTGCACCCATCTGGTGCGCGGTGACCGCCCGCGCGTCGCCGTCTCCCTCGCCTGCGCGTCCGAGCCGCTCCTGCGCACCGCCCGGGAGCGGCTCACGGCCGACGGCCACCAGGTGACGCCGGGCGTGCCGGACGCGTACGGCAGAGCGGTGCTCTATCCGGGCGCCGCCGCGCTGACCGGCACGGTGACGGTCGCGGAGCTGCTGGACCGGTCCGCGATCGACCGCGTGGCCGTGCTCGGCTCCGCGCGGGCACCGGACGCGGATGCGCGCCTGGTCACCCGCGGGCATGTGCGGCCGCAGTGGCAGAGCGGCGAGTTGGTCCTCACCGCGATGCCCGCCTCGGGCGGTGTCCTCGTGCCCTTCGAGGTCCCGGACCCCACGCCCTGCTGCGCGGACCACTGACCGGCCGCGGCGGCCGGAGGCGCCCTGTCGCCCCCGGCCGCCCGGCTCAGTCCCGCGAGGCGCGGAACACGAACGAGAACTCGGCGGGCTCCGCCCCGAGGAAGTACCGCGGCAGCGGGCCCGGTCCGCACGACTGCGAGCCGATGCCGTGCTGGCCGTGGTCGAGATTCACCCAGACCGTGTCGCCCGGCACGAGATCGCTCAGGTGCGAGGCCGCGTCCAGTTGCTCGCTGGTCCAGCGGCGGGCCGTCAACCAGAACTCCGGTTCCCCCTCGACGCGCAGGCCGCCGAGCTCCGCCCAGCGGACGCCGGCCCGCGCGCCGTTCTCCTGCGGACGGACGTACGGCGTCTGCATGCCGTCGACCGTCGACTCCCAGCGGCCGAGCCTCGACGCGGACCGGCTGTCCGGGTACGCCTCGCCCGGGCCCCCGCCGAACCAGCGCACCCGGTCCGCGCCCCCCGGCAGCCCGAACCGGACGCCCAGCCGGGGCAGCGGAACCGCCCAGTCGCCCTCCGGCGTCACCGACACCGCCAGCCGCAGTCGGTCGCCGTCCGACGTCCAGCGGTACACCGCCGCCAGACCGGCCTCGGCCCCGGCCGGCGCCACCCGGGTACGCACGGTCAGCGCGTCGCCCGTCACCTCCACGGCGTCCAGCCGGTGCCGCATCCGGTGCAGGCCCAGCTCGCGCCAGAGCAGCCCGTACCGCGTGTCCGGCTGCCACGGCGCGCCCAGGTCGTTGTCGGTCGGCGCCCGCCACACGTCGAGCCGCATCCCGTCGACCGCCACACCATCGAGCGTCCGCGGCGCGCCCGTCCGAGGGTCGAACACCCCCGGGCCCAGCGTGATCGCGCGCTCGGCGGCCGCCGGCCGCCCGGCCGGGGCCACGGACGGCGGCCTCCGCCGGGTCGCGGCCATCTGTCCCCACGCCACCTCGTGCCCCGCGGGCGCCCACGCGGTGCCGGCCGCCAGCAGCGCCCGTACCGTCCACCCGGTCTCCGCGCCGCCCGCGTCGCCGCCCGGCCGTGGTGGCAGCCTCACCTCGGCCGACTCGCCCGGCGCGAGGGGCGGCACGGGCAGCGGGCCGGACTCCACGGTCTCCCCGTCCACCTGGTACGACCACGCGAAGGCCAGCGCGGACAGGTCCGCGAAGTCGTACCTGTTCGTGACGCGTACGGTGCCGTTCGCGCCGCCCTCGATGCGGACGGGTTGGATCACCTTCCGGTACTCGGCCAGCCCCGGCGACGGCTCCCGGTCCGGGAACAGCAGCCCGTCGCACACGAAGTTCCCGTCGTGCAGCTCCTCGCCGAAGTCGCCGCCGTACGCGAAGCCGAACTCCGGGTGCCGTACGCCGTGGTCGATCCACTCCCAGACGAACCCGCCCTGGAGCCGCTCGTACCTCTCGAACAGCCGTTGGTAGTCGGCGAGTCCGCCCGGCCCGTTGCCCATGGCGTGCCCGTATTCGCACAGCAGGAACGGCAGCGGGCGGCGCCGCCGCGGGCCGCCGTCCAGGCCCCTGCCGATCCGCTCGACCTCGGCGTGCGGCGTGTACATCCGCGAGTACACGTCCGTGTCGCGGCACGTGACGTCGCCCTCGTAGTGCAGGAGCCGGGAGGGGTCCCGGCCGCGGATCCACTCGGCCATCGCCGTCAGGCCGCGGCCGGTGCCCGCCTCGTTGCCGAGGGACCACATCACCACCGACGGGTGGTTCTTGTCCCGTTCGACCATGCGGGCGGCCCGGTCCAGCAGGGCCGGGGTCCAGCGGTCGTCGTCCACCGGGTTGTCCCGCCAGGCCTGCCCGGTGAAGCCGTGGGTCTCCAGGTCGCACTCGTCGATCACCCACAGGCCGTACTCGTCGCACAGGTCGAGGAAGGCCGGGTGCGGCGGGTAGTGCGCGGTGCGGACGGCGTTGATGTTGTGCCGTTTCATCAGCAGGACGTCCTGCCGCATGGTCCGAGGGTCGAGGGCGCGGCCCCGCTCCGGATGCCACTCGTGGCGGTTGACGCCCTTGAACAGCACCGCCCTGCCGTTCACCTTGATCAGGCCGTCCTCCAGCGCCACCGTACGGAAGCCGATCCGCAGCCCGACCCGCTCGCCCGGCGTGGCGAGCACACCGTCGTACAGGCGCGGCGTCTCCGCCGACCACGGCTCCACCGGGACGGTCACGGACTCACCGGTCGCGGTGTCGACGCCCAGTGCGGGCACGGTGACCCGGCCGGGGACGTCGGAGTCGACGCGCAGGGTGCCCTCGCCCGTGACGTGGTCGTAGGAGGCGTGCACGAAGAAGTCGCCGGCCGCCCCCGGCGGGCGGTGCAGCAGTGTCACGTCACGGAAGATGCCGGGCAGCCACCACTGGTCCTGGTCCTCCAGGTACGACCCGGCGGACCACTGGTGGACACGGACCGCCAAGGCGTTGCCCCTCGGCTTCAGCAGATGGCCGACCGCGAACTCGTGCGGCAGCCGCGAGCCCTTGAACTCGCCGAGCGCCGTGCCGTTCAGCCAGACCCGGGTGCAGGACTCCACCCCGTCGAAGCGCAGGACCGCGTCGCCCGCCGCCGTCGGGGCGGGCCAGTCGTCCGGCAGGTCGAACGCGCGCAGGTGGTCGCCGGTCGGGTTCTCCGTCGGGACGCGTGGCGGGTCGACGGGGAACGGGTAGCGGTGATTCGTGTAGGCGGGTGCGCCGAACGCGCCGTCGCCCTGGAGGACCCAGTGGCCGGGGACCGCGACCTCGGACCAGTCCCCGGCGTCGTACCCGGGCGCGGCGAACGCGTCGTCCTCGGCGCCGGCGGTCGCCGACAGACGGAAACGCCAACTGCCGTTCAGGGAGACAGACGTGGCGTCCGAGGAGGCGTACCAGGTGTGGGGCGGCAGCGCGCCGCGGCCCGGCGAGACGTCCTCGACGTAGGCGGGGGATCGGAAGGTCATCGGTCTCCACGTGAAGGGGGGCGGGGACGCCGTGCGGGCGTGCCGGGAGGAGATGCGGGCACCGGGTAGTGCGTACCCGCTCCTGGCCACCGGTTACCGGCTCCCGGCCACCGGTTCCGGCTCCTGGCCCCGCGCGGCTCCCGGCCACCGGCTCACGGGCGACCTGCCACCTGATGCCGGCCGTCTGCTCCCGGCCGTCTGCTCCCGGCCACCGGCTCCCCTCCGCGGCATCCGGCCTCGGCTCGGCATCCGGCCTCGGCTCGGCATCCGGCCTCGGCTCGGCCCCCGGCCTCGGCTCGGCTCCCGGCCACCGTCCACGGCCACCGTCCACGGCCTCGGCTTCCGGTCACCGGCTCCCACCCCCGGCTACCGAGCCACCCGCCCGCCCCCGTTCCGCTGCCGCCCGCCGCCCCCAGCGGCCCTCCAGCGCGAACGTCGCAGCCCCCAGGCACACCGGGTCCGTGGGGATCGGGGACAGGACGGTCTGGGTCGCGGCCGGCGGGCGCCGCAGCGCGTGCCGGGCGACGGCCTCGCGCCAGGTCAACCCTCGAGGACCGCCCGTACGAACGCGTTGGTGAAGGTGCCCGCCGGGTCCAGCGACCGCGCCAGCGCGCGGAAGTCGCCGAGCCGCGGATACAGGTCGCGCAGCGTCGCGGGCGGCGTGGTGAAGACCTTGCCCCAGTGCGGCCGTGCCTCGAAACCGGCCAGCGCCTCCTCCAGCCGCCGTACCACCGGCAGCACCGCGGCGGTGTCCTCGACCCAGGTGAAGTGCGCGGCCACGGTGTCCCTGCCGTGGGCCGGGCTCAGCCACTGCTCGTCGGCGGCGACCGTGCGCACCTCGCAGGTCTGCAGGACGGGGGCGATCGTGTCCCGTATCGCGTCGACGGCCGACAGCATGTCGACGGCGTACCGGCGCGGCATCAGGTACTCCGACTGCAGCTCCACCCCGCTGCTGGGCGTGAACTCGGCCCGGAAGTGCGGCAGCCGCTCGTGCCACGGCCCCGCCACCCCGAACTGCTCCGTGCAGTTCACGGCCGGCATACCCGGCACCGGGTGCATCTTCTCGGTGGCCGGGGCGGCCCACGGGAAGTCGGGCAGGGGCTGGTCGGTGCGCCGCTTGAGCCACACCTGCCGGAAGCCCGGCGCCCGCCAGTCGGTGAACAGGCTCACGCTGTACGCCGCCGACACCACCGTCTCGAACGTGGCGGCGTCCAGCCCGTCCAGCGGAAGCTCGGTGAACACGTGCTGCTCGACCTCGAAGGCCGGCTCCAGGTCGAGGGTGAGCGCGGTGACGACCCCGAGCGCGCCGAGCGAGGTGACCGCGCCGCCGAACCGCGCGTCGCCACGGCCGATGGTCTCCACGGCGCCGGACGCCGTCACCAGCTCCACCTCGCGCACGGCCGCGGCGAGCGAGCCGTTGCCGACGCCGGAGCCGTGCGTGCCGGTGGCGACCGAACCGGCCACCGAGATGTGCGGCAGCGACGCCATGTTGGGCAGGGCGAGACCCCGGGCGTGCACCTGGCGGGCCAGCTCCGCGTACCGGACGCCGCCGCCGACCCGCACGGTGCGGGCCGCCGTGTCGACGTCGACGCCGGCCGGCAGGTCCGCCAGCGACAGCAGGACGCCGTCCGCGCCGGGCTCGGCGATCTCGTTGAACGAGTGCCCGCTGCCGAGCACCCGCACCCGGGCGCTGTCCGCGACGAGCGCGCGCAGCGCGTCCAGGGAGCGCGGCCGGTGCAGTTCCTTGGCGCTGTAGGTGATGTTGCCGGCCCAGTTGGTCACGGTCTCGGTCATCCGTCGTCCTTCCCCGAGGCATGGAGAACCAGGAGGTCCCCGCGGGAACCTACCTCCCGGCTCCCGGCCGGCCGCGGCCGGGCCCCTCCCGCTGAGAGCGCTTTCCCGCGGCGGGTGCCGCCTCCCGGCGCCGTGCCGGGGACCCGGCGCAGGTCGCGTCCGGCGCGGGGCATACCGTGAGGAGTCGTACGTCCGAACCGGGAGGAGACACGCGATGGGCAGCCGTACCGCGCTGGTCGAGGATCTGATGGAGCGGTTCCCGCACGTGCCGCGGGAAGCCGTTTTCAAGGAGGACCTGCTCCGGGGCGGAGTCGCGTTCGACCCCTCGGCGCTCAGCGACAACGAGGGCGGCGAGGTCAAGCCGAAGTCGTACTTCATCTTCTCCTTCGACCACGGCACGCTGCCCGAGCTGGGCGAGGCGGCCCTCAGGCGCCCGCCCGAGGAGATCATCCTCACCGGCGGCCCGTACGACCTGCGCCGCACCGTCGTCTCCGTGCGGGTGAACCCGTCCTCGCCGTACCGCGTCGCCGCGAACGACGACGGCATGCTGGGCCTCTACCTCGACGGCGCGCGGATCGCCGACGTCGGCGTGCCGCCGATGCCGGAGTACTACCGGCACACCCTGTCCAACGGGAAATCCGTCATGGAGGTCGCCCCGACCATCCAGTGGGGCTACCTCATCTACCTGACGGTGTTCCGCGTCTGCCAGTACTTCGGCGCCAAGGAGGAGTGCCAGTACTGCGACATCAACCACAACTGGCGCCAGCACAAGGCGGCCGGCCGCCCCTACACCGGGGTCAAGGACGTCGAGGAGATCCTCGAGGCCCTGGAGATCATCGACCGGTACGACACGCAGAAGGCGTCCACCGCGTACACGCTGACCGGCGGCGCCATCACGTCGAAGGTCGCCGGCCGCGACGAGGCCGACTTCTACGGCCACTACGCCAAGGCCATCGAGGAGCGCTTCCCGGGCCGCTGGATCGGCAAGGTCGTCGCACAGGCCCTGCCGAAGCCGGACGTGCAGCGGTTCAAGGACTACGGCGTGCAGATCTACCACCCCAACTTCGAGGTGTGGGACCGCCGCCTGTTCGAGCTGTACTGCCCCGGCAAGGAGCGCTACGTCGGCCGCGACGAATGGCACCGCCGCATCCTGGACTCCGCCGAGGTGTTCGGCGCGCGCAACGTGATCCCCAACTTCGTCGCGGGCGTGGAGATGGCCGAGCCGTTCGGCTTCACCAGCGTGGACGAGGCCATCGCCTCCACCACCGAGGGCCTGCGCTTCTTCATGTCGCACGGCATCACCCCCCGGTTCACCACCTGGTGCCCGGAGCCCACCACACCGCTCGGCAAGGCCAACCCGCAGGGCGCGCCGCTGGAGTACCACATCCGCCTGCTGGAGGCCTACCGCGCCACCATGGACGACTTCGGGCTGTCCTCGCCGCCCGGCTACGGCCCGCCCGGCCCCGGCCGCGCGGTGTTCTCCGTCAGCTCCTTCATGGACAGCCTGTCGGCGACGGAACCCGTCGAGGTGTGACGGCGTCCGGTGGCCGGGGCGGCCCGGCCACCGGAGTGCCCGGCCGCGCTTGTCAGTGGCGCGGGCGGCGTGCAGGGCTTCGTGCCCTGCCGCGAGGTTTCTCTCAACTCCACCCCGTCTGCGGTGAGTCGGCCTCGCACGTGGACGCGGGAGACTCATGCCCGACCTGCCGATTCCCCGGGACGCGACCGAGGCCGCGCTGTTCTCCGAGTGCTGGGACGCCGTGCTCAGCTACGCCGAGCTGTGCACGGCGGGCCCCGGCGCGGTCACGGACCTGGCCACCGAGGCGTTCGCACGCGGGATGCGCGAGGCCCGCGCCGCCGAGCACACCGCACACGCCCGCCGCCCGCCCCGGCTGCCCCGCATCCCGCAGCTGCTGACCGCCTACGCGCCACGGCGCCGGCCCGCGAGGCCGACGGGCGCGGCCAGGGACTCGACCCGGACCTGCGGCGGTGGCTCACCTCGGGGCAGGCCGGCCGCTGGACGGGACCGCCGCCGCGGCGTCCGCTCGCGCTGCGCGCCCTGCGCGACCTCCAGGAGGCCGACGCCGCGCTGCTGTGGCTCGTGGAGGCGGAGGCGCTGCCGCTGCCCACGGCCGCCCGCCGGCTCGGCCTCGACCCGGCCGGCGCGGCCGGCGAACTCGCCCAGGTGCGCGGACTGTTCCGGGAACGCTGCCGCCGCAACCACCTCGACACCCCGATGGACGCCCACTGCCGCGGCTACGCCCGGCTCCTGGACGCCGTCACCCGCTCACCCGCCCAGGACGCCCCCGCCGACCTGACCCGGCACCTCGCCGGCTGCGCGCGCTGCGCGGAGGCCGCCGCCTGTCTGCGGCAGGGCTCGGCGCTGCCCGGCGCGCTCGCCCGGGGAGTGCTGGGCTGGGGCGGCCCCGCCTACCTGGAACGCCGCCGCCACGCGGCCGACGTACGGCACGGCGCCGGGCGGCCCGACGCGGCGGACACCGGGCTCGCGGGCCCGGACGACGGCTCGCCCAGGGAGCGCGTCGTGCGCGGCGGCCTGATCGCCACCGCCCTCCTGGTGTCGCTGCTGGCGCTCGCCGCCTCGCTGATGCCCTCGGGCGGGCCCACCGACACCGCCGAGGCCGGGGACAGCGCCGACCGGCCCCCGGCCGCCGTCCCCCCGGCCCCCGCGCCCGCCGCCACGTCACCGTCCCCCTCCCGGTCGGCCCGGCCGTCCCGGAGCGCCACGTCCCGGCCGCCCGGCAGGAGGAGCGGCCCCGGCCCCCGGGGCGCGCCGCGTCCGCCGCGCCCCGCGACCGCGGCACCCCCGCCCCCGGCACCGGCGAGCCGCCCCCGTGCCGGGTCCGCCACGACCTCGTCAACCAGTGGCCCGACGGCTTCCAGGCCACCGTCACCGTCACCACCCGAGGCCCCCTGGACGGCTGGCGCGTCGCCTGGACGTTCCCCGACGGCCAGCGCGTCGGCCGGATGTGGGACGCGACGTACACGCAGGACGGCGACCGCGTCACGGCGACCGCCGCCGGCCACAACAGGGCCGTCCGCGCGGGCGGCAGCCTCTCCTTCGGCTTCCTGGCCTCCTGGCGCGGCAGGAACGCCCCGCCGCCCGCCTTCACGCTGAACGGGCACCGCTGCGCGACGTCCTGAGCGCCGCGCCGGTCAGCGCACCACCGAGCCGAGCGCCGCCAGCAGCCGGTCGACGTCCTCGTCACAGGTGTACGGCGCGAGCCCGACCCGCACCCCGCCCTCGTCGCCGAGGCCGAGCCTGCGGGACGCCTCCAGCGCGTAGAACGATCCGGCCGGCGCGGCCACGGAACGCTCCGCGAGGAGCCGCGCGACCTCGGCCGGGCGCCGGCCCGCCACGGTGAACAGCAGGGTGGGCGTGCGCCGCGCGGCCCTGGAGGACACCGTGATGCCGCCCAGCTCCGCCAGGCCCCGCTCGATGCGTCCGCGCAGGGCGTTCTCGTGCTCCTCGACCGCGTCGAAGGCCGCCCGCAGCCGCGCCCTCCGGTCGCCGGAGGCGCCCGCCGTGCCCGGTGCCAGCCCAGCGAGGAAGTCCACGGCGGCGCGCGCCCCGGCCAGCAGCTCGTAGGGCAGCGTGCCCAGTTCGAAGCGCTCCGGGACGGTGTCGGCGGACGGCAGCAGCTTGTCGGGCCGCAGTGACTCCAGCAGGCCGAGCCGCCCCGTCAGCACGCCCAGGTGCGGTCCGAGGAACTTGTACGGCGAGCAGACCAGCGTGTCCGCGCCCAGCCCGGCCAGGTCGACGCAGGCGTGCGAGGCGTAGTGCACGGCGTCCACATGGCACAGCGCGCCCGCCTCGTGCGCCAGCGCGGCGAGGGCGGGTACGTCGGGGCGGGTGCCGATGAGGTTGGAGGCGGCGGTGACGGCGACCAGCCGGGTGCGCTCCGACAGCACCGCGGCGATGTGCTCCGGGCGCAGCTCACCGGTCTCGGGGTCGAAGTCGGCCCGGCGGACGGTGGCGCCCGCCGCCGTCGCGGCCTGGATCCAGGGCCGGATGTTGGAGTCGTGGTCGAGCCGTGTGACGACCACCTCGTCGCCCGGACCCCAGTCCTTGGCGAGCGTGCGCGCCAGGTCGTACACGAGCTGGGTGGCGCTGCGGCCGAACACGACGGCCCGGGGATCGGCCGCGAGCAGATCGGCCAGGGCGCTGCGGGCCTCCAGCACGATGGAGTCCGCGTTGCGCTCGCCCTCGGTGAGCTGCCCGCGGTTGGCCAGCGGGCGCGTGAGGGCCTCGGCGATCGCGTCGACGACCGGCTGCGGCGTCTGGGTGCCGCCGGGCGCGTCGAACCGGGCCGGGCCGGTCTTCAGGGCGGGGACCCGGGCACGGATCGCGGCGACGTCGAGGGCCATGTGAACTCCAGGGCGGTGCGAGTGCGGACGGGCCGAGAATACGGTCGCGACACCCTCGGGGACATGGGTGGTACCCCGTCTTCGCCGCACGTCACGCGGGCACGGCACCCGGGCTCAGTGTCCCGGCAGCCGCGACCAGAAGGTGTCGACGATGTCGTCGATGAACTGCCGCCCGGCCTCGCCGGAGGCGGTGGCGCCGCCGGCCCGGCTGAGCGTGGCGGCCAGCAAGGTCTGGTACTCCTGGTGCATCGCGCGCAGGGGCTCCTGCAAATCGCGGCGGTCGATGGAGACGAGCCGGGCGATGGCGCGGATGTGGGCCTGCCAGCGCGTGGAGACGGCCTCGGTCAGCAGATGGGCCAGCTCGCCCTCCAGGCCGGTGATGGAGACACGGTCGCGCGGGGGCAGTTGCAGGAGGTCGGCGAGCGCGGTGGCCTGCCCCTTGGTGCCGGTCCACCGGCCGGTCTCCTCCATGTGGAGGTAGGCGTCGAGGGGGAGCCCGGTGACGCGGGCGACGTCCTCGGCGGCCAGACCGCGGGCCAGACGGTGTTCCCGCAGGGTGCGGGGCGCGCCCATGAGTTCGCGCGGGGCACACCACAGCGCACCGGCCAAAGCGGTCAGCTCGCTCGCGGTCGGCACCGCGGTGCCGCGTTCCCATGCGGTGATGTGGTCGGGAGTGATGTGGGCCAGGCCGTAGGAGGCGCGCATGCCGTAGGCGACGTGGCCCGGGGCCATCCCGAGTTTCTCGCGCAGGATGCGGGCGGCGCGCGCGTTGAAGGGGAGTGGTGAATGCACGGAGCGAGAGTATGGAGTCGACCCGGGGCGAACTCCATGGCCGCTGTCGCCCGCATCCTGTTTTGGCGGGATAGGGCGGCGGACGTTTTGCAGGAACCGGCAGAAGTGGTGCCGGAAAGTCAAGGATGCGGCGGGGCAGGGGAATTGGGATCACCCCGCGCGTGCGTATGATCCGCCACCAAGGTGCCGCATGTGTGTTCGCACGATCGACTGCCACACTCTCCCGGCGGCATCATCAGGCTTTCCGCACACTTGCAGGTCCAGGAGACGCAGTCATGCAGACCAGCACGACGGGCCCGGCCGAGGCCCCACCCGTAAGAAGCAATGGCCCGCTCGACCAGTTCTTCCGCATCACAGAACGCGGTTCGACATTCGGCCGGGAGATACGCGGCGGATTCGCCACGTTCTTCACCATGGCCTACATCCTCGTGCTCAACCCGATCATTCTGGGTAGCGCCGAGGACAAGTTCGGCAATCAGCTGGATGCCGCCCAGCTCGCCACCGCCACCGCCCTGGTGGCCGCCGTGATGACCGTGATCATGGGTGTGGGCGGCAATCTGCCGCTCGCCCTGGCCGCCGGTCTCGGCCTGAACGCCGTCGTCGCCTTCCAGATCGCCCCGCTGATGAGCTGGGACGACGCGATGGGCCTCATCGTGCTGGAAGGCCTGCTGATCTGCGTCCTGGTGCTGACCGGTCTGCGTGAGGCGGTCATGCACGCCATTCCGCAGCCCCTCAAGCAGGCCATCAGCGTCGGTATCGGCCTGTTCATCGCTTTCATCGGCTTTGTGGACGCCGGATTCGTCACCCGGATCCCGGACGCCGCGAACACCACCGTTCCGGTGCAGCTCGGCACCGGCGCGCTCACCGGCTGGCCCATGCTGGTGTTCTGCCTCGGCGTATTGGTGACGATCGTCCTTCTGGCCCGCAAGGTGAAGGGCGCCATTCTCATCAGTATCGTGCTGATGACCCTCGTCTCCGTCGTCATCAATGAGATCGCCGACGTCAAGTCGTGGGGTCTGACCGAGCCCGCGCTGCCCGGCAACCCCGTCGCCAGCCCCGATTTCGGGCTGCTGGGCGAATTCGATCTGCTCGGCGCGTTCGGTCAGGTCAGTGTGCTGACGGTCGTGCTGCTCGTCTTCACGCTCATCCTGTCCGACTTCTTCGACACGATGGGCACCGTCGTCGGCGTCACCGCCGAAGCGGGCCTCCTCGACGAGCGCGGCCAGGTCCCGGGCCTCGGCCGTGTCCTGCTGATCGACAGCGCGGCGGCGGTCGCCGGCGGCGCCGCCTCCGCCTCGTCCGCCACCACCTACATCGAGTCCGCCGCGGGTGTCGGCGAGGGCGCCCGCACCGGCTTCGCCAACCTCGTCACCGGCGGCCTGTTCGCCCTCGCCCTGTTCTTCACCCCGGTGCTGACCATCGTGCCGCTGCAGGCCGCCTCCCCGGCCCTCGTCGCGGTCGGGTTCCTGATGATGACGCAGGTCAAGCACATCGACTGGGACCGCTACGAGCTGGCCGTCCCCGCCTTCCTGACCATCGTCGTCATGCCGTTCACGTACTCCATCACCAACGGCATCGGCGCCGGCTTCATCGCCTACGTCGTCATCAAGGCGTGCCTGGGCAAGGCCCGCGAGGTCCACTGGCTGCTGTGGGGCACCGCGGCGCTGTTCTTCGTGTACTTCGCGATCGACCCGCTGGAGCAGGTGCTCGGCATCAAGTGACCGCACCGCCGCCCGTCACCGGGGTGGTCTCGGCGTTGTCCGCCGAGGCCACCCCGACGACGTTCCCGGCCCGCCGCCGCACGGCGGGGAGCCGGTGCGCGGCCGGGCATCGGGAAATCCGGTGGCACGCGCGAGCGTGCGCCCCTATGGTGGGGGCGAATCGAGCGGTGGCCGACGGCCGCCGCGGCCGGACGAGTGATGAGCAGGAGGTGTGACCGATGGCTGTCTTCGCGAAGGGCGCTGCCCGCATCCAGTTCGTCGTCAAGTCCACCCCTGTGGCCACCGGCTGACCTTCACACCATCCGCGCCGACGCGCGCGTGCCGGGGCCACCCCTCTCGAAGGGTCACCCCCTTGAACTCCAGCTCATCCGTATCCCGCATGTCCCCCTCCCCGCTCGCCCCCTACGGCTGGGACGACGCCTGGGCCGAGGCGTTCGCCCCGTACGCGTCCGACGGGCTGCTGCCCGGGCGGGTCGTCCGGGTCGACCGCGGCCAGTGCGACGTCGTCACCGCGGGCGGGACCGTGCGCGCCGACACCGCGTTCGTGACCCCGCACGACCCGCTGCGGGTCGTCTGCACCGGCGACTGGGTCGCCGTCGAACCCGGCGGCAACCCGCGCTACGTACGGGCGTACCTGCCGCGCCGCACCGCCTTCGTGCGGTCCACTTCCTCCAAGCGGTCCGAGGGGCAGATCCTCGCGGCCAACGTCGACCACGCGATCGTCGCCGTGTCGCTCGCCGCCGAACTCCACCTGGGGCGCGTCGAACGGTTCCTCGCGCTCGCCTGGGAGTCCGGGGCGCAGCCGGTGGTCGTCCTCACCAAGGCCGACCTCGTGCCCGACGCGGCCACCCGCTCGCACCTCGTCCAGGACGTCGGGACCAGCGCGCCCGGCGTGCCCGTGCTCACCGTCAGCGCACGTGACGGGGACGGGCTCGACGTGCTCGCCGCCGTCGTCTCGGGCGGCACGGCCGTGCTGCTCGGGCAGTCCGGCGCCGGCAAGTCCACCCTCGCCAACGCGCTGCTCGGCGAGGACGTGATGGACGTGCGGACCGTCCGCGAGGTGGACGGCAAGGGCCGGCACACCACGACCACCCGCAACCTCCTGGTGCTGCCCGGCGGCGGCGTGCTGATCGACACGCCGGGGCTGCGCGGCGTCGGGCTGTGGGACGCCGGGACCGGCGTCGGGCAGGTGTTCGCCGAGATCGAGGAACTCGCCGAGGGCTGCCGCTTCCACGACTGCGCCCACGAGAGCGAGCCGGGCTGCGCGGTCCGCGCCGCCATCGACGCCGGTGACCTTCCGGAGCGACGCCTGGAGAGCTACCGCAAGCTCCTGCGGGAGAACCAGCGCATCGTCGCCAAGACGGACGCCCGCCTCAGGGCGGAGATCCGCAAGGACTGGAAACGCAAGGGCGCGATCGGCCGCGCGGCGATGGAGGCGAAGCGGGGGCGGATCCGGTAACCCGGCCACCCCCGTCGACGCCCCGTCGCAACGCCACGTCCGATTTCCGCCAGCCGGGTGCTCCCCGGGTGGCGGAGACTGGGCGTGTGAGGGACGACGACAGCAGGTTCGAGGCCGTGCGGAGCCGGGACGCCCGATTCGACGGGGCGTTCTTCTTCGCCGTCGAGACCACCGGCATCTACTGCCGCCCCAGCTGCCCGGCGGTCACGCCGAAGCGGCACAACGTGCGGTTCTTCACCACGGCCGCCGCCGCGCAGGGCTCCGGTTTCCGGGCCTGCCGGCGGTGTCGGCCCGACGCCGTGCCCGGCTCGGCCGACTGGAACGTCCGCGCGGACGTCGTCGGCCGCGCCATGCGGCTCATCGCCGACGGAGTCGTGGACCGGGAGGGCGTCGCCGGGCTCGCCGCCCGGCTCGGCTACAGCGCCCGGCAGGTTCAGCGGCAGCTCACCGCCGAACTCGGCGCCGGGCCCGTCGCCCTCGCCCGCGCCCAGCGCGCCCACACCGCGCGTGTCCTGCTGCAGACCACGGACCTGTCGATCACCGAGATCGCGTTCGCGTCGGGCTTCGCCAGCGTGCGGCAGTTCAACGACACCATCCGCGCCGTGTACGCGCAGACCCCCAGCGAGCTGCGCGCCGCCGCCCCGGGGGGCCCGGCCCGCCGCACCGCCACCCCGTCCGCGGGCATCCCGCTGCGCCTCGCCCACCGCGGCCCCTGCCGGGCCGGATACGTCTTCGACGTCCTGGCGCACGAGGCCGTCGCCGGCGTCGAGGAGGTCACCGGACCGGTCGGCGCCCGCACCTACCGGCGCACCCTGCGCCTGCCCCACGGCACCGGCATCGCCGCCGTCGGGGAAAGGCCCGGCACCGCGCGGACCGCCTCCGGCACCCATCCGGGCGGCTGGCTCGACGCCCGGCTGCACCTCACCGACCCGCGCGACCTGACCACCGCCGTGCAGCGGCTGCGCAGGCTGTTCGACCTCGACGCCGACCCGTACGCCGTGCACGAGCGCCTCGGCGCCGACCCCCGCCTCGCCCCGCTGATCGCCGCCCGCCCCGGCCTGCGCGCGCCCGGCGCCGCCGACCCGGAGGAGATCGCCGTACGGGCCCTGACCGGCACGGCACGGGCCGCACGGCTCGTCCGGCGCTACGGAAAGGCCCTCGACGCCCCCTGCGGCAGCCTCACCCACGTCTTCCCCGAACCGGCCGTCCTCGCCGAGGCCGAGCCGGACACCCCGCTCGGCACCCTCGCCGCCGCCCTCGCCGACGGCACCGTGCACCTCGATCCGGGCGCCGACCGCGACGACGCCCACGCCGCCCTGCGCGCACTGCCCGGCCTCGACGCCCGTACCGTGGCCGTCGTCCGCAGCCGCGCGCTGGGCGACCCCGACGTGGCGCCGCCCGGCGCCGAAGTCCCCGGCAGCTGGCGCCCCTGGCGCACCTACGCCCTGCACCACCTGCGCGCCGCAGGGGAGTTGGAGTTGTGATGACCCACCCGGCCACCGCCCCCGTGTACTGGACCCGGTTCGACAGCCCGGTCGGCCCGCTGCTGCTCACCGCCGACGCGTCCGGCGCGCTGACCTCGCTGACCGTGCCCGGCCAGAAGGGCGGCCGGAGCGTCCAGGAGGCGTGGCGCCACGACCCGGGCCCGTTCCGCGAGGCAGCACGGCAGCTCGCCGCGTACTTCGCGGGGGAGCTGAAGGAGTTCACGCTGCCACTGCGCACCGACGGCACCGCCTTCCGCGAGCGCGTGTGGGCCGCCCTGGACTCCGTGCCGTACGGGGCGACCACCTCCTACGGCGAGATCGCCGCGCGCGTCGGCGCGCCCCGGGCCGCCGTGCGGGCCGTCGGCGGCGCGATCGGCGCCAACCCGCTGCTGATCGTCCGCCCCTGCCACCGGGTGATCGGCGCCGACGGCTCCCTGACGGGCTACGCGGGCGGCCTCGACCGCAAGATCCACCTGCTCACCCACGAGGGCGCGCTCACGACCGGGGCCGTTCAGCACCCGCGCGGGCCGCTCAGCCCCACAGCACCGCGCCCAGCCAGGCCGCCGCGATCAGCAGACAGGTGAACAGCTCCGCGAGCACGCTGGAGCCGCCCGAGCGCATCGCCCTGCGCAGCGCCGCCCGCGCCTCGCCGTGCCCGCCCAGGCGCAGACGCTCGGACAGGTAGACGCCGCCGATGAACCCGGGGATCGCGCCGACCACCGGCAGCAGCAGGAACCCGAGGAACGCCCCGGTGCCCGCGTACACCGCCGTGCGGTGCGAGACGCCGCCCGCGCGCAGCCGGCGCGGCGGCAACGCCCAGCGGACCACCTGCGACAGGAACAGCAGCACCGTGGCGCCGACCAGCACCCACCAGGAGACCGCCCGCGGGTCCTGCAGCGCCCACCACAGGACGGCGGCCCACACCAGCCACGACCCCGGCACGCCGGGCACGAGCACTCCGTACAGCCCGAGCCCGATGACCAGGCCGACCAGCAGCAGGCCCCACGCTCCCATCTGTCCAGAGTGCCGGACCGGGACAGACACCGCAGGTCAGCCGGGCAGCCCCGGTCCGGCGCCGCACGCCGGGTGCCCCGGCGCCTGTCGCAATTTCGGCTTGTCCCGTTTTCACGAGGCCGGCGCGGTGGACAATTGGGGGCATGAGCCAGCAGGGGGGAAGTCCCACCGGTCACGAGGACGACTGGTGGCGGCAGTTGTACGACGACTCCACCGGTGACACGGGCCCCACCCGCGCGCCCGACTCACTGGACGACCGGTTCGCCTCGGCGGCCGGCACGGTCGGTCCCGGGGCGCGGGCGGTCGCGCGGGAGCCCGCGGCGGGAGCGGGCGCCGCGAGCGCGTCCCGGCCGCCCAGCGACCGCACGGCCGCGACGACCGGCGCCGTCCGGCCCGTCGCGGAGCCACCGGCCGCGGAGCCGCCGAGCGCGACGGTACCGCCGTCCCGCAGACCGCCCGCCGGGGAGGACACGCCGGCCGGCCGGCCCGGCCCGCACTACGTCGGCGCCCGCCCGCCCACCTACGACGCCGAGCCCTCCGCCCTGCCGCCCGCCGAGCCCGACGCCCTCGCCGACCTCGCCCCGGACACCGTGCTGGACGGCGCCCGGTACGGCACCTGCACGCTGCGCGCCGCGTCGGTGCGCGGGGACTCCGCCCGGTTCCGGGGCGAGCCGCGCCGCGACTTCCTGCTCACCGCCCGCTTCGGCACCGGCGAACGGGCCCTGGTGTTCGTGGCGATGGCCACCGGCGCCCGGGGCACACCGGTCGCGCACCGCGCCGCCGCCGAGGTCTGCCACTGGATCGGCCGGGCCGTCGGCCGCAGCCACGTCCGCCTCGCGGAGGACATGAGGGCGGCCCGGCGCGGCGACCTGAAGTCCGGGCTGCACCGGCTGACCGCCCGCAGCCTCGGCAGGCTCCGCGCGGGCGCCGCCGAGCAGGGCGTCGAACCCGAGGCGTACACGGCCAGCCTGCGCTGCCTGCTGCTGCCTGCCGACCCCGAGTGCCGTACGCGCGTGTTCTTCGGCGTCGGCGCGGGCGGGCTGTTCCGGCTGCGGGACGGGCAGTGGCAGGACATCGAGCCCCGGGTCACCGACGCGGCCGGCGAACCCGCCGTCGGCTTCGGCTCGCCGCCCGCCGAGCCCCCCGAGGGCGACCGCGTCACCCGGGACCTGGGCATACCCGCCCCGCCCAGCCCCTTCGAACCGGCGCCCGGACCGTCCCCCGAGCCCTTCCGCTTCCGCGCCTCCGTGGCCCGCCCGGGCGACACGCTGCTGATGTGCACCGCGGGCCTCGCCGAACCGCTGCGCGGCGAACCCGAGCTGGCCGCCTACCTCACCGAGCGGTGGTCCGGCCCGACCCCGCCCGGCCTCGCCGGATTCCTCACCGACACCCAGGTCCGGGTCAAGGGCTACGCCGACGACCGCACGGCCGCCGCGGTGTGGGAGGCGTGACGGCGCCCCCGGTCGCGCAGGACGGGCGGTCGCACCTCCGCGACCTCCGCGACGACGAGTCCGGCTACGACCGGATCAGCAGGCATCACTGGGCAGTTGGGCCGATGCCTGTCGGCGTTCACCATTCCGCATGACTGTCCCGTGCCCGATCGGGCAAGGATCCCCGTGTACGTGTTCGAGCAGGAGGGAACCCACCATCGTCGCGCGGGGGATCATGAAGAGGCAGCTACGACGGGGAGTTCCGGCGGCCGCCGGGGTCTCCTCGGCACCGACCATGGAGGAGACGACCGACGGCGACCCGGAGCGGACGTCGGCACCCCAGCTCAGGCGCAGGCTCGGACGCGCGGACCTGCGGGCCGTGCCCGAGGCCCGCAGGGCACTGCGCGAGCTGTTACGGCAGTGGGGGCGGCCCGGGAAATCCGAGATAGCGGAGCTGCTCACCAGCGAACTCGTCACCAACGCCCTCGTCCACACCGACGACGACGCGGTGCTGACCGCGACCGTCCGGCCGGGCGGGCTGCGCGTGGAGGTCAGGGACTTCGTGACCGGCCGGCCCAGGCCGTGCGCACCGTACGCCGACGACAGTGCGCAGCGGACCAACGGCCGGGGCCTGGTCCTCGTGCAGTCCCTCGCCGACGCCTGGGGGGTCCGGCCGCACGGCGTGGGCAAGGCCGTGTGGTTCGAACTCGACGCGGGCGCCGCCTGACACCGGGTCCGGGCCTGCCCGTCCGGGACGCTGGCGTGGGACGACGTCCGCTCGGCCGCGAGGTCCCGGCCGAGGATGCCCAACGGGGCGGGGCGCGGCCCGTACAGGCCGCGCCCCGCCCCGTGGGTGCTCGTTGCCGCCCGGAGCCGTGCAGGTCACCGCTGAGCCGCCCGGGCTCAGCCGAACTGCTGCTCCAAGTCCTTGAGTTTGCGCTCCAGGGAGTCGAGCCGCGGCAGGGCCATGGTGTCGTCCTCCGCCGTGAGGTCCACGGTCACGGGGTCAGAGCCGCTGCGCACGGGCTGCAGGGAGGGACGCGAGCGTACGGGCAACTGCTCCGGCGATGAAGCCGATATGGCAGGCTCCGCGGAAACCCGGTCGGATTCGCGCTCCACCTGCACCTCGACGTGGCGTCCGCCGCGGCCGGGGAAGCCGCGGTGACCCCTGCTGATCGCCTTCAGCTGGGCGCGCTCCATGCGCTGCGCCTCCCGGCGGCGCATGCGCTCCTGGTCCTTGCGGCGCTTGTCGTCGCGGACCTCTTCGACCGCCTCGTCCAGACTGCGCACGCCCTCCAGAAGCATCAGCGACCACGCCTTGTACGTCTCACGCGGCGCCCGCAGCCAGCGGACGACGCGGATCTGCGGCAGCGGACGCGGCACCAGGCCCTGCTCGCGCAGCGCGGCCCGGCGGGTCTGCTTCAGCGCGCGGTCGAACAGCACCGCCGCGGACAGGGACATGCCGGCGAAGAAGTGCGGGGCGCCGTCGTGGCCCATGCCACGGGGCGCGTGGACCCAGTTGAACCAGGCCGCGGCACCCGCGAACGTCCACACCAGTATCCGGGAGCCGAGCGCCGCGTCACCGTGGCTGGCCTCGCGCACCGCGAGCACGGAACAGAACATCGCCGCACCGTCCAGGCCGAACGGCACCAGGTACTCCCAGCCGCCGGACAGGTTCAGGTTCTGCCGGCCGAAGCCGACAAGGCCGTGGAAGGAGAGTGCCGCGGCCACCGCCGCGCAGCAGAAAAGAAGGACGTAGGAAGCGGTGCCGTACAGGGCCTCCTTGCGCCTGCGGCGCTCCTCGCTGCGCTCCCACGAGTCTTCCGTGCTCGTGTCCTTCCCCGAGGAGCGCTTGCCGTGCGCGAGCACCGCCACCGCCGCCAGCATGCCCAGGAGCAGCACGGCGCCCGGAAGCAGCCAGTTCAGCGATATGTCGGTCAGTCTCATCTGGGGGTCCCTTGCATTGGGATAGGGCGTAACGCCCGCCATAGTGGCCCAAACCCACCGGCCCTCAGGGGGTTTCGGGGCAAGAGGCCGCCAAGGAGTTGCAAGGGGATGCCCAGGGCAGCGATCTGCTCGAACTGCCGCTTGAGGGGCGGGAGTTGAGTTCGAATAAGACTACCCGTAGGGGTGGTTCCATGGAAACTTGCTGCGGTTGGTGAGGAACATGTGAAGCAGCCGTGACCATGGGACGCCCGGTGGTGGTGGCCACCGTGCCCGCGGTGATCTCATTCACGATGATCCTAGCGGTCCCCGCGGAGTGGTGACGGCCGGGCACGGCACCTGGCGGTGCCTCAGGCGGCCGTCGTCGCCAGGAGCTTGGTGACGCGGTCCGCGTCGCAGGTCCGCGGGCAGGTGACGCAGGTGTCCTCGGGGCGCACCGTGTAGAACATGCAGCAGCTCGCCCGGTCCCGGGTCGGCAGCGACTCGCCGTCCGGGCCGGTCAGCTCCCGGAAGCCCGCCGCGCCCGCGTACGGCTTCGTCGCGCCCGGCAGCAGCAGCTCCAGTTCGCGCATCGCCCGCCGCTCCTCGCCGAAGAGGTGCGCGACGTACCACAGGCCCTCGACGATCTCGTCGGTCGCCATGCCCCACAGGGCCCGGCCGCGACGGCGCATACGGGGGCCGAAGGCGGCCAGGACCGGTTCCAGGTGCTCCGCGATCGCGCCGCGCACCTCCGCGCGCAGCGCCTCCTCGTCGGGGACCACGCGGGCGCCGGGCAGCGCCGCCGCCGGGTCGCCGGGGAGGCAGGCGAAGTCCGTCGGCCGGACCGCCATGCGGCCGACGGACAGGCCCGGGGCGGTGCGGTCGTACGAGACGTGCGTCACGGGGTAGCGGGGGACGCGGCGGCTCAGGAACCACGGGGCGGTGATCAGCAGGCAGGCCGGCCAGGCGTAGCGGTGCAGTCCGAAGCCGGCGACCACGTCCGGGCGGGCGCGCCGGCCGTAGTCGCGCAGGATCTGGGCGTCGTCCCGGGCGAGGAAGGCGTCGAGCGCGGCGGGGTCGGTGGAGAGGTCGGCCGCGCGGAACCAGCCGTCGCCCGTGGGCAGGGGTGCGGAGGCGGGTTCTTCCGTGATCGCCAGGCCCGGGAACGCCTCGGTCAGGCGGGTGTACGCGTCCGTGAGGGGCGAACGGGACACGGGCATGCGGGACCACCGATCCGTGACGTCTGAGGCCTGCTGAAGGTAAGGCTTACCTTATCGAAGATCCGGGTCAAGGTCATGGGGGACCGCAGGGAAGATCGTGGGGATTTGAACTAGCGGCGTGTGCGCTTATCGTGCTCACGGGCGGGTCACATCCCGCCGCAATGACCCCAAGTGCCGACAAGTTCGCAGGAGGACCCGTGACACAGGGTGTGCAGGGCTCTGCCGAGGCCTCCGGCGCGTCGGCGGCCGGGCGTGGCGGGTTCGCGGGCGGGGCGCTGCGGGTGCCCGCCCAGCCGAGCGCGGCGGACGTGGACCGGGCCGCGGTACGGGGCGGCTCCGGGGGCGGCCCGGCCGCTGCCCGGGGTGAGCACACGCACGGTGCGCAGCCGGTGCCGCGGGTGCAGCGGTCCTCCGTGCGGGGGCAGATCCTCGACGCGCTGCGGACGGCACTGGTGTCGGGGGAGCTGCGGCCGGGGGAGGTGTACTCGGCGCCGGTGCTCGGGGAGCGGTTCGGGGTGTCGGCGACGCCCGTGCGGGAGGCGATGCAGCAGCTGGCCCTGGAGGGTGCCGTCGAGGTGGTGCCGAACCGGGGGTTCCGGGTCGTGGTGCGGGGGGCGCGGGAGCTGGCGGAGCTGGCGGAGGTGCGGGCGCTGATCGAGGTGCCGGTGATGCTGCGGCTGGCGCGGACGGTGCCGGTGGAACGGTGGGCGGAGCTGCGGCCGCTGGCGGAGTCGACGGTGCGGGCGGCGTCGTCGGGGTGCGCGGCGTCGTACGCGGAGGCGGATCGGGCGTTTCACCGGGAGGCGCTGTCCTTGGCCGGCAACGGCCAGCTGCTCCGGATCGCGGAGGACCTCCACCGGCGTGCGCAGTGGCCGGTGCTGAGCGGGACGACGACCCGGGGCCGGGCGGACCTGGTGGCGGACGCGGCCCAGCACACGGCACTGCTGGACGCACTGATCGCACGGGACCTGGACGTGGTGCGGGCGCTGGTGCGGGAGCATTTCGCGGGGGCGTGAGCCGTGCGGGGGTGCCTGCGGCAAGCCTGCGCGGGTTGGGCGGGGTGCGGGTGGGATGCGGTGGTCCGGTGGGTGCCGGGGGTGCGGCGGCCTTGTGGGTGCGGGTGGGGTGCCTGCGGCGGCCTGTGCGGGTTGGGTGGGGGTGCGGGTAGCGCGTTGCCTTCGGTGGGTGGGGCGGGGCCGCGCCGGGGGGTGTCCGTCCTCGGAACGGCGCGGAATCGGTGGGCCGTGAAGGGACCGGCGCGGACGCGCCA